>NZ_QTVL01000012.1:44800-102178 GCF_003460565.1 Blautia sp. AF32-4BH | reverse complement strand
ATCTAATCCATTTCGGAATAAATATCTTCTGCTTTTAAGTTAATGACATTGTGAAATATCAAGCTTTTGAGAAGAAATACAAGACTTAAATGGAGATATAAAAAGATGATTAAAGTACTATTTATCTGCCACGGCAATATTTGCCGCTCGACTCTTGCTGAGAGCGTATTCACCCACAAAGTAAATTCCCTCGGCCTTGCCCACAATTTTGAAATCGACAGCTTCGCCACCAGCCGCGAGGAGATCGGCAATCCGCCGCACTACGGGACAGTCAATAAACTGCGCGAGGAGCACATTCCGCTCGTGCCGCATCACGCAAAGCAGATTACATGGAAGGATTACGAGCGCGCCGACTACATCATCGGCATGGATACCGCGAATATCCGCAATCTGAACCGGATGCTGAAGAATGATCCGGATGGAAAGGTTTACAAATTTCTTTCCTTCGCCGGTTCCGGCCGCGATATTGCGGATCCGTGGTATACGGGAGATTTTGAGGCGACGTACCGCGATGTCGTGGAGGGATGCAACGGCTTTCTGGTGTATCTGCGCCGGGAAGGAAAAATCTGAAAAACAAAAAGCGCCGAAAACAAGGCCAGTGCCCATTTTGCAGAGAATGCGGCACTAGCCTTTTAATATAAGAAAATCCTATAGCCACTCCAAAGAATTAGCAATTAGACGTAACCAGACAGATATGGTATGATAACTGCATAGAAAACATAGCGAAATAATAGGAAAACAAAAGCTTTCCTATTTGAAAATTCATTCGATAGAACACGCGAAAGAGAGGCAGAAAATCAATGGCGAATTATGATTATGAGATTGTAAATGGAAGAAAAATCCGCGTAAGACCAAAAGAAACCGTATCGGAGATCGACAAAAACGGCTATTTTCGCAGACAGCCGAATCACTTCACGACTCCGTTCGGCGACGGTGAAAATGATCTGAAGGCAGAAGGTAATAAGAGATACCGTCTCGTCTGGGCAAAGCTGTGCCACTGGTCCAACCGCGCGGCGATCGTAAGAGAGCTGGAGGGCCTGGAAGATCAGATTTCCGTCAATATGGTAGAACATGCCCCGCATGAGAAAAACCTTGGCTGGGAATACGTTTACAATGAAAACAACATCGACCCGGTGCTCGGCGATCAGTTCCTCTCTGAGGCGTATTACCGTGCTGATGATGATTACCAGGGAAGAACGACCGTTCCGGCGCTGATCGACACAACGACGGGAAAGGTAGTCAACAACGATTACAACTGGCTGACCACTTATTTCGAGGTCAACTTCCGCCCATGGCACAAAAAAGGCGCGCCGGAGCTGTATCCGGTGGAGCTGCGGGAAGAGATTGATAAGATGAATCTCTGGCTCTTCGATAATATCAACAACGCGGTATACCGCAGTTCCTTCTCCAGAAGCAACGAAGGCCATTTCGACGGTGTGAACACCTTCTTTGCAGATTTTGCCGTGCCGCCGGCAGACGCCAAGGGAAGAATTGAGGGAGAGAAAGACGGCTTCCGCGCCAGCACACACTACGATCTGGCACTTCCGAAGATTGACTGGGATGCACAGTGGAAGGTTTCGACCGAGCGCGCCTACCTGTCCTCAGACCCGACCCATCCGATCTATCTTGGAAACAACCGCAGATTCGACATCGACCCAACCTGGTACGATCTGGGCGCAGAATCTCCGAAAAAAGAGGAGAAAGAAACGCCGCCGTCCTGCGGATGCTGCTGCGGCTGATCAAATCATAGATAAAAAATAGAAAACACCGTTTCAGAGGCAGATTTCCAAAAGGAAATAAACTTCTGAAAAGGTGCTTTTTTCCGATGCACAAACTGCAAAAGGAAGGGCATGAAATCCGCTTATCGTCCGAAATGGAAAAATCCCTTTTTCTCATACGGCTCACTCGTATACGAAACCAGCTCATATCCGATGTCCTTGATCTGCTGTTTCAGATACGGAATATCGAGCGGCGCTTCGCTGATGACAACGGTCTCGCCGTTTTTTGCAGAAGAGTTTACTTTCTTTGGAGAGCAGCTCTTGCGGACTACATCATTCATATGGGATTCGCACATGCCGCACATCATACCATCAATTTTTAAGACTGTTTTAATCATACAATACCTGCTTTCTTCCGGGAATACAGCGAAACGAAAGCGTGCCGGACTGTATTCCTGGGATTTGATGAAAAATTTGAAATCACATACCCTATCGGGGTATCTAAAATATAGCGCGGATGAAAAGAAATGTCAATAAGCTGATAAAATATGATAATTATTATCATTTAAGAAGGAAAAATACGGTCATGGAAGGGCGATTCGCCGGCAGAACATGGAAACTTGCCGGAATCGCAAAGTTCGTGTTACAATTGGGACAGCAGAGCAAAACAAGAGAGGAGACAAAAATATGCTCTCACAGATGAATTACCGAAAAGAAACACAGCCCCACGGTGATGAGCTTTTTCCACTGAGCATTCACGTTTTCGAGACAGACCTGCAGAGTACCGTGCGGGTGTACTGCCATTGGCATGAGGAAGTGGAGCTCTTTTATGCAGTAAAGGGCGAAGCTGTTTTTCATATGGATACCGAGACCTTTCTCCTGCGGGAAGGGGAGACCGCCTTTGTCAATGCAAACCGTCTGCATGAGGTAGAGGGAATCGACGGACAGGAATTTACGTTTCTTGCCGTTGTATTCCAGCCGCGTTTTCTGTCCGGCACATCGCTTGACCGGATCCAGCAGCAGTATATCGAACCAGTGCTGTCCTCCGAGATCCGTTTTCCATCCAAGACAGAGCGGGGGACACGCCTTGCAGAAAAAACGGCACAGGCCATGCAGGAGATCCGAAATCTGCAGGAAAGAAAAGAACCGGGCTGGGAGCTGCTGTTAAAAGCGGAACTTCTGAAAATCTGGCAGGGATATTACAGTGCGGCAGAAAAGAACGGCGGAAAAACGGATGCCTCGACGAATTACCGTGTCAGCAGAATGAAAGAGATCCTCACATACATGAATGCTCATTTCTGTGAGGATCTCGAAATCGCGGAACTGGCGAGCCAGTTTCATATGAGTGAGAGCGCTTTCTGCCGCTTCTTTAAGTCGATTATGCATATTTCCGCCGTGACGTATGTCAATAACCTGCGGATTGCCGAGAGCTGCCGGCTGCTGCTTTCCACCGAGGAGGCGATCAGCAAGATTGCGAGCGACTGCGGATTCCGAAATATCAGCTATTTTAACCGCGTCTTCCAGGAACGCATGCACCAGACGCCGGGGCAGTTCCGCAGTTTATCCGCAGAAAACCGTACTGCGATATAAGATTCGGAACTTATGCAGGCTTCTGCGATCGGAATGCACGCCGCAGGAAGAAAAGTCCGGTCATATCAGCCAGTGCCCAGCCGATCGGAATGGCGATCCAGATTCCGGCAACGCCAAGCGCCGTGGCGGAGAAAAGGTATGCCAGCGCCACACGCATGCCAAGCGAAATGACGGTCAGAACAACCGACATCTCGGCGCGTTTGACAGCGCGGTAATACCCGTACAGCAGAAACAGCCATCCGATGCCGAGATAGAACGAGCCTTCCAGCCGCAGGTACTGTATGCCGATCGCGATGACCTCCATTTCTGATGCTTTCACGAAAATCTGCATCAGCGGATGCGCGAACAGATTGACAAGCAGAGAAATGACGATGGAAAAAGCAGCGCTCAGTGCAAAAGCATCTTTCGTGCCGCGCCGGATCCGCTCGTGATTTCCGGCCCCGTAATTCTGTGCGGTGAAAGTGGAGTAGGCATTTCCGAAATCCTGCACCGGCAGATAGGCAAAGGTATCAATTTTCACCGCGGCCGCAAATGCCGCCATGACCGCCGGACCGAAGCTGTTGACGAGCCCCTGTACCATCAGAATGCCGAAATTCATGACCGACTGCTGAATGCAGGTCATCGAAGAAAGATTCAGAATCTCTTTTAAAATGGAATGGCTGAAACGCCATTCTTTTTTTGACGGCAGCCACATGCGGCAGCGGAGCAGCACATAGAGCAGAATACCGACGGCGGACACATACTGCGCAAGAACCGTAGCGAGCGCCGCGCCTGCGATGCCGAACGGCAGTACAGCGACAAAGAGCAGATCCAGTGCAATGTTCAGCACAGCAGAGACAGCGAGAAAAATCAGCGGCACAGAAGAGTTTCCGAGCGCGCGCAGCATACAGGAAAAGAAATTGTATACGGATGTTGCAATAAGGCCGGCAAAGATAATCAGAAGATACGTCCGCATGCCGGGACGGACTTCATCCGGGACGCGAAGAAACGTAAGGATCGGCTCGATGCCTGCATAAACAGCGAGATTCAGCACGAGCGTAACGGCAAGGATCAGCAGAAACGCGTGGAGAATCGAAAGTTTTAAAGAAGAAAGATCTTTTCGTCCCTGATAAATCGAAAAGAGCGCACCGGCGCCCATCGACAGGCCGAGAAAAATGGAAGTCAGAAACGTCATCAGCGTATAGGAGGAGCCGACGGCGGCGAGCGCATTGCTTCCGAGAACGCGTCCGACGATCAGGGTGTCGGCAATGTTGTAAAACTGCTGCAACAGATTTCCTGCGATCATCGGCAGGGCAAACAGGATAAGAGAGCGGGAGATTTTCCCGCGGGTCAGATCGTAATACATAAAGAAACTTCTTTCCGAACATAATTATTAATATTATAACATAAAAAATCAAAAAATGTCAATTTGCAGGATGAAGTGTACAAAAATGCAATTGTCAGAAAACTTCGAAAAATCGAAGTTTATAAAATTTTTACAGATTTTGGGACACGTTCTGTAAAAAAACGGAAGATTTTCAGTTGATTTTTTTGGCCTTTTATGTATAATTAGAGTAGAAGAGGTCGGCTGGTCCGGTTTCTTCTAAAGGATACCTTCAAATTTCTGCATTTTGCAGAATGAAGCAGTATTACTATCAAAGGAAAGAGGTTAATTACAAGATGGCACAGATCGATTTAACAAAGTATGGCATCACCGGTACCACAGAAATTGTGTACAACCCTTCTTATGAGCAGTTATTTGAGGAAGAGACAAAACCAGAGCTGGAAGGCTATGAAAAAGGCCGGGAGACAGAGCTTGGTGCAGTTAACGTTATGACCGGTATCTATACAGGCCGTTCACCGAAAGACAAATACATCGTTGTGGACGAGAATTCGAAAGATACTGTATGGTGGACTTCTGATGAGTACAAAAACGATAACCATCCGGCAACCCAGGAAGCATGGGCAGCAGTAAAAGAGATCGCCAAAAAAGAGCTCTCCAACAAAAGACTGTTCGTTGTAGATGCATTCTGCGGTGCAAATAAAGATACCCGTATGGCTATCCGCTTCATCGTTGAGGTAGCTTGGCAGGCACATTTCGTAACTAACATGTTCATCAAACCTACAGCAGAAGAGCTTGAGAACTTCGAGCCGGATTTCGTTGTATACAACGCATCCAAAGCAAAAGTTGAGAACTACAAAGAGTTGGGTCTGAACTCTGAGACAGCAGTAGTATTCAACATCACAAGCCGTGAGCAGGTTATCGTCAACACATGGTACGGCGGAGAGATGAAGAAAGGTATGTTCTCCATGATGAACTACTATCTGCCGCTGAAGGGCATCGCTTCCATGCACTGCTCTGCAAACACAGACCTGAACGGTGAGAACACCGCAATTTTCTTTGGACTTTCCGGAACAGGAAAAACAACACTTTCCACAGACCCGAAACGTCTTCTGATCGGTGATGACGAGCACGGCTGGGACGACAACGGAGTATTCAACTTCGAGGGCGGCTGCTATGCAAAAGTTATCAACCTGGACAAAGAGTCTGAGCCGGATATCTACAACGCAATCAGACGTGACGCTCTGCTTGAGAACGTTACTGTTGATGCAGAAGGCAAAATTGACTTCAATGATAAGAGCGTAACCGAGAATACTCGTGTATCTTATCCGATCAACCACATTGAGAACATCGTTCGCCCGATTTCTTCTGCACCGGCAGCTAAGAATGTTATCTTCCTGTCCGCAGATGCATTCGGCGTACTTCCGCCAGTATCTGTTCTGACACCAGAGCAGACTCAGTACTACTTCCTGTCCGGATTTACTGCAAAACTTGCAGGAACCGAGCGCGGAATTACCGAGCCGACTCCTACCTTCTCTGCATGCTTCGGCCAGGCATTCCTGGAACTGCACCCAACCAAATATGCAGAAGAGCTTGTTAAGAAAATGGAGAAGAGCGGAGCAAAAGCATACCTGGTTAACACAGGCTGGAACGGAACCGGAAAACGTATCTCCATCCGTGATACCCGTGGAATCATCGATGCAATCTTAAGCGGTGCTATCAACGAAGCTCCGACGAAGACTATTCCGTACTTCAACTTCGAAGTTCCGACTGAACTTCCGGGCGTTGATCCGGCTATCCTGGATCCTCGCGATACCTATGCTGATGCTTCCGAGTGGGAGACCAAAGCACTGGATCTGGCTGAAAGATTCATCAAGAACTTTGCAAAATACGAAGGAAACGCTGCTGGTAAAGCACTTGTTTCCGCTGGTCCGCAGAAATAAATTTTCTGAATTGACCGAAAGGAAGCCCCTGACATGAAAGTGTCAGGGGCTTTCTTTTATGAAAATATCTGGAGAAATAAAATAGTTCCCGGCCCGAAAGTACAGACTGAGGGGACAGGAAACTATTTTACAGCACACTCCAAAATAATGCAAAAAATTTCAGCACCACAGAGCGTGAATTGTTGCGTCACTGGTTTTCGCCGTACCCTGATACGCCTTCAAAATAGAAAATAAGGCAGATCAGCAGGACAAGAGCAGTTCACGTACCATTTCTGCATCAAAGGTAACAGAGGAAACATGGTTGACTTCTATCTGATATAACGCATTTGCTGCGATATGCTCAGCAGCCTGCTCAAGATCACGAATACCGCTTGTGTTTTCGTGGCAGGAGATTACGGCATCGAGTCCTTCCGGTGTCAGAATGCATTCATTTTCTTTCATACCGATGCGTTTTAATACCTTTGGAAGTGCATAGCGGGAGAAAATGATTTTCTTTTCTTCCGGTGTGTAGTCCGGAATTTCAATCACAGCGAAGCGGGACATCAGCGGAGCACTGATCTGGTTCTTGTCGTTTGCGGTTGCAATCGGGTATACACCGACGGTCGGGATCATACATTCGATATAGTTATCGGTAAAACCAAGATTATCAAGAAGGGTCAGCAGAACATCTGCCGGGTTTCCGTTTCCTTTGCCGGAGGCAGCCTTGTCGAGCTCATTGATGATAAAGACGAGGTTGGATTCACCAGCCATGGAAAAAGCATCCATGATGATTCCCGGTTTTGCGTTTGCGTAGATGCGGGAACTTCCGGTCAGCTGTTCCGGGTCATTAATCGAACTCATATCGAGTGTTGTCCACGGTAATTTTAAGATACGCGCAACGGCATAAGCAATCTGTGATTTTCCAGTTCCGGCAGGACCGATCAACAACAGACCATAGGCCGGCAGCGTATGAGTCCTGTTAATCTGAATGATAGTTTCGATAATTCTCTGCTTCACGCGTTCCATGCCGTACAGTTCTTCATCAAGGATCCGGCGTGCTTCTACCGGATCAATGGCTTCAAAATAATTGCTTTTCCACTGGATATTCATCATCATGGAAAGAGCGCGCTGTGCGTGACGCCGCTCCTCCGGAGAAACCTCGTGGGATCGGGCAACAGCGAGATTTCGACGCGCCCAAAGGCGGATATTATCCGGCAGCGTTCTTCCGGCACAGTTCATAAAATCAGTAATGGATTGGATGCTGGTGAGTTTCATGCTGTCACCGGTTTCTTCCTGGTCTTCATCTTCGATTTCTTCCTCCGGTGCATTGCTGGCGAGGAGACGTTCAATCATAAACTGTAAAAATCCATCCTCAGCCGAAAGCTTTGCGCCGCCACCGAAAGCGATCTCGCGGATTTTGTAAACTGCATAACCGTCGGATGTTTGTGTACCGGAAAGGCGGACATTGATATGGTTTTCACCGAGCCATTTTAAAAGGCTGACAAAACGGGCATCGATCTGAAGAATGTCGGCAATGAAGGATTCTTCTTCATCTTTAAATTCAAACGAGGTCCGTTTGGATGGGTTTGTGAAAATACCGCAGGGATGATGCGGGAAAGCCTTCTCTTTTGTATCCAGAATTAGGATCGGCTGATCCGGAGAAGTAAACGGTGCGTTTGTGCGGAAAACAGTATACGTACATTCGGAAACTTTTGCTTTTTCCGGGGAATTGCTGAAATCAAAAACGGGCATGACAGAACCTCCTAATAAAATAAGTGCTTATTGGTACAATAAAAACAGTGTAGCACGAATTAAAAAATCCTGCAATCAATATACAGAATTTTGTATTTTTATGCTATAAAAATGTTAGGCAAGCGGATGTTCGCAATGGAAGCCAGAGACTTGCTTGATTCGGTTAAATTTTCGAATGGCGTAAAAAAGCCCTCCGGACAGGATCACCTGCGGCGGAGGGGAATTGTGTCATCAAAGCAAGCTGCCGTAAGAAAGAAGCTCGCAAAACAGGAATCTTTCTTACACCAAAACAGGAATGACATCAGGAAACAGCGTTGGTTTTGTGAAAGTCCGGAAGCTGTACCAGCACGATCGCTGCAAACATCAGAATACAGCCGGAGAGCTCGCGAGCGGAGAGAGCCTGATGAAGGAGAATCCAACCGGCAAGAACAGAAAAAACGGATTCCAGGCTCATCAGCAGAGAAGCCATGGTAGGATTTAATCCTTTCTGCCCGATGATCTGCAGGGTATAGCCAATACCTGAAGAGAGAATTCCGGCATAGAGAATCGGCATCCAGGCGTGCAGAAGATCGGAGAAGTTTACGGTTTCAAAGAGAACCATACAGACAGCGGACAGGATCGAACAGGTAAAAAACTGAATGCAGGACATTTTGATGCCGCTGACAAGCGGAGAAAAATGATCAATAACCAGAATATGTACGGTAAATCCGAGCGCGCAGGCAAGCACAAGAAAATCTCCCTTCTGCAAAGAGAAGGAGCCGTCTGTCATACAGAGCAGATAGAGACCAGCGACGGCAATAAGAACTGCGAGCCAGACCTTCGGCTGTACACGCTTTCGGAGAAAAAAACCGCAGACCGGAACAAGTACGATGTAAAGTGCGGTGATAAAACCGGCCTTTCCGACGGTTGTGTACTGGATGCCGATCTGCTGCAGAGTTGAGGCGACAAACAGTGCGATGCCGCAGAGAATACCGCCCGCCCAGAGCGTTTTTGGCTGTGTGCCATTTTCTGACGAAGCATCCGGCGGCAGGGTTCGCTTTTTACGCGAGGAGAAAAAGACAATCAGCGGAAGAAGCGTAAGTCCGCCGAGCAGGTTTCGTGCCGCGTTGAACGTAAAAGGTCCGACATAATCCATACCGGTCTGCTGTGCGACAAAGGCAGAACCCCAGATCGCAGCGGTCAGAAGCAGAAGCGCTGACTGTCGGTACTTATGAGAAACAGTATTCATAATAGAAAAAACCTCCTGAAATTGATACGATATTCATCATAGCACAAAGAGATGGAAAAAGCGAACGGAAAAATGTCGGAAAAGACGGAAAAATAGCACAAATAATCATAATGACGAAATAGTGCAGATGTTGCGAAAACGGATATGTGAAAAATGAGCAGAACAAAGGGAGTTAAAAAGAGTAAAATGAGCAATTTAACCAACATAAAACAAAAAAAGAACACCAAAAACAAAAAATAGACACTGTTTTTCTAACAGTCTTTGTGTATAATGAATTCATCAAGCAAGAACGAAAACCTTAAGGAGGTAAAAAGTATGAAAAAGCGTAACATGAAAGTCCTTGCACTGTTAATGACAGTGACAATGGCAGGAACGATGCTTGCCGGATGTGGAGACAGCGGAAGCACAAGCACTAGTTCAAGCGGAGGAGCAACAGCATCCTCCAGCGGAACAGCAGATGCATCAAGCGATACCACAGCAGCATCTTCCAGCACAGCAGATGCTTCCAGCGAAGATACCACAGGTTCAGATGATGTGGTAGGCGAGCTTCCAAGAAATGAAACTCTTTACTTCGCAGGACAGCAGTGGGGTACCGTCAATGATTACAACCCAATGTCCGCAAACTCAAACAATGCAATGGTTATAGCACAGGGCGATGCTTCACGTGTACTTGTTTATGAAACTCTTTATATGTGGAATCCATTGGATGCAAAAATGTATCCGTTGCTTGCAGACGGAGATCCAGTGTGGAACGACAATCGTACCGAGATCACAGTGAAAATCAAAGCTGACGCAAAATGGAATGACGGCACACCGGTTACTGCAAAAGATGTAGCAGCTACCTATCATGCACATGTAGATTACAATTCTTCTACCGGCGCTGAAATGAAGAGCTACATTGCAGATGTTGTTGCACAGGATGACAGTACCGTAGTCTTCAAACTGACAACCGATGACTCCGGCGAAGCAGTTAACCCGGTTCTTGCGGAAAGATATCTTCCAATGCTTTATATCATGCAGGAAAACTATCTGAAGACCGTAGCTGACAGAAACAACAACGATGCTGAAGCAATTAAAATGGATAAGATGGACGATCTGGTAACTTCCGGACCGTACAAAAAATACTTTGACAATGACCAGAACGTAGTTCTGATCCGCGATGATAATTATTGGGGACAGGCAGATTCCATGTGGGGTAAGCTTCCGGTTCCGAAATATATTTCTCACCCGATCTTTAAAGATAACGCAGCAGCTACCACCGCATTCCAGAATGGTGATATTGATGTGGCACAGATATTCATCACAGACCTTCAGAAATTGTGGTTAGAGCAGGATCTTCCGATTTCTACCTATGTTGATGAAGCACCGTATCAGCTGTGTATGACAATGCCTACCCTGTTCTTTAATACAGAAGTAGAAGGACTGGATCAGGTAGCTGTTCGTAAGGCAATCGCTATGGCAGTTGACTACGATCAGGTTATTTCTTCAGCAATGTCCGGACAGTCTCCTACCTTCGCAGATGTTCCGCGTTCTGTCATGAACCCGACCGATGCTGAGCAGGCTATGGTGGATCAGGATGCCTTAAAAGAGTATCAGTGGTCCAATGCCGATGTAGAAGGTGCTAAGAAGCTTCTGGACGATGCCGGAATCGTAGACACCGACGGAGACGGAATCCGTGAGTACAACGGAAAGAACCTTTCCTATAAGGCTGAGTGCCCGACAGGATGGTCTGACTGGAATGCAACCCTTGAAATCGTAGCAGCAGCAGGAAAGAATATTGGTATCAACATTGAGACCTACTTCCCGGAAGCAGCAAACTACAGCACGGATTACAGTACCGGAAACTTCGAAATCACCATGCAGTCCGGCCCTGGTACATCGGTTGCCAACCCGTACATGAGATGCCGTTTCTTCATGAGCTCTGATTACAACGATCTTGAGGTTAACTTCAGTGGTAACTTCGGTCATTATCAGAACGACCGTGTAGATGAAATCCTTGCAGCAATTCCTCATGAGACCGATGATGCAAAACTGAAAGATTACTATACAGAACTTTCCAAGATTATGCTGGAAGATTGCCCGTGTGTACCGCTGATGTACAGACCGCAGGTATTCCACGAAGTAAACGAGTCCGTATGGACCAACTATCCGCAGAAAGACGATGGAACCAATGTTCCTCCGATGGACTGCACCGATGGTTATGGCGTAGCAGCACTGTACAATCTGGAACTGATTGACGGCTGATTTGCCAAACAGAAAGAAAGCACACACTGAATTGTAACAGAGGCGGCCGGAGCCGGGGTGCTCCGGCCGCTTTTACAAAATCAGAAGGAGGGTTCCTCTATGAAAGGAATGAAAAAGTATTATACGCAGAAGATCATGTGGTATCTTTTGACGTTAGTCTTTGCAGTGCTGCTGAACTTCATTCTTCCGCGTCTGATGCCGGGCGATCCGGTTTCAACTATTGCGTCCAAATCGGTAGAAGGTATGACCGATGCGACTGCAATTCAGAAAGTATATGAAGACTATGCAGCAAAATTTGGTATTAACAAACCAATGTATGTCCAGTTTTTTACCTGGGTAAAAAATGCACTTCGCGGTGATTTCGGCGTTTCTTTCAGCCAGTATCCGCGTACCGTATCCGATATTATTTCCAGTTCGGTTCTGTGGACCATATGTTTACAGCTTCCGGCCATTATTGTTGGATGGATTCTTGGTAACCTGCTTGGTGCAATTGCAGCTTATATGAAAGGTGTTTTCGACAAGGCAATCCTTCCGGCATTCCTGTTTATCAGTAACGTACCTGCCTTTGGTATGGCAACCGTACTTTTGTTCATTTTCTCACTGAAATTACATATTGCACCTGCAGCAGGCGGCTATGCGAGCAGTATGATTCCGCATATGAGCCTTGCTTTTATGAAATCTGTGCTTTCACATTACCAGTTGCCATTCTGGTCTATCGTAATCATCACGATCGGCGGCCAGGCGATTGGTATGCGTTCAATGTCAATTTATGAATTGAATGCCGACTATGTAAAATACAGTCGTTTCCTTGGTATCAAGGATCATACGATTGTGAAATATGTGTTCCGTAACGCAATGCTTCCGCAGATCACCGGTCTCGCAATGTCCCTTGGTACCATGATCGGCGGCAACCTGGTAGCTGAGATGGTATTCAGTTACCCGGGACTTGGAACAACGATGCTCTCAGCAGTTACCGGCCAGGATTATCCGCTGCTTTCTGCCTGTACGTTAATCATTACCATCATGGTTCTGCTGGCCAACCTGCTTGTTGAACTTCTGTATGCAGTCATTGACCCACGTGTCAAAGCATCCCAGCAGGATTAGAAAGGAGAATACGCTATGAAAAATACAATCAAACAGATTTTTCATTCAGGAAAATTCGTGACAGGATTTGTAATCTTCTTGGCAATTCTCCTGACCATTATCATCTATCCGTTTGTTGTGGCAAAAGATCCGCTGGCAATGATCGGAAACGGAAACTTTTTCAAACCGGGTACCTATCTTTCGATTCAGGACACCGTAAATTCCGGCAAAACGTATAAGATGAATGTTGATGCAACCGCATCCATCGTTGAAAGCAAACTGACAATGGACAACCGTTCTATGATGGCAGAATGGCTGGAAAAATACGGCGGTGTAGATGCCAGTGAAATCGATGTTACCGATGCAGAAGGTCTGATTGCGCTTTGGGAGGAAAAATATGACCCAAATGCAGAACAGAAAGGCCTTATCGCAGCAAAAAAGAAAAAATATCAGCGTCTCGACAACGAAATCGACGGTATTTTAGAGGATGTTCCAACCATTATTGCCGAGAAAAATGAAGAGACCGGTGAGCTGGAAGAGGTTCAGAGCATCGACAGCAAGCAGTATATCAATGAAAAAGATGTCATTAACCGTCAGACCTTTGTGCTTGGTACGGATAACTTTGGCCGTGATGTTTTGACTGAGCTGATCTCTGCAACAGGTTCATCCCTGAAAATTGGTCTGGTTGCGGGAATCATTGCAACCGTGATCGGACTGTTCCTCGGACTTCTTGCAGGTTACCTTGGAGGTTTTGTGGACAACCTGATTCTGTTCTTTACCAACTTGTTCACCGTTATCCCATCCTTCGTTCTTTTGATCCTCATCTCCTACAGCGTAGGTGAGTCTCAGAGGGGAATCATGATGGTGGCACTCCTGATCGGAATTACCGCATGGCCGTGGACAACACGTTCCGTACGTTCCCAGGTTATTTCTCTTCGAAACCGTGACCATGTAAACCTTTCCAAACTGTCCGGCCACAGCATGCTGCGAATTGTCCTTACCGACATCCTTCCGTACGTTGCATCCTACGTTGTTATGGCCTTCATTCTCCAGATTTCCTCCGGAATTCTGGCAGAGGCACAGCTTTCTATGATCGGACTTGGACCGGCAACCACAAAGACCGCAACACTTGGTCTTATGATGCAATGGGCAACCCAGTACAATGCACACTTAAACGGTGCATGGTGGGCATATTTCCCGGTCATTCTTGTAATCGCACTTATTTCATTCTCTCTTAACCTGATGAACACCGGTCTTGACCAGGTATTCAACCCGCAGTTAAGAGACTAAGGAGGCAGCTATGGGAAAAGTAATGCTGGAAGTAAACAATCTGAAAACGAAATATGTGACTCGTTTTCATGAAGATGTATACGCCGTAGACGGAGTCTCCCTGAAGATTGAGGAGGGAAAATCCCTCGGTGTAGCAGGTGAGTCCGGCTGTGGTAAATCGACGCTGGCGCTGTCCCTGATGGGCTATTATTTCGCACCGCTTCACTACATCAGCGGCGATATTATCGTAGATGGAAGAAAAATTTCCGGAATGAAACCAGACGATGTCCGGAAAAATATTCTGGGCAATGAGATCGCCTACATTCCGCAGGCAGCAATGAATGCTCTGAACCCGACACAGAAAATCATCCGATTTGTAGAAGACGTTATTCATGCGCATGATCCGAAAATGCCGAAAAAGGATATTTATGATCTGGCAAAAGAACGTTTTCAGATCTTAGGCCTGCCGGCGGAGGTACTGCAGAAGCATGCGGTTGAGCTTTCCGGAGGTATGAAACAGAGAACCGTTATCGCAATTTCGACCATTCTTTCTCCGAAGGTACTGATCGCCGATGAGCCGTCATCCGCGCTGGATGTAACTTCCCAGAAAATGGTTATTAAAATGATGCGTGATCTGATGGAAAAAGGATTTATCAAATCCATGATCTTCATCACACACGAGCTGCCGCTTCTTTACAACGTAACCGATGATATTATGGTTATGTATGCTGGACAGATTGTAGAAAAAGGTACCGCAAAAGAAATGGTATTCGATCCGCTGCATCCATATTCCAAAGGTCTGATGGGATCGATCATCGTTCCGGAGGAAGGTGTAAGAGAACAGAAGCTGACTGCAATTCCGGGAACTCCGCCAAACCTGAAGCATCCGCCGGAGGGCTGCCGTTTCGCAGACCGCTGTCCTTATGCACAGCCAACCTGCCGCGGTATGAAACCAGAGGTCATCGAACTGCCGAACGGAAGAGAGTACCGCTGCCTGATGTCTGAGAGAAAGATTCGGGAGGTGTATGCAAATGCGTGATGGTAAAGAATTAAAACCATGCCTCTCCGGAAGAGGCGTAACGAAAGTGTTTGGCTTTGGCGATGCAAAAACGGTCGCTGTAGACCATGTTGATTTCGATTTTCATGAAGGTGAATTTGTTTCTATCGTAGGAGAATCCGGATCCGGAAAAACAACCCTTTCGAAGATGTTGCTCGGGCTGATCAGCGTAACGGAAGGCGAAATTGATTTCCAGGGTAAACCAAGAGACATCTCGAACGGAAAGAAGAAAAAAGAGTACTGGAAGGGAATTCAGGCGATTTTCCAGGATCCGTTCGCTTCCTACAATATGTTCAAACGTGTAGATTCTGTTCTGCTGGATTGCATTAATATGCGCGGTGACAAAAATCTGCCGAAAGAAGAAAAAGAACGTCTGATGACAGAGGCCTGCAGCTTTGTAAACTTAAAATACGCAGAACTGACAAACAAATATCCATTTGAGCTGTCAGGAGGCCAGATGCAGCGACTGATGATTGCACGTATTTTCCTTCTGAAACCAAAGATTCTGCTTGCCGATGAGCCGACGTCTATGATTGATGCCTGCTCACGTGCAACGATCCTTGATATGCTGCTGAAGCTGCGTGATGAGATCAATATGACGATTATCTTCATCACCCACGATATTGGTCTTGCTTACTATGTATCCGATAATGTTTATATTATGGAGCATGGAAAATTTGTGGAATCGGGACCGGCAGAAGAAGTAATTCTTCACCCGACAGCAGCGTATACCAAACGTCTGATCAGCGATGTTCCAAAGATTTATGAACCGTGGGATCTGACAACAGTATAACAATGGTACGAAAGCTGTTTCCCTGGAATCATGCTTTGCGTCATATATGAGTCTTGCGAAAAGAGAGACGGTGCACGGAAAAAAAGTGTACCGTCTTCTCTTTTTGTCAATAATTTTTCCGAAAAAATTGCTTTTTAAAGAAAAAACTGGTAAAATTAGTAAGGTTACAGAACCGAAAAGAAAACTGGGGGATGAAAAATGCGAAACTGGTTTCGCGGACTGAAACTGAACGAAAAATTTACCGTAACAACGTTGATCTTTATTTTTATTCCGCTTTTTGGCATGATGTGCTTTGGGTTTAGGAGTATCAAAAAGAATGCCATAGATCATGGGGTAAATGAAGCAGTAACAGCAATAGATCTTACCTGTGCGGAGGTGAATGCAAAAGCGAATGCCTGCTCAATGGTTGTAGATACGCTGCAGGAGTATGAACCACTGGAAAAATATCTTCTTCATCTCAGGAGGGGAGAGGAGATCTCGGAGAGCTATTATCAGCAATTTCGGAACAACAGCATCAGCATAATCGATAAAATGCAGGAGGCAATGCCGGATCTGTACCAGATCCATATTTTTGCCATGGCAGATGGTTTTCTGGAGCAGCAGCCGATCCTGTACCAGAAGGAAAAGATGAAAAACTGCGCCTGGTACCGAAGCTATCAGGGCGGAGGACAGTGGTTTTTTGACATACAGGAAAAAAATATTATCTCCGGTACAAAAAAAGAAGGTTCCCATTTGATGACTTATGTACGGGAGCTGCGGGATCAAAGCGGAGGAAGGCTTGGCGTGATCGAGGTATCCATGCGTATGGCAGACATATTTCCTGAAATCTATCGATCCGGTGACAGCAGCTGGGCCTGTTTTGTTGATGAAAATTGGAATTTATATGACTGCGGGAAGACAGCGGCAGCCTGCAAATGGCAGTCCTATCGGGGGCTGATTCTGTTCCGGGCAGGAATCCGTGACAAAAAAGAGAGTCAGCAGAGCGCGGTGATTGACCGGAAAAACGTTGCAATTGTGCTTCGGAAAGTCGATAAACTCAATGGAATGTTTGTAACATTGACCAATTTGGATGATGCAACCGGAAACATGATCAAACAGCAGCAGAGAATGCTGCTTGAATTTGCCGGCTTCGGACTGCTTCTGATTGTGGTGGTCAATCTGATTGTGCGTGGCCTGCTGAAGGAGTTTTATGACGTCCTGGGTGAGATGCGTCAGATTGACAATGGAACAACAAAGATAAAGGTTTGTTACAGCGCAGAAGAGATGCGGGAAATGAGCTATGGTATCAACGGAATGCTGGAGAGAATTCAGAAACAGAACGAGGAAAGCATCAAAAGGGAGGCAGCGCTGAAAGATACGGCAATCCGGGCAATGCAGAACCAGATTAACGCTCATTTTATTTATAATGTTCTGGAATCCATCAAGATGATGGCTGAGATTAAGGAAGAATATACGATTTCCGATGCAGTGACAGCACTTGGCGAAATGCTGCACTACAATATGCGCTGGAATAAATTCCTGGTAACCGTTCAGGATGAGATGAATTATATTCAGAACTATGTGGAACTGATGAATCTGCGGTATGATTTCACAATAACACTGTCCGTTCAGATGCCGGAAAATTTATATCGGCAGGATATCCCGAAGATGTCTCTTCAGCCGATTGTGGAAAATGCAATTACACATGGAATTGAGGAGCTGGATGCAGACGCTGTCATTGAAATCAAAGGAATAGAGCATGAAAAGAGCTTTGAGATTGAAATCACAGATTCCGGAACAGGCATGTCAGAAAAGCAGCTTGCAATTCTGAGACGTAAACTAAGAATGCGCCTGAATTCAGATACACAGCCGAAACATGGAATCGGGCTTCGGAATGTACAGGACAGAATCCACATTCAATTTGGAACAGAGTATGGGCTGTCGGTCTATACAAAAGAGCATTGCTATACGAAGGTGAGTATTCATCTTCCCATCACGAGGGGGAAATATTCTCTGATGGATCAAGAGGGTGACGAGAAAGAGGAAGAAAAAGAAAATGAATACACTGCTGGTTGTAGAAGATGAAAAATTAATTCGACAGGGAATCGTGGCGATGATCCGGCGAAGCAGCGTGCCGGTGGAGGAGATTCTGGAGTGTCGAAACGGAGAAGAGGCATTGGAGATTTTGAGAAAACAGAGGGTGGACGTCATGTTCACTGATATCCGTATGCCCAAAATGGATGGTCTGACACTGGTCAACAAAATGGAGGAGTTGTCACAGAAACCTGTTGTTATTGTTTTAAGCGGCTATGATGAATTTTCCTATGCGGTTGAAATGATGAAGCATGGAGTTCGGGACTATATTTTAAAACCGATCAAGCGGGAGACGATAGAACAGCTTCTGGAAAATCTGGAACGAGAGCTTTCGGAGACCCGGGAAACGGAAGAAGAGGAAGAACGGTGCTTTTTAAATCAGCTCCGTTATCTGATGATGAATGCAGAAATGGCCGAAGAAAACGAATGGATGGATATGGAAAGCAGGATCCGGCGATACATCGGAAACGACAGCTTCCGGATCCTGCTGACCAGCAAGGCAAATGGGGAACGGTTTTCGAAATGCAGCGGAATTCTGCTGGAAGGCGTAGAAGGAGGAGTTCTGTATCTTCTGCCGGAACCGGAGGCAGAGCGGATCATGAAAGAAAAAGATGAGAGATTTTGTCTCGGAGTGGGAAAAGAACATCGTTCTGTGATGGAAATTCCAGAGGCATACCAGGAAGCACTGCTGGCCCGGGAAATGGCATTTATACAGAAAAATCCTGTGGAAGAATATCAGAAAAAATGTTTTGAGGAAAAGCCGGAACTGGCACAGTTTCAGGAAAAATTTATTCTGCAGGTGCCAACGGACCGGGCAGATACTGTGCTGCGAAAAATGCGGAACTGGTATTTTGAGGCAGCACATCAGAGGGTTTCCCCCTATCAGCTTCTGGCAGTAACAGAAGCAATCTGTAAAGAGCTGGATCTTTTTCATCGAGTGGCGGAAAAACAGGAAAAATGTCCGCGCCCTCTGCAGTACCGTGATGCAGATCTGTTTCTGGATGCGTTTGAAAAATGGATACACGTTTACAGGGAAAGCCTGAAAAGTCAGACAGCCGGAAAAGAAAAAATGGAAGAGGCAATTTCATATATTCGGGAAAATTATGCAAAAGATCTGAATATGGCAATGGTATCTAACCATATTTGTATGAATTATTCGCTGTTTTCAGCAGCGTTTAAAGAACATACCGGTGTGAATTTTGTGAACTATCTGAAGGAGATCCGCATTGCGGAGGCAAAGCGTCTGTTGATTCAAACAGAAGATAAAATTACGGAAATTGCCAAACAGGTTGGATTTGAAAATGATAAGCATTTCATGAAATCATTTAAAACGGCATGCGGCGTATCACCGTCTGAGTTCCGAAAAGATTACAAAATGGTTTCCAACGGAAAGGGAGGACAGGATGAGTAAAGAAAAAGAAACCGGAAAAGAGAAGAGAAGAATCCGCCAGCTGGCGCGGTATTACATTCCATATAAGGGATTGTTTTTTACCGACATGTTTTTTGCAATGCTTGGAGCAGCCATTACACTGGTGATTCCACTGATTGTACGGTATATTACGAGTACGGTTGTGGAAAAGCCGCTGGAGCAGGCAACGGGTGAGATTATCCGCCTCGGTATTCTGATGATTGCTATGGTTCTGGTTGAAATGTACTGTAACTTTTATATTGCCTATTACGGCCATGTGATGGGGGCGCGGATTGAGCATGATATGCGGAACGAGATCTTCGGCCATTATCAGAAGCTTTCGTTTGCTTTTTTCGACAACCAGAAGGTCGGCCATCTGTTGTCGCGCATCACAAGCGATCTGTTCGATATCAGTGAGCTTTTACATCATGGGCCGGAGGATATTGTCATTTCGTTTATCAAACTGATCGGTGCGATGATCATCCTGTTTGTGGTAAATCCGATGCTGGCATGTGTGCCGCTTGTGGTTATTGTGGTGATGCTGCTGTTTGCGTTAGTGATGAACAGCCGCATGAAGAGTGCATTTAAGGAAAACCGCCGCAGAATTGCGGATATCAACAGTCAGATTGAGGACAGTCTTTCGGGGATCCGTGTTGTCAAATCGTTTGGAAATGAGACAGAAGAGATGCGTAAGTTCAATGCGGGAAATGACCGTTTTGTCGATTCGAAGAAGGTCAGCTACCGCTATATGGGAATTTACAATTCGGGAATGGGAGCCTTTTCGACGCTGATTACCGTTATTTCGCTGATTGTCGGCGCATTGCTGATGACAGGCGGGAAGCTTGGGGCGGCGGATCTGGTTACCTTTCTTCTGTACATCAATAACTGCACAGATCCGGTGAAAAAGCTGGTGAACTTTACGGAGCAGTTCCAGAATGGTTATTCCGGTTATGAACGTTTCCTGGAAATTATGAGCATCGCACCGGACATCCAGGACAAGCCGGATGCACTGCCACTGAAGAATGTGCAGGGAGAAGTAACCTTTGAAAACGTTTCGTTCCATTATGAGGAGTCGAAGGAGAATGTGTTAAGCAATGTGAATCTGCATGTCCCGGCAGGAGACTATGTAGCGCTGGTGGGAAGCTCTGGCGCCGGAAAGACGACGCTCTGTTCTCTGATTCCGCGTTTTTACGATGTGACAGAAGGAAGGATTCTACTGGATGGAAAGGATATCCGCGATGTGAAATTGAAGGATCTGCGCGATGAAATCGGTATTGTGCAGCAGGATGTGTACCTGTTTGCGGGAACGATCATCGACAACATCCGCTATGGCAGACCGGATGCGACCGACGAGGAGGTCATCCGCGCAGCGAAAGCGGCCAATGCACATGAATTTATCATGGAGCTGGCGGACGGCTACGACACCGATATCGGCCAGCGCGGCGTAAAACTTTCCGGTGGCCAGAAACAACGGCTTTCCATCGCCCGCGTATTCCTCAAAAACCCGCCGATCCTGATTTTCGACGAGGCAACCTCAGCGCTCGACAACGAAAGCGAAAAAGTCGTCCAGAAATCTTTGGAACTTCTGGCGAAAGACAGGACAACCTTCGTGATTGCGCACCGGCTGTCCACAATCCGGAATGCAAAGCGGATTCTGGTGCTGACGGAGAATGGAATTGCGGAGGAAGGCACACATAAGGAACTGCTCGCGAAAGGCGGGATTTATGCGCATTTGTATGAGATGCAGTTTTGATGAAAATTTCATTAGTATGACAGAAAGGCAGCGGAAGAGAAACCGCTGCCTTTTTTGACACTTTCTTATTTTCTTCATACTCTATAAAGAACAGAAAATGAAAGAGGAACATGGTATGGATTCATCCCGTATGAATCGCGGCTGCTGCGGTGCGAACAATATGCAGAACCGCCGCGCCGCTTCAAACAATATGGAACTGAAGATGGAACCAAGGAATTTCCCGCGGAAAATGCAGCATGTAGATCATATGATACCTGCAATGGCGTACGTTCCGATGCAGCGGTTTGAACAGATCTATGATCTTTCCGCTGCATTAAAAAAGGGAACCTTATTCCCGGAACTCTGTAAACCATTCTGTGGAAAGGGAGGAGGACAGTGCCTATGATGCCGCAGATGCCATCCCGCGAAAAGCTGCTCGCCTGGATTGATCAGGTCAGCTTTGCTGTTGTTGAAATGAACCTTTACCTCGACACCCACCCGGAGGATGAAGATGCACTTGCCTTTTTCCGGGAAAAAGTGGAGCTTCGAAAAGAAGCACTGAAACAGTACGCCGAACAGTACGGCCCGCTCACGATCGATACCGCCAACGACCGCATGAGCCGTTCTTTCGAATGGGTTATGCAGCCATGGCCGTGGGAAGTCAACCGGAAAGGAGGGTGCTGACGGATGTGGAATTATGAAAAACGCCTCGAGTATCCTGTAAACATTACGACACCAAACCCCAAAATCGCCCAAATTATCATGAGTCAGTATGGTGGCCCGGATGGAGAGATGGGCGCATCCATGCGGTATCTCTCTCAGCGTTTCACAGCACCGAACCGAATTGTAGCGGGGGTGTTGAATGATGTTGGTACCGAGGAATTAGCTCATCTCGAAATGGTATCCACGATCGTTCATCAGCTTACCTGTAATCTTTCGCTGGAAGAAATTCAGAATTCCGGTTTTGCTAATTACTATGTAGACCACACAGCCGGAATCTGGCCACAGGCGGCTGGCGGAGTTCCGTTTAATTCTTGTGAGTTCCAGTCGAAAGGTGATCCTTTGACAGATTTGTTCGAAGACCTCGCTGCGGAGCAGAAAGCCCGGTCAACGTATGATAACATCCTTCGTTTGGTAAAAGATCCTGAAGTTGCAGATCCGATTCGTTTCCTGCGGGCACGTGAGGTTGTGCATTTCCAACGTTTTGGTGAAGCGCTGCGTTCTGTACAGGACGAATTGAATTCGAAGAACTTTTATGCGTTTAATCCGTCGTTTGATGCAAAGACTTTCTGTGCGGCACCGCAGCCAGGGGCAGGTCAGGGGAATTGCTGCACAAGATAGTAAATTAAAAATCAAAGAACAGCACATCACTGGAAAATCCCATCTGAAAAACAGGTGGGATTTTTTGGATTTACAGTAAGAAATTCTTATCCAGTCGTAAATCATTATCCCATCATAATATAGAAAAAAGACTTTCAAAAACAGAACAGTCAGAAAGGATGTTCCATGGAAGCAATGAATTATGTAAAGCCCGAACTCATCGTCGTTGCGTTCGTGCTGTATTTTTTCGGTGTTGCTTTGCGGCAGTCGCAGGCGGTGAAGAATAAGTACATTCCGCTGATCTTAGGCGGCATCAGCATGGTGCTGTGTGCGGTTTGGGTGATGGCGACGAGTGAGATTGAGACGGCGAAGGAGGGGGCGATGGCGGTTTTTACGGCGGTCACGCAGGGGATTCTGGTGGCGGGGCTGAGCAATTATGTGAATCAGATTATCAAGCAGATCCATAAGCCGGAGTGAACGGCGCTTCAAAAAATCTGTGTTATGCCGGGCAGTCTGAACCATCAGAAAGGGGAGAATATGAAAATTGATCGGTCGTATCTTGGAAATCAGAATACGTATGCGGAAAACAATCCCAAATGTATCGTAGTCCACAACACCGACAACTTCGCAGCAGGTGCCGATGCGCGGGCACATGCGAGAGCACAGCATGACGGGAATTTCCAGAACATTTCCGCACACTATTACGTCGATGACGGTGACACAGCCTACCAGGCGGCACCGCACAGCCGGGGGTGCTGGCATGTCGGCATTAATTACGGCGGAAAAAATCTGTTTCAGCAGTACGGCAACAAGAACAGCATCGGCGTGGAGATGTGTGTGCAGGCCGGGTATAATTATGAAAAAGCATTTGAGAATACTGCGGCACTGGTGCGGGAGATCATGCGGGAGACGGGGATTCCGCTGGAAAGAGTCTATCGTCATTATGACATCTGCAGCAAATACTGTCCGAGCCAGATCATGAACCGCGGTGACTGGGACCGCATGAAGCGGATGATCGGAAGCGGTGCAGGGAGCACAGGAACGGGAACAGCAGGCAGCGGAACAGGAAAAACGTATGCGCCCGGGATCTATCAGGTGCAGACAGCGGCCCTCAACATCCGTCAGGCACCGGATGCGGACAGCAGGATTGCCGGAACGATCCGGGATCAGGGAAGCTACACGGTGACGGAAATCCAGAACACAAGCTGGGGACGGCTTCTCTCAGGGGCAGGCTGGGTCAACTGCCATACAGCGTATTGCCGTTATGCCGGTCCCGCAAAAGAAAAATCGGCAGAGACAGCAAAGTCATCCGGAAAGACAGTCGCAGAGGACGGAATCTGGGGCGAAAATCTGACGCGCCGTCTGCAGGAACTTTTCGGCACACCGCAGGATGGAAAAATCAGCAATCAGCTGGCCGTCAACCGGAAATTCTGTGATGGCATCACAGCCGCCGAGTGGGACAGTACGCCAAAAGGCGGATCGGCCCTTGTAAAAGAAATGCAGAAATGGGCATCGGCCGGCATGGACGGCTATATCGGTCCGCAGACAATCCTCGCCTGGCAGAAAAAACTCGGTACGCCGATCGACGGCACAGTAAGCAGCCCATCCGCCATGGTAAAAAAACTGCAGAAGTGGTGCAACCAGAAATAGAAAAAAGAATACTCAAAGACCCGGTTTTGTGTTATACTGGAAGATAGTTTAAAATGAACAGAAAGAAAAGAGCTTCAAAAAAGACTCGAAGTGTCAAATGTAAAATACAAAAGAGAAAAAATAAAGGTAATTTTTGCATACAGATTCATCGGGGGAATTGCGGCTGACAGGAGAGAACAACAGCAGATGAGAAAAAAGGCAGTAAAAAATGCAGGAATGATACGAATTTATCTGAATATGGCATGGAAACTTTTGCAGAAAAACCTGCTTAGCATCGTGATATTTGAGACGGTCTACCGCCTGTTTTCCAGCCAGCTGGTTTCAAGACTCGCCAATGCGGCGATCAACTTTTCCTTAAAACAGCTGGGAACGAGTTATATGACATCGGAAAACTTCAACAAGATCATGCTGCATCCGCTGACCCTTCTGCTGATTTTTGGAATTCTGCTTGTTTTCTTTTTCTGTATGCTGTTTGAAATCTATGCTGTCATGGCGGCTCTGGAGGCCTCCTGGAAACGAAAACGGATTTCCGTTCCTGTCATGATGCTTGCCGGCGGAAGAGGAGCTGCACAGTTTGTGCGTGCCCGCCCATGGACCTGGTTTTTCTACATGGCAGCGAGCTTCCCGTACCTTTGGCTGCACAGCAGCTACAGCGCCATCCGCAGTATGAAACTGCTTCAGGTTTCCCTGACGAAGATTTTCAATGCCTTCCCGGCATACTGGATCCCGGTGGTGCTGACGATTCTGCTTGTCGCGTTCTCGTTTGTGTTTTCCTACACCATCCCGTTCCGGTGCATGATGACGGAAAAAGAGAAAAATACCCATCTGCGGGTGCGCCAGACACTGGAAAAACGCGTGCTGCGTGAGCTTGGCATCAACGTCTTTTTCCAGGTGATGATTTTTCTGATTACGTGGGTTTTGTATCTGATTTTCGGAACGGCTGTCGTTGCCTATGCAAAGCTGGTGAAAACGCCGTCTACCGTTGTCAGTACCGTCATCGTCTACGGTGACTGGGTCAAATCGACGATGAGCCTGATCGGCGGAGCGTTCGGCCTTGTCGGAAGCATTACGTATCTGTATCTGATTTTTATCCGTTCCTCCCGAAAGGGCTACCAGAAGAGCCGGACAACGAAAAAGCCGAGCTCGAAGCTGGTACGCACCTTCTGCGGTCCGGTAACGGCGGTGGTTCTCACGATCGCCATGCTGGCGGGAGAAACGGTTTATCTTGTATATGCCATGCGCGCAACACGTGCAGAGGCAACGGCTTCCTCCCAGTATATTTCGGTGTCAGCGCACCGGGGCGGAGCCAGAAAAGCACCGGAAAATACGATGAGCGCGATCAAATATGCAGTGGACAGCATGTCGGATTACGCGGAGATCGATGTACAGGAGACGAGTGATGGTGAGATTGTCCTTATGCACGACACAAATCTGAAGCGGACAACCGGTCTGAATGCCAGCATCTGGACCCTGACCTACGATGAAATCAGCCAGCTCGATGCCGGTGTACGATTCAACAAAAAATTCCGCGGCGAGCAGATTCCGAAGCTGGAAGAAGTCATCGCGTACGCGAAAGGAAAAATCAACCTGAATATTGAAGTAAAATACAACGGCCACAACCAGAATATTGTCAAAAAAGTGGTGAAAATCATCGAGGACAATGACTTTGTGGATCAGTGTGTGCTGACTTCCATGAACTACAATTTCCTCAGGCAGGCAAAGAAAATCAATCCGGATATCAAGACCGGGTATACGATGAAAATGTCGTACGGAGGCCTGGAGGATATGGACGCGGCGGACTTCTTTTCTGTAAAATATACGTACATCACCGAAAGCTTTGTAGAGCATGCGCACAGTCTTGGTAAAGAAGTCTGTGCCTGGACGCTGAATTATCAGGGAGATATGCAGCGGATGGTCAACTGCGGCGTGGACAACATTATCACGGACGATCCGGAGCTGGTGCGTAAGGTTATCCTCGGAACGACCGACCGAAATCCGGGCTTTGTCAGCCTGCTTGGCTATGCACTGAAATAAATGGAGTAAAACAATGGAGGTGGAAACTTCATGGCAGAGAAAGTAAACATGCCATCCCAGAAGAAAGAAAAGAAGAAAAAGAGGAAGAAAAAACTTCCTTCGGATTTTTATGATTATAACCTGCTGGCCTGCACTATTTTGCTGGTCAGCTTCGGACTGATTATGCTGTACAGCGCGAGTGCCTACGAGGCGGCCAGTACATTCAAGGGAAATGATATGTATTATTTCACGCATCAGGCGGGGCTTTCTGCTATTGTTCTGGTGGGGATTGTGATATTGTCGAAGTTTGTAGATTATCATAGTGTATGGTTCCAGCGGATTGCAGCACTGGTATACTGGGGAAGTCTCCTTCTGATGGCGGCGGTAAGGTTTACGCCGCTTGGTTATGAAGCCTACGGGGCGAGAAGATGGCTCCGGATCGGCGGTGGCAGTCTTCAGCCTGCGGAGATTGGAAAGCTGGGGCTGATTCTGTATTTGCCATACATTATCCTGAAGATGGGAAAAAATATGCGTACCATCCGCGCAAAAGCAATTGTCCTCGGACTTGGCGTGCTGCAGGCGCTGGCTGCGTGGATTCTGACGGACAACCTGAGTACCGCCATTATTCTGGGACTCATCGCCTGCGTCATTTTGTTTCTGGCGGACCCGGAGGTAAAATTTTATGCGCGTGTGATTCCGGGCGCGGCGGTAATTGGCGTTTTTGCGATTATCATTTTAAAAAATAATCTGCAGATCTTTGAAAGAATAGGCGGTGACTTCCGGTCGAACCGTATCTATGAATGGCTTTCCGGAGGCAGCTATCAGATTCTGCAGGGACTTTATGCGATTGGCTCCGGTGGATTTCTCGGAAAAGGACTTGGCAACAGTACGCAGAAGATTACAACAATTCCGGAAGC
This sequence comes from Blautia sp. AF32-4BH, assembly GCF_003460565.1. Classification (NCBI taxonomy): domain Bacteria; kingdom Bacillati; phylum Bacillota; class Clostridia; order Lachnospirales; family Lachnospiraceae; genus Blautia; species Blautia sp. AF32-4BH. Next base: position 75,088 of record NZ_QTVL01000012.1, on the reverse strand, counting down.
ACAGAACGATATGATCTTCTCGATCATCTGCGAGGAGCTTGGAATATTTGGCGCGCTTCTTGTATTGCTGCTGTTTGGCTACCTGCTGTACCGTCTGTTTGTGGTTGCACAGAATGCACCGGACGCGTATGGAATGCTGATGGTGAGCGGCGTTTTTGCACATATTTCCATTCAGGTTATTCTGAACCTGTGCGTTGTTCTGAAACTGATGCCGGCAACGGGAATTACCCTTCCATTTATCAGTTACGGAGGAACATCGGTGCTCTTTATCCTGACGGAAATCGGCATTGCCCTGTGCGTCTCCCGCTTTATTGTGTTCCAGGATGGAAAGAGCGGAGAAGGAGAGGCACAGGCGGAAGAACAGTAAAAGTAGAAAAATCTATTGACAAATGCCGGAATAACAGATACACTTTTTTCGAAAGAAATACTGGCTGCCGGGTAGAGGCAGGAAGGAGCAGAATAATGTTAGAAAAGATAAAAGAAATTTTAGTAGAACAGCTCAACTGTGATGCAGACAGCATCAACGAAGATACCTCTTTTAAAGATGACCTGGGTGCAGATTCCCTGGATCTCTACGAGATGGTTATGGCATTAGAAGACGAGTACGGAATTGAAATCGACACCGACGAACTGACAGACCTTTCTACCGTCGGCGACTTTATGGAATATTTGAAACAGCACGGCGTAGAGGTCTGAAAAAGAGCATTGCCGCTGGCAAAAGTGGAAGGATGGTGCAGCTCGGAAGAAACGCCGGGCTGTTTTCCATTCTAAATAAATGGTGGAAGGGAACAGACAAAAGGATTGTTCCAGAAAAACCAGAAATCAGGAGAAAAGAAAAATGAGCAATGTAAAAACAAGATTTGCACCGAGCCCGACAGGCCGGATGCATGTAGGAAATCTGCGTACTGCCCTGTATGCGTATCTGATCGCAAAACACGATGACGGAACCTTTATGCTCCGTATCGAGGATACCGACCAGGAGCGTTTCCAGGAAGGCGCACTTGATATCATCTACCGTACCTTAAAAGAGACCGGCCTGGTACACGACGAGGGACCGGACAAAGACGGCGGCTGCGGCCCGTACGTACAGAGCGAGCGTAATGCAGCAGGTCTGTACCTGAAATACGCAAAACAGCTGGTAGAGCAGGGTGACGCTTATTACTGCTTCTGTGACGCAGAGCGCCTGAGCCAGTGCAAGCGTAACGTAGGCGGAAAAGAAATCTCGATCTACGACAAACACTGCCTTGGTCTTTCCAAAGAGGAAGTAGAGGCCAATCTGGCAGCCGGCAAACCGTACGTCATCCGTTTCAATATGCCGACCGAAGGAACCACAACCTTCCACGATGAGATCTACGGAGACATCACCGTAAACAACGAGGAGCTGGAAGACCTGATCCTGATCAAATCCGACGGATATCCGACCTACAACTTCGCAAACGTCATCGACGACCATCTGATGGGTGTAACCCACGTTGTCCGCGGTAATGAGTATCTGTCCTCATCCCCGAAATACAACCGTATTTACGAGGCATTCGGCTGGGAAGTTCCGGTTTACGTACACTGTCCGCTGATCACCAACGAGGAGCATCAGAAGCTGTCCAAACGCTGCGGCCATTCTTCTTATGAAGACCTGATCGATCAGGGCTTCTTAAAAGATGCCATTGTCAACTTCGTAGCCCTTCTTGGATGGAGCCCGGAAGGAAACCGCGAGATCTATTCTCTCGAGGAGCTGGTAAAAATCTTCGATTACCACCACATCAGCAAATCTCCGGCCGTTTTCGATATGACAAAACTCCGCTGGATGAACGGCGAGTACATGAAGGCAATGGACGACGAGAAGTTCTATGAGATGGCGCTTCCGTATATCCAGAAGACAATCCACCGTCCGCTCGATTTTAAGAAAATTGCAGCCATGGTAAAAACAAGAATCGAAGTATTCCCGGATATTGCAGACCTCATCGACTTCTTCGAGGAAGTTCCGGAATACGACGCTTCGATGTACACTCACAAAAAGATGAAGACAAACGAGGAGACCTCCCTTGCACTTCTTCAGGAAGTAAAACCGCTGCTGGCAGCGCAGGAAGATTTCAGCAATGATGCTCTCTTTGAGATGCTCAGCGCATTCGGAAAAGAAAAAGGATACAAGACCGGTTATATTATGTGGCCGATCCGTACCGCTCTTTCCGGAAAACAGATGACACCGGCCGGCGCAACGGAAATCCTTGAGGTTCTGGGAAAAGAGGAGTCTCTTGCCCGCATCGACAAAGCGATTGAGAAATTATCCAAATGATATATAATGATTCACAAAAAAAAGCGGTGATGCATACCACCGGCCCCATGATGGTCCTTGCCGGACCGGGGTCGGGGAAAACCGCAGTGATTACGGGGCGGACCTGCCAGCTTGTAACGAGCGGCATTTCCGCCTCTCGTATTCTTGTCGTAACATTTACGCGTGCGGCGGCAAAAGAGATGAAGGAGCGGTATTTGAAGGCGATGGGAAAGACGAGTACCCAGGTCACCTTTGGAACGTTCCACGGGATATTCTACGCGATTCTGCGCCATACGTACCGCATGTCCGGCAACAATATTTTAAGCGAGGAAGAGAAAAAGCGGCTGATGCGCGAGCTGGTCAACCACTATGCCAGAGACCTGGAGGAAGAGGATCTCGAGGAAAATCTGGCGCGCGAAATCAGCACTGTGAAGAACAATCAGATCCCGCTGGAACATTACTATTCCGCCTGTATGCCGCAGGAAAAGTTCCGCGAAATCTATGAGGCGTATGAGAAATGGCGGAAGGAGAACAAAAAACTCGATTTCGACGATCTGATGGTGCAGTGCAAACGTCTCTTTCTGGAGCGGCCGGAGGTCCTCCGCGCCTGGCAGCAGAAATTTCAGTATATCCTGATTGACGAGTTTCAGGACATCAGCCCCGTGCAGTATGAGATTGTGCGGATGCTGGCGCTGCCGGAAAATAACCTCTTTATTGTCGGGGATGACGATCAGTCGATTTATCAGTTCCGCGGGGCCAAGCCGGAGATCATGCTGAATTTTCCGAAAGATTACCCGGGCGCGGCGCAGGTAGTGCTCGATAAAAATTACCGTAGTACGGAATTTATCGTGAAGCGGTCCCAATGCCTGATCCACCACAACAAAAAGCGGTATGAAAAGGCGATTTCCACCGACAACGAGAAAGGCGCTCCGGTTGCAATCCGGGGATATAAGAACCCGCGCGAGGAGATGCGTGCCGTTGCCGAGGAGCTGCGGGAGGCGGAGAAAAACGGCTGTCCGTATGAAGAGATGGCGCTTTTGTTCCGCACGAATCTTGGCTGCCGGACAGCAGTAGAGGAACTGATGGAAGCACAGATCCCGTTCCAGATGCGGGATACCCTGCCGGATCTCTATGACCACTGGATTGCGAAAGATCTGCTGACGTATCTGAATCTTGCGATGGGAAGCCGGAAGCGCGGCGAGTTTTTAAAGATTGCCAACCGCCCGAACCGTTATCTGTCGCGGGATGCCTTTGAGGAGGCGACTGTTTCGTTCGATGCACTTCTGGAATATTACGAAGAAAAAGACTGGATGTGCCAGCGGATCCGCAAACTGGAGCAGGATATCACGACACTGACGCATTTATCGCCGTTCGGCGCGGTCAATTACATCCGCTATGCGATCGGCTATGAACAGTATGTGAAGGAATATGCTGCATACCGCCATCTGAAAGAGGATGATCTGATTTCCGTTTTGGACGAGCTGCAGGAGGCGGCAAAGAGCCAGAAAAGCATCGAGGGCTGGTTTGCACATATTGAGGAATACCAGCAGAAGATGAAGGAAAAACAGAAGCAGCGCGCAGAGAGTGCGGAAGGAGTTATGGTTTCCACCCTGCACAGCGTCAAGGGACTCGAGTACGACAAGGTCTATCTTCTTGACGTCAACGAGGGTGTAATGCCGTATCAGAAAGCAGTCCTTGCGGAGGCGATCGAGGAGGAGCGGCGGATGTTCTACGTCGGAATGACGCGCGCCCGGAAAGAGCTGACGCTCTGTTATGTGGAGGAACGGTTTGAAAAGAAAGTCGAGCCGTCCCGGTTCCTGGACGAGGTGATCCAGTAAATTTGTACTGTTGTGAAAGATGTTGAAAATAAATTTACTAATTGATAAAATTTTAACAAATAATACATTGACAAAGTTTTAACAATGAAGTATAGTAATACCTGTAAGCGGGAACAATAAGATGACCGCAAAGCGAGGAGGAAAAACATTATGAAAATTTTATTTTACGATACCCAGAGCTACGACAGAGAATCTTTCGACCGAACCAAAGAGCAGTTTCCAGAAATTGAAGTGGAATATTTAAAAACCGGCCTTGCTGCAAGAACCGCTTCCCTGGCAAAGGGCTACGATGCCGTGTGCGCCTTCGTAAACTCCGATGTCGGAACAAAAACCGTAGAAGCACTGCATGAGGCAGGCGTCAAGCTGATCCTAATGCGCTGCGCAGGCTTCAACAACGTAGATTTAAAGACAGCTGCAAAATACGGCATTGATGTACGCCGTGTACCGGGTTACTCCCCGGAGGCTGTAGCTGAGCATGCGATGACACTGGCCATGACGGTAAACCGCCACATGCACAAAGCATATACGAAAGTAAGAGAAAACGACTTCAGTCTGGGCGGACTGATGGGATTTAACTTCTATCAGAAGACCGCCGGAATCGTCGGAACCGGAAAAATCGGTGCGGCTATGGCAAGAATCTGCCGCGGTTTCGGCATGAAAGTCATTGCTTACGATGTATACCAGAATGAATCCTTAAAAGATTTTGTTACGTACGTAACTCTTGATGAACTGCTGGCACAGAGTGATCTGATCTCCCTGCACTGCCCGCTGATGGACAGCACATACCACATGATCAACCGCGAGAGCATCAAAAAGATGAAAGACGGCGTGATCCTGGTCAATACGTCCCGCGGAGGTCTGGTAAAGACAGACGACCTGATCGAGGGAATCCGTGCAAGAAAATTCTTCGGCGTCGGCCTTGACGTATACGAGGAGGAAACCCCGAACGTATTCGAGGACCGTTCCGATGAGATTCTGGAGCACTCCACCACAGCACGTCTCCTGTCCTTCCCGAACGTTATGATCACTTCACATCAGGGATTCTTCACCGAGGAAGCACTGCGTGCGATTGCAGAGACCACACTGCAGAATGCACTGGATTTCGAGGCAGGAAAAGAGACCCCGAACATTGTCCGTGTATAATGGAAATCCACTAGAAAACAGTTATCTTATAAGAGAACAAGAGACAACCCATTTTCGGCGGGTTGTCTCTTTTAAATTATGAGAAAATAGTGTATGATGGTAGATAGCAGAAAAAACGGCCAGAGGAAAACACTGGCCGGATACAAAAGGAGAGCAGGATTTTATGGACTGTAAAGAAGCAGAAAAATTAATACAGCCATACGTGCAGGGAAATATGCCGGAGAAAGAGATGGAACCGTTTATTTCCCATATCCGGAAATGCCATACATGCCACGAGGAACTGGAGACATATTTTATTGTGAACCGTGCGATGGCATATTTCGAGGATGACGCGCCCGATTCCTACAATCTGACAGGACTTCTGGAACGCGATCTGGAGAAAAAAGAGGAAGAAGCGAGACACCGCCGGTACAAAGATACGTTTTTCCGGGTGCTGATGCTGATTCTCGTTCTGTTTCTGGTGCTCCTGGCTCTGCACTATTTTGAAGTGATAGAATTACCCTGGCTGAAAGGATTATTATGAGTGATAAAATCGTATTACTGGACGGACACAGTATTCTGAACCGGGCTTTTTACGGCGTACCGGATCTGTCCAATGCAGAAGGACTGCACACGAACGCCGTATATGGATTCCTGAATATTCTGTTTAAAATTCTCGATGAGGAGCAGCCGCAGTATCTTGCCGTGGCGTTTGACCTCCATGCACCGACATTCCGCCACAAAATGTATGACCAATACAAGGGAACGAGAAAGCCGATGCCGCAGGAATTGCGCGAACAGGTCCCGGTGATCCAGGAAGTGCTCGCAGCAATGGACATTGAGATTGTCACAAAAGAGGGCTATGAGGCGGATGATATCTTAGGAACGCTCGGCCGCAAATGCGAGGCGGAAGGGATGGAAGTTACGATCGTATCCGGAGACCGCGACCTGCTGCAGCTTGCAACGGACCACATTCTGATCCGGATTCCAAAGACCGTAAAGCGTGTGACGACGATTGAAAATTACCACACGGCAGAGGTGCTGGAAAAATACAGTCTTCTCCCTAAACAGATCATCGATCTGAAAGCGCTGATGGGCGATACCGCAGACAATATCCCGGGTCTGCCGGGTGTCGGCGAGAAAACCGCGACGAAAATCCTGCTGCAGTACGAGACACTGGAAAATGCGCATGCACATTTCGAGGAGATCAAACCGAACAAGGCAAAAGAAGCGATGCGTGATCATTATGATCTGGCGGAATTAAGCAAAAAACTTGCAACGATTGATACCGATGCGCCGGTGGAGCTCGACCGTGAAAAAGCGGCACTCTCGAATTTTTATACACCAAAAGCGTATGAGATGTTCAAACGTCTGGAGTTTAAGAACCTGCTGGGCCGCTTCGAGGAGACGAATGCAGAACCAGAGGATGCCGTCTTTCTGCGCACCGTAACGGATTTTTCCGAGGCGGAAGAACTCTTTGAAACCATCGCGAAGGAGGAGAAGGCAGGAGCCGCTCTTCTGACAGAAGAAACCCCGAAGGACGGACCGATGGCAGATCGGAGCCGTTCACTTGTCGGTATGGCAGTTGCGTATGGAAGCGGAGAGCCGGATGTTGTTTACTTCCCAGCAGAAGGTTTCCTGACCGGAGATTATTTAAAAGAAAAATTGACTGAGCTGCAGAAGCAGATTTCGGTTTTCTGCGTCATGGACGGAAAAGAATTTCTGAAGGATATGCCGGACGCCGATGAAGCCCATCTGTTTGATGCCGGAATTGCCGCGTATTTATTAAATCCATTGAAATCACAGTATTCGTACGATGATATCGTAAAAGAGTACGTACACCGCTATGTGCCGGCAGTGGAAGAGATCTTCGGCGGAAGCAAGATTCCGGCCGCAGGAAAGATGACGCCGGAACAGCAGGAGTCGTATGCAGGTCATCAGGCGTATGCTGTATTTGCCGCACAGGAAAACATGGAAAAGCTGCTGAAGGAGCAGGGCATGTGGGATCTGTACCGGAATGTGGAGATTCCGCTGGTGTTTACGCTCCGTCAGATGGAAGCGGATGGAATCGCCGCAGAAAAAGAAGCACTTTCCGTTTACGGAGCTGAGCTGGCGGAGCGGATCGGAGAGCTGGAGGCACAGATCTACGAGGAGGCCGGCGAGGAGTTCAACATCAATTCCCCGAAGCAGCTCGGCGTGATTCTGTTTGAAAAGCTGCAGCTTCCGGGCGGCAAAAAGACCAAGACGGGTTATTCCACCGCCGCCGATGTGCTCGAAAAGCTCGCACCGGATCACAAACTCGTTGCCGATATTCTGGAGTACCGCCAGCTTGCCAAACTGAAATCGACGTACGCCGACGGTCTGCAGGCCGTGATCGGGAAAGATGGAAGAATCCATTCGACATTTAACCAGACCATCACCGCGACCGGCCGCATCAGCAGTACCGATCCGAATCTGCAGAACATTCCGGTGCGGATGGAGCTTGGCCGTCTGATCCGGAAAGCCTTCGTGCCAAAGCCTGGCTGTGTCTTTCTGGATGCCGACTATTCCCAGATTGAGCTCCGCGTGCTGGCCCATATGTCGGGCGATGAAAACCTGATCGAGGCGTACCGCGAGGCGGAGGATATCCACCGCATGACGGCATCGAAAGTGTTCCATGTGCCGCTTGAAGAGGTAACACCGCTGCAGAGAAGAAATGCGAAGGCGGTCAACTTCGGTATCGTATACGGCATCAGTTCGTTCGGTCTGGGCCAGGATCTCGGCATCAGCCGGAAAGAGGCAGAGGCCTATATCCAGCAGTATTTCGAGACGTATCCGGGTATCCATGAGTTTTTGAACCGCTGCGTAGAGGATGCCAAAGAAAAAGGCTATTCCGTGACGATGTTCGGACGCAGACGGCCGATGCCGGAGCTGAAATCGAGCAACTTTATGCAGCGGTCATTCGGCGAGCGCGTTGCGATGAATGCGCCGATCCAGGGAACGGCGGCGGATATTATTAAAATAGCGATGATCCGCGTGGCGAAACGGCTGAAAGAGGAGCGGTTAAAGACCAGACTTCTTCTTCAGGTACACGATGAGCTGCTGCTGGAAGTGCCGGAAGACGAGCTCGAAAAGGCAGAACAGATCCTGGAAGAGGAGATGACCGGGGCAGCACATCTGGCTGTCAAACTCGAGATTGATATGCACACAGGAAACAACTGGTACGAGGCGAAATAGTGCACTCATACCAGGAGCGAAAGGATACAAAAGAATGAAAGTTTTTGGAATTACAGGCGGCGTGGGCGCCGGAAAAAGCGAAGTGCTCACGTACCTTGGACAGAATTATGATGCAACGGTGATCCAGGCGGACGAGGCAGGTTACCTTGTGATGCTGCCGGGCGGCGAATGCTATGGAGAGATTGTGAAGCTGTTCGGCAGACAGATCACCACAGAGACCGGCGAACTTGACCGGAAACGGATTGCTGAGATCGTTTTTCAGGACGAAGAAAAGTTAAAAGCCCTGAATGCGATCGTTCATCCGGCGGTAAAACGGTATATCAAAAAAGCCATTGCAGCCGCGGAAAAAGCAGGGACGGAATACGTCTTTGTGGAGGCCGCACTCTTAATCGAAGAAAAATATGATGAAATTTGTGATGAACTGTGGTATATTTATGCGGATGAAGAAGTCCGGAAGGAGCGATTGATCGAAGGACGCGGCTATTCCGAGAAGAAAGTACGCGAAATCATGGCAAATCAGCTCTCCGAGGATGAATTCAGCAGCCACTGCGATTTTGAAATCGACAACAGCGGCGATTTTGAGGAAACAAAAAAACAGTTAGACCATAGGATGAAAAAATATGAAACTTTGTAGTATTGCAAGTGGTTCGAGCGGAAACTGCATTTTCGCGGGAAGCGAGACCACAAGCCTTCTGATTGATGCGGGCATCAGCGGAAAGCGCGTGGAGGCGGGACTGGCTGTTCTCGACCGCAGCGCGAAGGAGCTGGACGGCATTCTCGTGACACATGAGCATTCCGATCATATCCAGGGCCTTGGCGTGCTGGCGCGCCGGTATGGTATTCCGATTTACGCAACGGATGGAACAATTCAGGCGATGCAGCAGACGAAGAGCCTTGGAAAGTTTCCGGAGGGGATTTTTCACACGATTCACGCGGATGACACGTTTACACTGGGAGACATCGCCGTACATCCGTTTACGATCTCCCACGATGCGGCAGAGCCGGTCGGCTACCGCATGGAATCCGGCGGGAAATTGATTGCGATTGCGACGGATCTTGGCGTTTACAGCGATTACACGGTTCAGAATCTGACCGGGCTGGATGCCGTTTTGCTAGAGGCAAATCACGACGAGAACATGCTTGCGGTCGGACCGTACCCGTATCCGTTAAAACAGCGGATCGCCGGGGCAAAAGGCCATTTATCGAACCTGGCGGCAGGCCATCTCCTCTGCGAGATTCTGCACGACAATCTGCAGGAAGTGCTGCTCGGCCATCTGAGCAAGGAAAATAATTATGAGGCACTGGCCTTTGAAACCGTGGCCTGCGAGGTCACAACGGGTGATAATCCGTATCACTCGGGTGATTTTCATCTCGCTGTCGCTAAAAGAAGCGAAGTATCACCGTTAATTGAGGTTTAAATATACATTTTTAGAGCTACATACCATGTTTTTCGCAAGGCCGCCATTACCGGTTTTTCCGGGGCTTTGACATAAAACCAGAAAAAGGAGAATGGAAACATGAAGAAGACAATTATCACTGTCGTAGGCAAGGACACCGTGGGCATTATCGCAAAGGTATGTAATTATCTGGCAGAGAACCAGGTAAACATCGAAGACATTTCTCAGACGATTGTGCAGGGATATTTCAACATGATGATGGTAACGGACGTCTCCAAGAGCGAGAAATCCAACGCAGAGCTTGCAAAAGATCTGGAGGAGCTTGGAAGTTCCATCGGCGTTGTCATCCGCTGCCAGCATGAAGATATTTTCAATATGATGCACCGTATCTAAAGCGAAGGAGAAAAACGACATGATAAATCTGTTTGAAGTAAAGGAAACGAACGAGATGATCGAAAAAGAGAATCTGGACGTTCGTACCATTACCCTTGGAATCAGTCTTATGGACTGTATCGACTCCAATCTTGACAAGCTGAACCGCAAAATCTACGACAAAATCACGACGACTGCCAGAAATCTGGTTTCCGTAGGTGAGGAGATCGAGGGCGAGTTCGGTATTCCGATTGTAAACAAGAGAATTTCCGTTACCCCGATTGCCTTAGTCGGCGCAGCAGCCTGCAGAACGCCGGAGGATTTCGTGACGATTGCACAGACTCTGGACCGTGCGGCAAAAGAAGTCGGCGTCAATTTCCTCGGCGGCTATTCCGCTCTGGTAAGCAAAGGTATGACGACAGCAGATGAGCTTCTGATCCGTTCTATCCCGAAGGCACTGGCTGTGACGGATTTTGTCTGCAGCTCCATCAACCTTGGCTCCACTAAAACCGGTATCAACATGGATGCTGTCAAACTGATGGGTGAGATCATCAAGAAGACGGCGGAGGCAAGCAAAGAGAACAACTGCCTTGGATGCGCAAAACTCGTTGTTTTCTGCAATGCACCGGACGACAACCCGTTCATGGCAGGCGCTTTCCACGGCGTAACCGAGGCGGATGCCATCATCAATGTCGGCGTTTCCGGCCCTGGTGTTGTCAAACATGCTCTGGAAAAAGTACGCGGCGAGAACTTTGAGGTACTCTGCGAGACGATCAAGAAGACGGCGTTTAAGGTAACGCGTGTCGGCCAGCTCGTTGCACAGGAGGCTTCCAAGCGGCTGAACATTCCGTTTGGTATCATTGACCTTTCCCTGGCACCGACTCCGGCGATCGGAGATTCCGTTGCGGATATCCTTGAGGAGATCGGCCTCGAGCACGCAGGTGCACCGGGAACGACAGCGGCGCTGGCACTTCTGAACGATCAGGTGAAAAAGGGCGGTGTTATGGCATCTTCCTATGTCGGCGGTCTCTCCGGCGCATTCATCCCGGTTTCTGAGGACCAGGGTATGATCAACGCAGTCAACGACGGTGCGTTGACCATCGAGAAGCTGGAAGCTATGACTTGTGTCTGCTCTGTAGGCCTTGACATGATCGCCATCCCGGGAGACACGAAAGCATCGACCATCTCCGGAATCATCGCAGATGAGCTTGCCATCGGTATGGTCAACCAGAAAACAACGGCAGTCCGCCTGATCCCGGTCATCGGAAAAGGCGTGGGCGAGACCGTAGAATTCGGCGGCCTCCTCGGCTATGCACCGATCATGCCGGTCAACAACTTCTCCTGCGAGGCATTCGTCAACCGCACCGGAAGAATCCCGGCACCGATTCATTCGTTTAAAAACTAAAAAGACAGCTGAAAAGCCGGCAGTGATCCTGGATGGAAAGGATCGCTGCCGGCTTTTTTTACTATCTGCGCAAATAAAAATAGTAATTTTAAGGAATGTATAGTATGATATATTACATACTGATAATTTTACTTGCAACCCATAAAAAGTGTAAGAAAAAATGAATTATTACGGGGAACTTCAGCGGTAGCAGCCGTTGTTCTAGCAATACCTCTGCGGATGTGGATGTGAAGGCCGCCATAGAAAACACAAAGTATTATTTGAACAAAAACGGCAAAATGCAGACTGGCTGGCAGAAGATCGGTGGAAAATGGTATTACATGGATAAGAACGGAGCGCTGCAGGAATCTAAATGGATCAGCGGAATTTATTATGTAAAAGTCGATGGGCAGTCCGTTCGTCTGATGAAAGACCGGAAAGCTTTCTTTCCTCCCGGTAAATCGCACGGATCTGGTTCATGATGAGGTACAAAACAGACTGTTTCCTCAGATCTTTCGGTATGACCTCCAGTGCCTCATGGAACTTGCGCCTGTAATGTACCCAGCACCCTGCGATCTTCAGATCTCCAAAATATGATGTTCCTCAACTTCGACTTTTCAGGCACAAAGCGGTAACATCTGGATATGGCATCTGGAAGCTGTTTTCATTCTTTTTGCCGATCTGTTTTTTCTTTTTGGCTGCTCTTATTGGACAGCACGATCTGTTCCATCATCAGCTGCATCTTATCATTGCGGGTCTGTGTCTGTTTTGTCAGTTCCTCCATCTGATCCTGAAGACAGAGAAACAGAAGAAAATATATCTGCCGAAAGTCCATTTCCGTTTTTGATACACATCACTGGAACTTCGGGCACAGTTGCTGTTCTTTTTTTGCCTTTTAACGCTAAAAGGTAATGTTTTTCTTGTGTGCAGTAAAGTGTTAGAGTATAATAAAACCAGTTTTTTGCATAAGTTTAGGCGGAGAATCCTGCCGTAGCAGGATCCTTTCTTACGGTGTTATTTCACAGACGTAACCATAATAGTTTTACTGCAGGGGGGATAGAAAATGAAAACAAAAGAGATTCAGGAACTCTATCAAATAAAATTACATAGTATGGACACGATCCTGCATCAGATATCGCTTATGGATCAGGTGGAAAATGAGCAGGAGCTGTCAGAAATTATTCACTCTTTGTTGCAGGCGATTGGAAACTATACAGGGGCAGACCGGGTATATGTTTTTGACTGGGAAACCGATCAGAAGGACAGTCTGAGCAATGCATTTGAATGGTGTGCCGATGGAGTGGCACCAGAGATAGATAACCTTCAGGCAATCCCGGTCAGTTCGATGCCGAACTGGGTGAAACGATTTGAAAACAAGGAAGTAATCGTGATTCATGATCTGGAAGCGACAAAAAATTCTGAACCGGAAGAATATGAATTGTTAAAAACACAGGAAATATGTTCCTTGATTGCGGTGCCGATTTATGCCAATCATCAGATGAATGGATTCATCGGGGTAGATAATCCTGATTTGAGGCAGAATGAGATTTCCATTACACTGCTGTCTGATGTTGGCGGACATCTTGGATGTGTGAGGGAAAATCTGAAAAGTACGGTACTGTTGAAAAAGGCTCTTGATGAGGCGACAAAGAGGTCAGAGATTATTGCCGCAATTGCTACGTTGTATGTAACAATCGTACAAGCCAATGTTAAAGAGCGGACATATGAGCTTTTGAAAGGTCATGACCTTGTGCAAAAAATCCTTGGACAAAAGGGGAAAATTGATGATGTTATGGAAAGACTTCCAACAGCATTTGCCGCCCAGGAAGAGAGAGAAAAATACCGGGAGTTTCTTGACTTTGATACATTGACAGAGAGACTTCGTAATACGAATTCTGTTTCGATTGAATTTATGGGAGTAAACGGAGAATGGCGGCTGGCCAGATTTATTGTAAAGAGCAGAGATGCACATGGAAACGCTGTGGATGTGCTTTATGTCGTACGAGATATTACGGAAGAAAAATCACGGGAACTCATGTATCAGAAACAGCTTAAGGAAAGCATGGAAGATGCTCATCGCGCGAATCTTTCAAAAACAGCCTTTCTCCGGCGTATGAGCCACGATATCCGTACACCGCTAAACGGAATCGTGGGGATGATCCATATCGCTGAAAAATATAACAATGATGTGGTCAAGTTAAGGGAATGCAGGAAGAAGGTACTTCAGTCCGCCGATTATCTGCAAAATCTGATCAACAATGTCCTGGATATCGGCAAACTGGAATCCGGTTCCCTTGTGTTGGAACATAAATCCTTTGATCTGGCAGAACTGTTAAGGAATAATCTGACGGTTGTTGCAATGAGTGCTTATGAGAATGGTGTAAGATTTGAAGGCGGCGTGGAAGCAAGCACAATCCGCCACAGATATTTGATTGGAAGTCCGGTACATCTGAGCAGGGTTTTAATGAATCTTTCTTCCAACGCGATTAAATACAATCATTTTCATGGAACAGTGAATGTTCATTGCGAAGAATTATCGGATGATGGGAATATAGCTGTTTTTCAGTTTGTATGTTCAGATACCGGTCTTGGTATGAGTGAAGAATTTCAAAAACATGCGTTTGATGCTTTTGCGCAGGAAGGCAAACAGTCAACTACAACATTCAGTGGCTCCGGTCTGGGACTTTCGATTGTCAAAGATATTGTTGAACGGATGGGTGGAACGATAGAACTGGAAAGCGAAGAAAATGTAGGAAGCACGTTTACGGTTACGGTTCCATTTGAAATAGATTATTTGGCTGAAAATAATGATTCACAGAAGGACAGCTACTCACAGGACAGGGATCTGTCAGGAAAACGGGTGCTTCTTGTTGAAGATAATGTCATTAATATGGAGATAGCCCATGCAATCCTGGAGGAGGAGCATCTGAACATTACAGAAGCGAAAAACGGAAAAGAGGCATTTGAAATATTTCAGAATTCCAGGTTGGATGAGTATGATGTCATCATCATGGATGTGATGATGCCGGTCATGGATGGGCTGGAAGCAACAAAAGCAATTCGTATGCTGGAACGTGAAGATGCCAAAAAGATTCCAATCATTGCCATGACGGCAAATGCTTTTGAGGAAGATCGGAAAGCATGTCTGGAGGCCGGGATGAATGAACATATTGGAAAGCCGATTGATATTCCGCAATTAAAAAGAGCGATCACAAAACTGCTGACAAAAAGGGGTAGTAAACGCAAAAACATAATCATTCATTGAAATTAAGAAGAACTATAGTAATTGGAATTTTAGCAGTCACCGTGGCAGGGTGCAAAAACACAGATAACACGAAAGAAGAAACCGAAAAGCCTGTTATTACTCTCGGCTGCGACAGCTATCCACCATACAATTATCTGAATGAGGATGGTGTACCGACAGGAATTGATGTAGAACTGGCTACGGAAGCATTCAAAAGAATGGGATAACAGGTGAAGGTTGTCCAGATCAACTGGGAGGAGAAAAAAGAACTGGTGGAGAGCGGCGAGATTGATTGTATCATGGGCTGTTTTTTCTATGGAAGGACGTCTTGACGATTACCGCTGTCCAGTCCACAACCAAACCGAAAAGCATCTTTCTGAACCGGACGGATGAGAGGATCCCAAAGCTGGGAAATCTGATCATCCTGGGACACCGGGAGCTGATCTATACGTTTCTGGGAAAAGGATATGTAGATGCGGTTGCTGCACACGAGGAATCTATCGTTCAGTATAGGAAGGATTATGATGCAAGCTGCCGTATCCTGGAAGAGCCTCTGATGATCACCGGAATAGGCGTTGCTTTTGCAAAAGAGGATGACAGGGGAATCTGTGAGCAGATGGGCCAGACACAGGAAGAGATGCGTCTGGATGGCACATCCCTGAAAATCATTGAAAAATACCTGGATGATCCCCAGAAGTATCTGGAGGTGGAGAAAAACGGATCCAGCTGCTCGGCGGTCTGATAGGAATCTGTGTAGCTGTAGTCTCTCTGTTTTATTTCTTCCACGCAGAAAAAGCAGAAGCAGAGAAAAGAATGGTGGAGATTGTAAACTATGTGAAAGTGCAGTGTTCCACTACACCCATTATAATGAATCTTCGGAATCCAAAAGTCTCCTCCGTGCCATTGAAAGTGCCAGACAAATGAGTACAAATATTAAAATGGAAACAGAAAACGGCGGGCAGCTAAGAGAGGATTTCCTGAAAGAAAAAAGGTGCCGACGTGACAAAAACATGGGATGGTCAGGAAGCTGTTGAACTGTTCAGAAATAGTGAACCTGGTGAATTTGATGTCATTCTTATGGACATTATGATGCCGGTCATGAATGGTTATGAAGCTACAAAGATGATTAGGTCTCTGGACAGAGAGGATGCAAAGAAAATACCGATCATTGCAATGACAGCAAATGCGTTCACGGAGGACAGAATAAGGGAAAAAGAAGCAGGGATGAATGAACATGTTGCTAAGCCTGTTGATGTGGAATTACTGATGAAAGTAATTTATAGCGGGAGTGCTATGAAGCATTAATAGTACATGAGAAAACAAGGAGGAATTCAGTTGTTGGAGAAAGCGGTTCAGGCTGCAATATATGAAAAAGCTCTTAAAAATCATTATATAGAAATCCTGTACATTGATTTTGAAGATACTCATGCGTTATGCATCTGGCAATATAGATGATCTTAATCGGATAAAACAGCAGATGACGATGGAAGCAATCACACAGGGAACAGCAGAACACATCATGCATCATGTTATGATCAATTTTATACTGAATGGTGAGATGCGTTTCATGCAGTTTGACTTTACAAGAGAAAGTGCAGATACAAAAAATGTTTTCCTGTTTGTGGAGGACTATACAGTTCCACAGCAGCAGATGATGCTGCTGCTGGAAAAAAGCTGGTTCTATAACAGAACCAGCTTTTTTGTGTATTCATGGACGAACTGTGTCCCTGTTTTGTGAGAACGGACAGTCTCGTAAAAAAGAGAGGCCTGTATATCGCTCTCAAAGGCGGCAAGTGCATCGCCGGTAAGAAGCCGCGGGGCGTCGGCTGCCTTGGCAATGAGCGGCAGAGAAGAACGTCTTCTAATCTCTTTTAACAATGCACCGGCACTTTTTCGGAAACCGAGAACACGGTTATAGCCGGCCGGGTACAATGTTTTCTGGTTCAGAAGCAGATGCATCAGGGCACGGCTGATGCGGGTGTAGGTCATCTCTTTTGTTTTGAGCTGCAGGGCGAACTCCGAGAATGAGGAGCATGCGTGGCGCTGGCGGAGGATGCGGTTGGCAAGATCCGGCGAAAGATCAAGATAAGAGGAAAGGGATTCCTTCGTTTCTGTGAGGAGCCGCGCGGCGAGGAGCAGGCTGAAATCATCGCTGGAAAGCAGGCCGTGTGCGGTGACGGCGTCCTGGAAAGCGGGATAGACTGCTTCCGGCATGCAGGAGGCGAGCGCGGACAGTTCCGGATCCTTATGCGGATTGGAAAAAAGAAGATTCCGCATTGCTGTAGCAGAAGGGAGTGCCTGTGTGAAAAGCGCTCCTTCGTGGTAGCCGCTGCCCTCCCGGCGGATCGTTACCGGCCGAATGCGGCTTTGTGACAGCAGAAGTGCCTGGACATATTCAATGCCTAAAATATTGTTTGGTTCTTTTAAAAAGGTATCAAGTTCTTCTTTTGAAAGCGAAGAGAAGGAAGCGCTGTCAGAAAAATAAGCGGAAAGTGCCTGTGCGCGCGCCGTCGGGAAGGAAAGTCCGTTCCGAAGCAGACCGGAGAGCAGCTCGCGGTATTCCTCCGGCTCGTGGAGCAGAACATCAGCGAGTTCCAGAAACGGCGCCGTGTCTCCATATTCACTGCCAAAGCAGAGAAAATCGACGCAGCCAAGCGCAGTAAGAAGCGATACCGCCCCGCGTGCGAAATGCTGTGCACTGCCGAGTGCAAAGTGACACGGAAGCTGTAAGATAAGGTCCGCGCCGCCAAGAAGCGCCAGCTCCGCACGGTCATGTTGGTCAAGAATCGCAGGTGCGCCGCGCTGGACGAAATCGCCGCTCATAATCACGACAAGATAGTCCGCCCCGGTCAGTTCCCTGGCTTTTGCCAGCTGATAAGCATGGCCGTTATGAAAAGGATTATATTCTGCAATGACTGCGGTAATGGTCATAAAACGTACCTTCTTTCGAAAAAAATAGCACGATTCCAAACAGAGAGGAACCGCGGATCACATAGCCCTATCGTAACAAAAACAGAAAAGGAATGCAAGAATTCCTCCGTTTTGGATTTTTTGTCCAGTTGTTTTGAATTTTATACTTGCGAAAGGGCAAAAAGCGTACTACAATGAGAATATCGAGTAAATTTATCGAAAGGAGTCAAAAGATCATGGGATTTATTGACACAATTAAAGCAAGAGCAAAAGCAGACAAAAAAACAATTGTACTGCCAGAGTCAGAAGACAGAAGAACATATGAGGCTGCTGCACAGATCCTGAAAGAGGACCTTGCAAATCTGATCATCATCGGAAGCGAAGAGGCAGTAAAGAAAGGCAGCGAGGGACTGGATGTCTCCAAAGCTACTATTGTAGATCCAGAGAAAAACGAGAAAACACAGGCTTATGTAGATAAGCTGGTAGAGCTTCGTGCAAAGAAAGGCATGACTCCGGAGAAAGCAAGAGAGACCATCCTGAATGACTATACATATTATGGCGTTATGATGGTTAAAATGGGAGATGCAGACGGACTTGTTTCCGGTGCCTGCCATTCTACCGCAAATACCCTTCGTCCATGCCTGCAGATCTTAAAGACCAAACCGGGCACAAAACTCGTATCCGCATTCTTCCTGATGGTAGTTCCGGACTGCGAGTACGGCGATGACGGTGTATTCGTATTCGGTGACTGCGGTCTGAACCAGAACCCGAATCCGGAAGAGCTGGCTGCAATCGCAGAGTCTTCCGCAGAGTCCTACCGCATGCTGACCGGAAACGAGCCAAGAGTTGCTATGCTTTCCCACTCCTCCAAAGGAAGTGCAAAACATGCTGATGTAGACAAAGTTGTTGAGGCTACCAGAATTGCAAAAGAAGCAAACCCGGATCTCGCTCTCGACGGCGAGCTGCAGCTTGATGCAGCAATCGTTCCGAGCGTAGGTGCATCCAAAGCTCCGGACAGCAAAGTAGCAGGAAAAGCAAACGTTCTGATCTTCCCGGATCTGGATGCCGGAAACATCGGATACAAACTGGTACAGAGACTGGCAAAAGCAGAAGCATACGGCCCAATGACGCAGGGTATCGCAGCTCCAGTCAACGATCTGTCCCGTGGATGCTCCGCAGAGGATATCGTTGGTGTTGTAGCAATCACTGCTGTACAGTGCCAGGCACAGTAAGCACGAAATAAAACCAATTACAAGCGGTTTTCTGGCCGGCTGCGGAGAACAGGCCGGCCAGAAGTTTTAATAAGACTTTTAAAATAGGAGAATTTAGAAATGAACGTATTAGTAGTAAACTGCGGAAGTTCCTCTCTGAAATTCCAGCTGATCAATTACGATAACCGTGACGTCCTGGCAAAAGGACTCTGTGAGAGAATCGGTATCGACGGACGCCTCGTTTATGAGCCAAAGAACGGCGAAAAAGAGGTAACAGAAGCAGCAATGCCGACACACGTAGAGGCAATCCAGATGGTTCTGGACGCTCTGGTAAACGAGAAGAGCGGCGTCATTAAGAGCCTGGAAGAAGTAGATGCCATCGGACACCGCGTTCTGCACGGCGGAATGAAGATCACAAACTCTGTTATCATCGATGACGAAGTAATCAAAGTTATCGAGGAGTGCGCTGACCTTGGTCCTCTGCACAATCCGGCAAACCTGATGGGAATCAATGCCTGCATGAAACTGATGCCGGGCGTTCCAAACGTAGCAGTATTTGATACCGCATTCCATCAGACCATGCCTCCGAAAGCATATATGTACGGTATTCCGAAAGAGTACTATGAGAAATACGCAATCCGTAAATACGGCTTCCACGGAACTTCTCATAAATTCGTATCCAAGAGAACCGCAGAGTTCCTTGGCAAAGACTACAACGATCTGAAGATCATCGTATGCCATATGGGAAATGGTGCTTCCCTTTCCGCTGTAAAGAACGGCAAATGTGTAGATACCTCCATGGGCCTTACCCCGCTCGAAGGTGTGATCATGGGAACCCGTTCCGGAGATATCGATCCGGCTTTTGTTGAGTATCTGTGCAACAAAGAGAACCTGACCGTATCCGAGGTTCTGAACATTCTGAACAAGAAATCCGGTATGCTCGGCATGACCGGCATCTCCAGCGATTACCGTGATGTATCTGCAGCAGCAGAGGCAGGTAATCAGGATGCCATCAACTGTCTGGAAGCATACGCTTACCGCATTATCAAATACATCGGTTCCTACATCGCAGCTATGGGCGGCGTAGATGTGATCACCTTCACCGCAGGCCTTGGAGAGAACGCTATTCCACTTCGTGAGACCATCTGCAAAGCATTTGAGTTCATGGGTCTGGAATTCGATTCTGAGGCAAATAACTGCCGCGGCGTTGAGAAGATCATCACCAAAGAAGGCTCCAAGATTACAGCATGCGTGATCCCGACCAACGAGGAAATCGCAATCTGCGAGGAGACTGTAGAGTTAGTAAAAGGAAAATAAAAAATAATTCAAAAAGCAGTTGACAATTCTTACCTTCCCGGGTATAATTGGTAAAGTGTGATTAGGAGAACAATATGAAAATCAGTCTGACCAAGTTATTTGCGCAGGACGGAAAGTCCGAAAAGTATGAAATTCCGCTTACATCCGAAACTTTTTCGATCGGCGGGCAGGACTATCGGGTAATCGAAAAACATCCTGTTATCCTTGGCCTTACGCATGAAGGCAATCGTGTGATCACGATCACCGGCAGCGCAGACCTTACAATGGAGATTCCATGTGCAAGATGCCTGACACCGGTAGCGACTCCATTCCAGCTCGAGTTCGATCTGCAGATTGATCTGAATCTGTCAGAGGAAGAACGCGAGGAAAAAGAAGAGGACTCTTCGTTTGTGGAGGGAGACGAGCTCGATGTGGAAGAACTGGTTCGTAATGAGCTCATAGTCCAATGGCCGATTCGAGTGCTGTGTAAAGATGACTGTAAAGGAATCTGCAGCCGTTGTGGTGCGAATCTGAATATTCAGACCTGTGATTGTGATACCACAGGGCTAGACCCCCGAATGGCTGCAATCAAAGATATATTCAGCAAATTTAAGGAGGTGTAACTATGTCCATTTGTCCTAAGAATAAATCTTCCAAAGCAAGACGCGATAAGAGAAGAGCAAACTGGAAAATGTCTGCTCCGAACCTTGTAAAATGCAGCAAATGTGGTGCTCTTATGATGCCGCACAGAGTTTGCAAAGCTTGTGGTTCTTACAACAAAAAAGAAGTCGTTGCAATGGACTAATATTCATAAATCGGAATCAGTTCCGATGTGCAATGCAGCAAAAGGCTCCCGTCACCGGGGGCTTTTTTGTTGTCTCTGCGGGTTGTCTGGAAGCGTCATATAAAAGATTTGACGTGGTGTGTCGTGATGTGCTATAATGGTCTCGGTGAGAATTGAAACAATATTGCAACATTTTCGTAACAATTATAAAAAAGGAGTGCAAAGCATATGAAGAATAGACGAATCATATTTCTGGCAGCATGCATGTGCAGTGTAGTATTCCTCTCAGGATGTTCCACAGACAGTCTGATGGATAAAATGATGGGAACTGAGACGACGGTTTCGTCTTCGGCCAGTGTAGATATTTCAAAAGAGGACAGCGATGCTGTTCATGTAGATGCCAATCTGGAAAAGCCGGTTTTTTCGGTAAATCCGGTGGAGAGCCTGCAGATTCCCGTTGGAAATACATCTGGAAAGCTGACTTGTGAGGCAGGAATAACGGGAGAAGGCACAGTAACATATCAGTGGTATAAGAACAACGTAAATTCCAACGGCGGAGGAACGCCGATTGAAGGCGCAACAGAAGTGACATACCAGGTCGATACTTCGGCGGAGGGCAAAGATTACTATTACGTTGTGGCAACAAACACGGTTGGAAATACCGTTTCCATGGCGACGAGTACAGTAACAGAAGTTACGGTAATTCCGGCAGGGAAATGGGTTCAGAATGAAAACGGATGGCAGTATCAGAATAATGATGGAAGCTATGCAACCAATACCTGGCAGAATATCGACGGCTACTGGTACGTGTTTGATGAAAATTCATACATGGTGACAGGATGGTACTGGAGCGGAGAAGAATGGTATTATCTGGCGGACAACGGTCAGATGCAGACCGGCTGGTTCACGCAGGATGGTGAGGAATATTATTTGGATCCGGATACCGGTGTCATGGCACGGAATACAACCATAGACGGTCATGAGATGAATTCGAGCGGAGTCAAGGTTTCTTAAGAAAAATAAGATAAAACAGAGCGGGTGGATTTTGGAAAGATAAATCCACCCGCTTTTTTGGAATACAGGAGAAAGCGCGGATGGGCATTTGTGCTTGATTTTTGCAAAGGAGTTTAGTATAGTTAATACAGCACTTGCATGAGTGCTTTTAGAGCGTGGTTGAAAACGGTTTTTTGAAAGAAAAAGAGTTTTCAAACGCGCTTTAGAAAAGAGAAAAGAGGAAAAAACATGAGTGACTTAGTCAGAGTTGCAGTGGACGCGATGGGCGGCGATTATGCGCCTGTGGAGCCGGTAAAAGGCGCCGTTGAGGCCGTAAACGCAGATGAACGTGTCAAAGTCCAGCTGGTCGGCCAGGTGGATGTCATCGAAAAAGAACTGCAGAAATATACGTACCCGAAGGAGCGGGTTGAGATCGTTCCGGCAACCGAGATCATTGAGACGGGAGAGCCGCCGGTCAATGCGATCCGCCACAAAAAAGATTCTTCGATCGTTGTCGGCATGAAAAAAGTGCGCTGCGGAGAGGCAGACGCGTTTGTCTCCTCCGGAAGCACCGGAGCAGTCCTGGTCGGCGGACAGACGATCGTAGGACGCATCAAGGGCGTAGAGCGCCCGCCGCTGGCTCCGCTGATCCCGACGAAAGACGGTGTATCCCTTCTGATCGACTGCGGTGCGAATGTTGATGCAAGACCGTCCCATCTGGTGCAGTTTGCCATGATGGGTTCCATCTATATGGAACACGTTGTCGGCATTAAAAATCCGCGTGTGGGAATCGTGAATATCGGTGTGGAAGAAGAAAAAGGAAACGCGCTCGTCAAAGAGACGTATCCGCTTCTGAAAGAAAACCCGTATATCAACTTTGTCGGCAGTATCGAAGCAAGAGAAATTCCAAACGGAGCCGCAGACGTTGTTGTCTGTGAGGCGTTTGTCGGAAACGTTATCTTAAAGCTGTATGAGGGCGTCGGCGCGACCCTGATTTCCAAGGTAAAACAGGGCATGATGACATCTCTGCGCAGTAAAATCGGAGCCCTTCTTGTGAAACCGGCGCTGAAAGAGACACTGAAGTCTTTTGATGCCAGTGAGTACGGCGGAGCACCGCTGCTTGGCTTAAAAGGACTCGTTGTAAAAACGCACGGAAGCTCAAAAGCCAACGAATTTAAAAATTCCATTCTCCAGTGCATTTCATTTAGCGAGGAGAAGATTCCGCAGAAAGTGCAGGAGCATCTGGCAGACTATAAGAGCAGCAGGGAGGCAGCGAAAGATGGAATTTGAGAAATTACAGGAGATCATTGCGGATGTATTAAACGTAGATCCGAATGAAGTAACCATGGAGACAACCTTTACAGATGATCTGGGAGCGGATTCCCTGGATGTATTTCAGATTGTGATGGGAATTGAAGAAGAATTTGATATCCAGATCGAAGCAGAAGAAGCAGAGCACATCGTATCGGTTGAGGATGCGGTGGAAGCGATCAAAAAGAAACTGGCAGAATAATAGAAAATGGCGAAGGGGCTGTTTGCTACAGGACAGCCCCTTTGTTACCGTCCGCAGAACACCTGCAAACGGTAACTATGAGGAAGGACAGGCTTAAAACAGGTTATGAATAATATTGATAAACTCGTGGATTTGGAAAAGAAGATCCAGTATAAATTTCAGGATTTCGGACTGCTGGAGATGGCGATGCGCCATTCTTCCTACGCAAATGAGCACCATATGGAGCGCCTGGAGTGCAACGAGCGTCTGGAGTTCTTAGGAGATGCCGTGCTGGAAGTTGTATCCAGCGAATTTTTATACAAGACATTCCCGCGTCTCCCGGAGGGCGAGATGACGAAAAAACGCGCCAGCCTCGTCTGTGAACCGGCACTGGCATTCTGTGCCCGTGAGATTGACCTTGGCAGCTTTCTGCTCCTTGGAAAGGGCGAGGAGGCAACCGGCGGCCGTCACCGCGATTCCATCGTTTCGGATGCTATGGAGGCAACGATCGGTGCGATTTTCCTGGACGGCGGCTTTGAACCGGCAAAAGCGTTCGTTCTGAACTATATCTTAAACGATATCGAACACAAACAGCTTTTCTACGACAGCAAAACGATTCTGCAGGAGCTGATCCAGGGTGAGACGGATGAAGAGATTGTTTACACCATCTTAAAAGAAGAGGGACCGGATCACGACAAGAGCTTCTGGGCACAGGTCAGCGTCGGAAAGAAAGCGCTCGGTACCGGAAAGGGCAGAACGAAAAAAGCGGCAGAACAGGCAGCGGCATACGATGCAATTCTTGCCAGAAAAAAAGCGTAGGTGAATTATGTATCTCAAATCCATTGAAATGCAGGGATTTAAGTCGTTTGCCAACAAAACCATTCTGCAGTTCCACGACGGTATTACCGGCGTTGTAGGGCCGAACGGCAGTGGAAAGAGCAATGTTGGCGATGCGGTGCGCTGGGTGCTCGGCGAACAGAGCGCCAAGCAGCTCCGCGGCGGAAATATGCAGGATGTTATTTTCTCCGGAACCGAGACGAGAAAGCCGCTCGGCTACGCGTCGGTTGCAATTACACTCGACAATTCCGACCACAAGCTGAATGTCGATTTCGAGGAAGTCACGGTGACGAGACGGCTCTACCGCTCCGGTGAGAGCGAGTATCTGATGAACGGCGCATCGTGCCGGTTAAAGGACATCAACGAGCTGTTCTACGATACCGGTATCGGAAAAGAAGGCTATTCCATCATCGGACAGGGTCAGATTGATAAGATTTTAAGTGGTAAGCCGGAAGAGCGCCGGGAGCTGTTTGACGAAGCGGCAGGAATTGTCAAATTCAAGAGAAGGAAGGCCGTGACCGAAAAGAAGCTGGCGGAAGAGCAGCAGAATCTGGTGCGCGTCAACGACATTCTCTCGGAACTGACAAGGCAGTTAGAGCCGCTGGAACGCCAGTCTGAGACGGCAAAGATTTATTTAAAGAAGAAAGAGGAATTAAAGCTCCTCGATATCAATATGTTTCTGCTCGAGATGGAGCGCATCCGGAACGATCTCGCGAAAGTAGAAGACCGGTACCGGATTACAGAAGAGCAGTTAAAGAGCACGAAAGAGGCTTTTGAGCATACGAAGCAGGAGTATGAAAAGCTGGAACAGGAGCAGGAAAAACTGGACCAGACGATTCTTTCTGCGCGCGATCAGGCGGGGGAGAATGCACTGAAACGTCAGCAGCTCGAAAACCAGATCGAGGTGTTGAATGAGCAGATTCATGCATCGGAGAGGAACAGCGACACATTAAGAGAACGTCTGGAGGCGATCCGCGCGGAGAGCCGCACAAAGACGGCAGAAAAAAATACATATCAGGCAGAAAAGGACGGGCTTCATGAAGCACTTCTTGCGTCAGAGACGGAAAAGAGTGAGAAAGAGGCCGCTCTCTCGGAATGCCAGGAGCAGATCCAGGCAGTCGAGCTGCAGAGTGAACAGGATAAGAGCGAAGTCATCGGCCTTCTGAACCAGCGGGGTTCCACGAAGGGAAAAATGCAGCGCTACGATGCGATGCTCGAGCAGATCGGCATCCGAAAGGCAGAATTAAGCCAGAGGGTGCTGCATTTAAAGACGAGTGAGTCCGAACAGAACGGGCAGATGGAAGAACTGCAGAACGCGTTTGAAGCGCTCGAAGAGACGGTAAGCAGCCTGAAACAGCAGTACCAGGAGGCAGA
This sequence comes from Blautia sp. AF32-4BH, assembly GCF_003460565.1. Lineage (NCBI taxonomy): Bacteria > Bacillati > Bacillota > Clostridia > Lachnospirales > Lachnospiraceae > Blautia > Blautia sp. AF32-4BH. The sequence continues at coordinate 49,349 of NZ_QTVL01000012.1, read as the reverse complement.
TCAGAAGATTACCGCGCTGACGGCGGATCTCTCGAACCAGACGAAAGAGATGGAAGCCGGCCAGACCAATTACCACAGAGAAGCGTCAAGGCTCGAATCCTTAAAGAACATCACCGAGCGGTACGACGGCTATGGAAACAGTATTCGGAAGGTCATGGAGCAGAAAGACCGGAATCCCGGCATCCACGGTGTTGTGGCGGATCTTCTGCAGGCGGAGAAAAAGTACGAGACGGCGATCGAGACCGCACTTGGCGGTAGCATTCAGAATATTGTCACCGACAATGAGGCCACGGCGAAATACCTGATTGAATACCTGAAACGGGGCCATTTCGGCCGTGCGACGTTCCTTCCGCTCACCAGTATGCGCGGGAAAAAAGCGCAGGTGAATGAGGATGCGGCAAGAGAAACCGGTGTGCTCGGTGTGGCAAATGCACTTGTTTCGTACGACCCGGTGTATGAGGGCCTTGTGGCACAGCTGCTTGGAAGAACGCTGGTGGTCGACACGATCGACCATGCCATTGTGATCCAGCGGAAATACCGTCAGACGCTCCGCATGGTAACCCTCGAGGGCGAGCTCTTGAGCCCGGGCGGTTCCATGACAGGAGGTTCGTTCCGGAACAACAGCAATCTGCTCGGAAGACGGCGTGAGATTGAGGAACTCGAAAAGAGCGTACAGGGTCTTGCGAAGGAACTGCGGGAAATCCAGCAGGAACTTGAAGAGAAGAAAAATAAGCGGAATGAAATCCGCGATCTCCGCACCGAGCTGAATGAAAAACTGCAGCGGCAGTACATCGAGCAGAATACGGTGCGCCTGAATCTGGAAAAAGCGCGCGAGAAAAAGACGGAAATCCGTCTGGATTTTGAAGCGCTTCAGAAGGAGAGTCTCGAGATTGAAAATCAGATCGCCGAGATTGAGCGGAACCGGAAAGTCATCGGTCAGGAAATGCAGGAATCGGTGGAGCGGGAAAGCACGCTGCAGGAGAATATCCAGAAGGCGCAGGAAGCGCTTACAGGGCTTCGCCGCCGGGAAGCAGAATATACGAAGGATCTTGAAGAAATCCGGTTAAATTACGCAAATCTGTCCCAGAAGGATGGATTCCTTGCCCAGAACATCCGCCGTCTTGAGGAAGAGACGGGAAAACTGGAAGCGGAAAGCCGCACCATGCTGGAAAAAGCGGCGGAGGAAAAAGACGATGTCAAAAGGAAACAGCAGGACATCGTGGAGATCCAGAAGACGATTGCAGCAGCAGTGCAGGCAAAAGAAGAGGAAGACCGCCGGATTGTGGAACTGCAGGAGAAAAAAGAAGCATTAAGCGCAGATCACAAAGAATTTTTCGAGAAGCGGGATCAGCTCTCCGACCAGATTTCCCTAATGGACAAAGAGTGCTTCCGTCTGAACAGCCAGAAAGAAAAGCTGGAGGAGACAAAAGAGGCACAGACCTCGTATCTCTGGGAAGAGTACGAAGTGACACCGGGCCACGCAAGAGAGTTCCAGATGGAGGAGATTCCGGAGCGCAGTGAATTAAAGCGGCGTGTGCTGGAAGTAAAAGATGCGATCCGGAAGCTTGGCTCTGTCAATGTGAATGCGATTGAGGAGTACAAAGAGATTTCGGAGCGCCACGCCTTTCTCGATGCACAGCACACCGATCTTGTCAAAGCGGCAGAGACACTGCAGGGCATCATCGATGAGCTGGATGCCGGTATGCGCAAGCAGTTCACGGAAAAATTCGAGGAGATCCGGAAAGAGTTTGACCGCGTGTTCCGCCAGCTGTTCGGCGGCGGAAAGGGAACGCTGGAGCTCGAGGAGGACACGGATGTACTCGAGGCAGGTATCCGCATCATTTCCCAGCCGCCGGGAAAGAAACTGCAGAATATGATGCAGCTCTCCGGAGGCGAGAAGGCACTGACCGCGATTGCGCTGCTTTTTGCAATCCAGAACTTAAAGCCGTCCCCGTTCTGTTTACTTGACGAGATCGAGGCGGCGCTCGACGATTCCAACGTAACGCGTTTTGCGCAGTATCTGCACAAGCTGACAAAAAATACCCAGTTCATCGTCATCACCCACAGGCGCGGTACGATGACGGCGGCAGACCGTCTGTACGGCATCACGATGCAGGAGAAGGGTGTTTCTACCCTTGTTTCTGTCGATTTGATTGAGGGAGAACTGGACAAATAGAAACGAATAAGATACAATACGAAAGAAGTAAGATAGAAAAGATAAAGGGAGGCGAACGGTATGGCGGAGGAGAAAGTAGGCTTTTTCAAACGTCTTGTCAACGGTCTGACGAAGACCCGAGACAGCATTGTAGCTGGAATTGATTCTATTTTCAGCGGCTATTCCAATATTGATGACGATTTTTATGAGGAGATCGAGGAGATTCTCGTCATGGGAGATATCGGCATCAATACAACGACCAAAATTATTGACCACTTAAAAGAGCGGGTGGCAGAAGAACACATTACCGATCCGGCAGAGTGCAAACAGCTTCTGATCGAGAGCATCAAAAAACAGATGGATGTAGGCGATACAGCCTATGAATTTGAAAACCGGAAATCGGTAGTGCTGGTGATCGGTGTCAATGGAGTCGGAAAAACGACCTCCGTCGGAAAGCTGGCCGGCCTTCTGAAGGATCAGGGCAAAAAGGTTGTTCTTGCGGCAGCAGATACGTTCCGTGCAGCGGCAGGCGAGCAGCTCACGGAGTGGGCGCACCGTGCCGGCGTGGATATCATCGGCGGACAGAACGGAGCAGATCCGGCGTCCATCGTGTACGATGCAGTCGCAGCGGCAAAAGCCAGAAATGCGGATGTGCTGATCTGTGATACGGCAGGAAGACTTCACAACAAGAAGAACCTGATGGAAGAGCTCCACAAGATTTACCGGATTCTGGAAAAAGAGTACCCAGAGGCATACCTGGAAACGCTGGTGGTGCTGGACGGTACCACGGGCCAGAATGCGCTGCAGCAGGCAAGACAGTTTGCAGAAGTGGCAAATGTCACCGGTATCATTCTGACGAAGCTGGACGGAACTGCAAAGGGCGGTATCGCCGTTGCCATCCAGTCCGAGCTTGATATTCCGGTCAAATACATCGGCGTGGGCGAGAGCATCCACGATCTACAGAAATTTGATGCAGACCAGTTTGTAAATGCACTGTTCCATACATCCGAAGAGAATGCTTAAAAAGACAACAAGGAGAAAAGACTATGGCAGAAGAAATGCTGACACTCCCGAAATTTGAGGAAGCGTCTGAAATCGTAAAAAAAGTAACACAGGAGACCAAACTGGTTTACAGCAAATATTTCAGCGAGCAGACGGGAAATAAAGTCTACTTAAAACCGGAAAATATGCAGCTGACCGGCGCCTATAAGCTGCGCGGTGCCTATTACAAAATCAGCACCTTAAGTGAAGAGGAGCGCGCAAAAGGACTGATCACCGCATCTGCAGGAAACCATGCACAGGGCGTTGCGTATGCGGCAAAATGCTACGGTGCAAAGGCTGTCATCGTAATGCCGACTACCACACCGCTCATCAAAGTAGAGCGTACCCAGAGCTACGGCGCTGAGGTTGTTCTGTACGGAGATGTGTACGATGAGGCATGTGCAAAAGCATACGAGCTTGCAGCAGAGCATGGCTATACCTTTATTCACCCGTTCGATGATCTGACCGTTGCAACCGGCCAGGGAACCATCGCTATGGAAGTGATTCAGGAGCTTCCGCTCGTAGATTATATCCTTGTTCCGATCGGAGGAGGCGGACTGGCTACCGGTGTTTCCACACTGGCAAAGCTGCTGAAACCAAACATCAAAGTCATCGGTGTTGAGCCGTCCGGAGCAGCCTGTATGAAGGCTTCCTTTGAAAAAGGCGAGGTAACGACCGTATCTCCTGTCAGCACAATTGCAGACGGTACTGCAGTACAGACACCGGGATCCAAGATTTTCCCGTATGTAAGACAGAACCTGGACGAGATCATTACTGTGGATGATGATGAGCTGATCGTAGCATTCCTTGATATGGTAGAAAACCACAAGATGATCGTTGAGAACTCCGGTCTTCTGACTGTGGCTGCATTAAAGCATCTGGATGTCAAGGGCAAAAAGATTGTTTCTATCTTAAGCGGCGGAAATATGGACGTCATCACCATGTCTTCCGTGATCCAGAACGGACTGATCCAGAGAGACCGTATCTTTACTGTATCCGTTCTTCTGCCGGATAAACCAGGCGAGCTGGTACGCGTTTCCCAGGTGATTGCAAACGAGAACGGAAACGTCATCAAACTGGACCACAACCAGTTCTTTACAACGAACAGAAGTGCTGCAGTAGAGCTCCGCATCACAATGGAGGCATTCGGCACCGATCACAAGAACCGTATCGTCAAAGCACTGGAAGAGGCTGGTTATACACCGAAGATTGTAAGACCGAACCTGTAAAAACAGAAATTGCAGAGAAAATTCTGAAAAAAAGAAAAATAGAAAATCAGAGGGATCCGGAAAGGAATTTCCTCTGATTTTTTTGAGCAGGAAAAAACCCTTGCATGCACAAGGGTTTTCGTTC
>NZ_QTVL01000012.1:0-44790 GCF_003460565.1 Blautia sp. AF32-4BH | reverse complement strand
GGAAAAAACCCTTGCATGCACAAGGGTTTTCGTTCTGCGGAAGATGGGACTTGAACCCACACGATCGCAATGACCACCAGATCCTTAGTCTGACCTGTCTGCCAATTCCAGCACTTCCGCATGTTATGTAGTTTTTAAATTTCATGCGGAAGATGGGACTTGAACCCACACGATCGCAATGACCACCAGATCCTTAGTCTGGCCTGTCTGCCAATTCCAGCACTTCCGCATGTTCTTTAAGTTTTTGTCATCTCGCTGACGACAAGATGTATTATAGCACCAGAGTTGTAAGCCGTCAACACTTTTTTTGAAAAAATTTGAAAAATTTGAAAAATAAAAAAGGAAATCGGAATCGGGCACCGAATATAGGAAATAGGAGGACAATGAAAAGAACTGTTACAGGCATATTACCGGGAAAGAGGTGGTCTTCGTTTGAACTTGAGAGAATCGTTTGAAGAACGGGAATTTCAGGAGCTGAGTCCTTATGCGGCGCACAGCCGGAATTCCAGAGGAAGGGACCGATATGAACCGGAGTGTGACATCCGCACCGTCTACCAGAGAGACCGGGACCGGATTCTCCACTCCAAAGCCTTTCGCAGGATGAAAGACAAAACACAGGTGTTTCTTGCTGCGCAGGGAGATCATTACCGGACCCGCCTGACGCACACACTCGAGGTGTCCCAGATTGCCCGCACGATTGCGCGGGCGCTGAATCTGAATGAGGATCTGACCGAAGCCATTGCGCTCGGCCACGATCTCGGCCACACGCCGTTCGGCCATTCCGGGGAAGCGGCGCTCAATGCGGTGCATCCCGGGGGCTTCCGCCACGCGGAACAGAGCGTCCGTGTCGTGCAGGTTCTGGAAAAGGAAGGACAGGGCCTGAACCTGACCTGGGAAGTGCGGGATGGGATTCTGAACCACCGCACGGCGGGAAAACCGTCGACCCTGGAGGGACAGGTTGTGCGTCTCTGCGACAAGATCGCCTACATCCACCACGATATGGACGATGCCATCCGTGCCGGCATCTTAAGCGAGGATGACATCCCGATTACGATCCGCGTTGTTCTTGGCGATACGTGCCGCGAGCGGCTCAATACGCTGATCCACGATATTGTGGAGCAGAGCCGCGGAACGGAGTATGTGCGCCAGTCGGCGGAGATTGCCGAGGGAATGCGCATGCTGCGGGAGTTGATGTTCGCGAACGTCTACCGCAACCCGGAGGCGAAAAAAGAGGAGGAGAAGGCAAAGAAGATGCTGATTTCCCTCTACACCTACTACCAGGAGCACCCGGAACAGATGTCCCGCGAGTACCGGAATCTGATCGGGTGCGGCGAGGACAAGACACAGGTAGTATGCGATTACATTGCCGGTATGACCGATCAGTATTCCATGCACAAATACGAGGAGCTGTTCGTGCCGAAAGCCTGGGCGGTTTATTAGATACAGGGAGGAAAAAATGCGATATTCCGATGATTTAGTGGAAGAGATTCGTATGAAAAATGACATCGTAGATGTGATATCCGGCTACGTAAAGCTGACAAGAAGAGGAAGCTCTTACTTCGGGCTCTGCCCGTTCCACAATGAGAAGTCCCCTTCCTTTTCCGTCAGCCCAGGAAAGCAGATGTATTACTGCTTCGGATGCGGAGCCGGAGGAAATGTTTTCACATTTTTGATGGAATACGAAAACTTCACGTTTGTGGAAGCCTTGAAATTTCTGGCCGACCGGGCCGGGGTGGAGCTTCCGCAGATGGAGTATTCGAAAGAAGCAAAGGAGCAGGCGGATTTAAAGAACACGCTGCTGGAAATCAACAAACAGGCGGCGAAATTCTATTATTACCAGCTCCACACCGAACGCGGAAAGCAGGGCTACGATTACCTGAAGGGGCGCGGCCTTTCGGATGATACGATTCGAAAATTCGGCCTTGGCTATTCAGATAAGTATGGAAGCCTGCTGTACCGTTTCTTAAAAGAAAAAGGGTATGACGATGAAATCCTGCGTCAGTCGGGCCTTTTTCTGGCGGACGAGGTGCATGGCATGCAGGACAAGTTCTGGAACCGTGTCATTTACCCGATCATGGATGCCAACAGCCGTGTCATCGGCTTCGGAGGCCGTGTGATGGGGGATGGAAAGCCGAAATACCTGAATTCGCCGGAGACAAAGATTTTCGATAAGAGCCGCAATCTCTACGGGCTGCATCTGGCGCGCTCTTCACGGAGAAAAAATCTGATTATCTGCGAGGGCTATATGGACGTCATCTCCATGCACCAGGCAGGATTCAATAACGCGGTAGCTTCTCTTGGAACAGCACTCACATCGCTGCAGGCGGGGCTGATGAAACGGTATACCGACGAGGTTCTTGTGATCTATGACAGCGATGAGGCAGGCGTCAAAGCGGCGCTTCGTGCGATTCCGATGCTCAAAGGGGTTGGTCTTACAACGCGTGTCGTCAATTTGAGACCGTATAAGGACCCGGATGAGTTTATCCAGCACGAGGGCTGCGAAGCGTTCGAAAAACGTCTGGAAGAGGCGGAGAACAGCGTTTTGTATGAGATCCGCATGAAGGAACGCGATTTCGACCTTGCCGACCCGCAGGGCAAATCCGATTTCCTGCATGAGGCGGTGCGTCGTCTCGTTGCAATCGAGGATGAGATCGAGCGGAACAGTTATCTTGAGGCAGTGGCAGGAAAATACGGGATTGCCGTCGAAGTACTGCGAAAGCAGGTCGGTCAGATGGCACTATCAGGAGCCGGAAGGACGGAGCGTGTCAAGCCGCGGAATACAGCCGCAAACAAAAAAGAGAAAGAGGGCGGTGTCGAAAAAGCACAGAAGCTGATGCTGACATGGATGACCTCTTATCCGGCGCTCATTGGAAAACTGGAAAAATATATTACGCCGGAGGATTTTACCACACCTCTTTACCGCCAGATTGCAGAGATGATTGTGCTGCAGTATCACGAGGGCGGGGTGAATCCGGCAAAGCTTTTGAATCAGTTTGTTGATTCCGAGGAGCAGAAAGAAGTTGCAGGCCTTTTTAATGCCAGAATCCCGCTGGAGACAGAGGAGGAAAAACGGCGCGCGCTGCATGATGTGATCTGCAATATGAAAGAAAACAGCATTGCGTATCAGTCGGCACATATGAATGTGACCGATATGGCGGCGCTGCAGAAGCTGATGGCGGACAAAAAGAGCCTGGAGCGGTGGAAAGCAGGGGAACTTCCGGATTTCGCTTTTTAAGGAGGCCTGGATACCAAAGAAAAACCCTGGAATCTTCTGATCTGCGTGTTTAATTTCGCAGGGCAGGGACAGAATATATACAAGCTATGGAAGGATGGACAGTCAATGGAGTTCGATAAAGCAAAATTTATGGAAAAATTAAAAGAACTGGTAGCATACGGCAAAAAGAAAAAGAGCGTCCTGGAATATCAGGAAATCAACGACTTTTTCCGCGATATGCCGCTGGATGCGGAGCAGATGGAGAAGGTATTTGAATACCTGGAGGCAAGCGGCATCGATGTACTGCGTCTTTCAGACATGACCGAGGATCCAAATGCGGCAGACCGTGATCTTCTCCTTCTGGACGACGATGACATCGATCTTTCTGAAGAAGAAGAGATCGATATGGAGAACATCGACCTTTCCGTTCCGGAAGGCGTCAGCATTGAGGATCCGGTCCGCATGTACTTAAAAGAGATCGGTAAAGTGCCGCTTCTTTCTGCAGAGGAAGAGATTAAGCTGGCACAGAGAATGGAAGAGGGAGATGAGGAAGCAAAAAAACGTCTGGCAGAGGCAAACCTTCGTCTTGTTGTTTCGATTGCAAAACGTTACGTAGGCCGTGGTATGCTGTTTCTGGATCTGATTCAGGAAGGTAACTTAGGTCTTATTAAAGCGGTGGAAAAATTCGACTACCGCAAAGGATACAAATTCTCTACGTATGCAACGTGGTGGATCCGCCAGGCGATCACAAGAGCGATTGCAGATCAGGCGAGAACAATCCGTATTCCGGTTCATATGGTAGAAACGATCAACAAGCTGATCCGCGTTTCCCGTCAGTTACTGCAGGAGTTAGGCCGCGAACCTACGCCGGAAGAGATCGCAGAGGAGATGCACATGTCTGTGGAGCGTGTCCGCGAGATCCTGAAAATTTCCCAGGAACCGGTTTCACTCGAGACACCAATTGGTGAGGAAGAGGACAGCCACCTCGGCGATTTCATCCAGGACGACAATGTGCCGGTACCGGCAGATGCGGCAGCATTCACGATGCTGAAAGAGCAGCTGGAGGATGTCTTAAGCACACTGACCGACCGTGAGCAGAAGGTTCTGCGTCTCCGTTTCGGACTTGATGATGGCCGTGCGAGAACCCTCGAAGAGGTTGGTAAAGAGTTTAATGTTACAAGAGAGCGTATCCGTCAGATCGAGGCGAAAGCGCTCCGTAAACTGCGCCATCCGAGCCGTTCCAGAAAGCTGAAAGATTACCTGGACTAATCTGCGAGGAAGAAAAGGACGACAGGAAAATGCAGTTATCAAAAAGACTTTCCGCGGTAGCGGAGTTTGTCACCCCGGGCGGCTGCCTGGTCGATGTGGGAACAGATCACGGCTATGTGCCGATTGCGCTGCTGGAACAGAAGAAGATTTCCTCCGCAATCGCCATGGATGTGAACCGCGGACCGCTGGAGCGGGCCAGGGAGCATATTGCGCAGTACCAGATGGGGGACTACATAGAAACAAGACTTTCCGACGGACTCCATGCCCTGCGTGCGGGAGAGGGTGATTCTCTTCTCATCGCGGGCATGGGCGGCGGGCTTACCATAAGAATTTTAAGCGAAGGTGAGCCGCTGCTGTCCGGTTTTCGGGAGCTGATCCTGGAGCCGCAGTCGGATATCGACCGCGTGCGTGCATGGCTTCTGGAACACGGATTTTTCCTTGCACAGGAGAATTTTGTAGAGGAGGATGGAAAATATTATCCGATTCTGCGGGCAGTGCCAGGGGAAAAGGAGAATCTGAAGGCGGAGGAGTTTTTCTATGGACCGCGCCTTCTGGAAAAGGAAAATCCAGTGCTGAGGGAATACCTTCTGAAACAGCAGGAGCAGAACCAGACGCTGATCCGCCAGCTTTCGGATCACTCCAGTGAAAAGGCAGCACAGCGCCTTTGGGAATTAAAAGAAAAAGAGGCAGTACTGGAATCTGCGCTTGCGCGTTTCCATACGATGTAACGACAGCGTTTGCACAAGAGGGGCGTGTCTGAAAATTTCAGCAGTTGTAATTTTCGGGCGCGCCTTTTCTGTCACTTCTGAATTTTCAGAAAGTTTTGCAAGAAGGAGGAATTACAATTGATTCAGGTAACAATTGATGGAAAAGGATACGAATATCCGGAAAATTGCTCTTATTATGAGATTGCAAAGGATTTTGAAAAAACAATGGACGCGCCGATTGTCCTTGTGAAAGTGGACGGACGGCTGCGGGAGCTGCACAAACAGCTGAAAAAAGACTGTGAACTGGAATTTGTGACAACGGAGGATGAGATCGGACATAAAACGTATCAGAGGAGTCTTTCTCTTCTGCTGGTAAAAGCGGTGTATCATGTGGGAGGCTACGATAAGATCCGCCATGTGATGCTGCATTTTTCGGCGGGTTCGGGCTTTTTCTACACGGTGGACGGCGATATCACGCTGAATCAGGCGTTTTTGGACGAAGTAAAAGCGTATATGCATGAACAGGTGGAAAAGGCGGTGCCGATTTATAAGCGGAGTGTCGATACGCACGAGGCGAGAGAACGGTTCCGGCTGCATGGCATGACGGATAAAGACCGCTTGTTCCGTTACCGCCGTGTCTCCCGTGTGAATCTGTACAGTCTCGGGGATTTTGAAGACTATTATTATGGATTTATGACGTATGATACGAGTTATCTGAAGTATTTTGATCTCTATTTATACGATGACGGCTTTGTGCTGCAGATGCCGGAGAAAAAGGCGCCGGAGACGGTGCCGGCGGCGAATCTCTCCCCGAAGGTGTTCCAGGTGCAGCGGGAATCGGAGCGCTGGGGCGAGCAGATGGGAGTTTCCACGGTTGCCGACTTAAATGAACGCATCACGAAGGGCAATATCCAGCAGATGATGCTGATTGCGGAGGCGCTGCAGGAGCAGAAGATTGCGAAGATTGCGGAGCAGATTGCGGAAAGAAAGCAGGTTAAATTTGTGCTGATTGCGGGTCCGTCTTCCTCCGGAAAGACGACGTTCTGCAACCGGCTTTCCATCCAGCTTTCAGCGCATGGTCTGACGCCGCATCCGATCAGCCTTGATAATTACTATGTGAACCGGGTAGATACGCCGCGGGATGAAAACGGCGATTATGATTTTGAATGCCTGGAAGCACTGGATATCGAGCTTTTGAACCGGGATATGACAGCACTTTTGAACGGAGAGCGTGTGGAACTGCCGTATTTTAATTTTAAGACGGGTAAGCGCGAGTACAAGGGGAATTTTATTCAGATGAAGGAGACCGATGTGCTGGTGCTGGAGGGGATTCACGGGCTGAATGAAAAACTGACGTGGTCGCTTCCTTCGGAAAGTAAATTCCGGATTTATATCAGTGCGCTGACGCAGATTAATGTGGATGAACACAACCGGATTCCAACGACGGACGGACGTCTGATCCGGCGGATGGTGCGCGACAGCCGGACGCGGGCAACGTCGGCGAAGGAGACGATTGCGATGTGGCCGTCGGTGCGCCGCGGCGAGGATCGGAATATTTTTCCGAACCAGGAGAAGGCGGATGTGATGTTCAATTCAGCGCTGGTGTATGAGCTTTCGGTTCTGAAGCTGTATGCGGAACCGCTGCTGTTCCAGATTGAGGAGGGAGAGCCGGAGTACCAGGAGGCAAAGCGGCTGCTGAAGTTTTTGGATTATTTTGTCGGAGTGCCGATTGAGGATATTCCCAAGAATTCGATTCTGCGGGAGTTTGTGGGGGGAAGCTGTTTTGATGTATGAGAGGCTGCTTTGCGGGATCTGTGATTTGGGGGATGGACAACAGAGAAAGTTTGTGATATGATTATTAACTGTCTGATGTTCCGTTTTTGACAAAGTAAGATATGTAATCGCGGCTGGCAGGACCGAAAGGGGCCAGGTGAGGAAAGTCCGGGCTTCGCAGGGCAGGGTGCCGGATAACGTCCGGCGGAGGTGACTCCAGGGATAGTGCAACAGAGAGATACCGCCAGGTTTTTCCTGGTAAGGGTGGAAAGGCAGTGTAAGAGACTACCGTTTCTCTGGTAACAGAGAAAGCCATGTAAACCCCATCCGAAGCAAGACCGAATAGAAAACGTATATGGCTGCCCGTCATGTTTTCAGGTGGGTCGCTTAAGGGGACTGGCGACAGTTCCATTGGATAGATGATTACACACGACATAACCCGGCTTATCGTTTTGCTTTGCATAAGACGGAAATTCAGGCATCTGGATAAAATAAGTACGCCGGGAACGGACACGAGTGGATTGTGTTTGTTCCCGGCGTACTTATTTTATCCGGCCATCTGGCGCAAGCCGCACATTCCCGCGGACCGCTGCATGGTGTGAAAAAAAATGCATGTCATGAAAGAAAAAATAAAGGAGACAGCAGGATGAAAGTGATATTGGCTTCGGGGTCACCCAGAAGAAGAGAGTTGATGGAGATGTTGGGAATACGGTGTAAGGTTCAGGCTTCAGGGGCGGAAGAAGTTGTGACGTCTGCGGAACCGGAGAAGGTTGTGGAGGAGCTTTCACGGCTGAAATGTCTGGATGTTGCGGAGATTACCGAAGGGGATGCCGTTGTGATCGGGGCGGATACGGTTGTGGCTTTTGAAGGGGAGATCCTTGGCAAGCCGAAGGGGATAGAACAAGCCAGAAGAATGATGCAGCAGTTGCAGGGAAGGGTGCATCAGGTGTATACTGGAGTTACGATTGCGGTAACAGAGGGGGACGCAAAGCGTGTGGTATCGTTCTGTGACCGTACAGATGTAGAGTTTTATGCGATGACAGAGGAGGAGATAAACGGGTATCTTGCTCTTGAGAAAGAGGGGGAGGCTCCTGTGTGGTCGGATAAGGCTGGAGGATACGGAATTCAGACGGTGTTTGGGACAAAGTTTGTGAAAGGAATCCAGGGAGACTATTATAATGTGATGGGACTGCCGGCGTCCCGGGTTTATCATGAGTTGAAAAATCTGGGCGTTCTGGAATAGAAGGAGGTAAGAGAAGATGAAAAAGTTTTCGGAAATTGAATACGTAAGGCCGGACATGGAGGCAGAGCAGGAAAAAGTAAGAGCGTATACGAAGGCGCTCAAAGAGGCAAAATCATATGAGGAGCTGCGCGGACTTTTTATGGAAGAAAAAACGCGCGAGGATGCCGGGGCGACAATGGCGGAAGTGGCGCAGGTAAGATATACGGTGGACACCAGAGATTCGTTTTATGAAGGAGAGGTTCAGTTCTGGAATGAGACGATTCCGGCGATCCATCTGCTGATACAAAAGGCAGAGAAGGTGATTCTGGAGTCTCCGTTTATCAAAGAGTTTGCAGAGGAGTTCGGGGAATTCTTTGTGAAGAATATGGAGGTTGGCCAAAAATTAGCGGACGACTGTATCGTGGAGGATCTGATCGAAGAGGCGAATCTGACGCAGCAGTACAGTAAAATTACGGCGAATGCTTCGACGGAATTTAAGGGCGAAACGTGTAATTTTTATGGACTTCTGAAGGCGATGCAGAGTACGGACCGCCAGATGCGGAAAGAGGCGATGACGGCATGGGGAGATTTGTATGAAGAGATTTCTGGGGAGCTGGATGCGCTGTATGACAAGATGGTTCCGCTGCGCGATAAAATTGCGAAGAAGCTGGGATTTTCTTCTTACATTGAATTTATTTACCTGAGCTATGGAAGATACGATTATACGGCGGAGGATGTTGCAAGGTTCCGTGCGCAGGTGAAGGAGAAGATTGTACCACTCTGCCTGGAGCTTCGGAAGGAGCAGGAGAAACGGCTTGGAGTGGACAGGCTGCATTATTACGATGAGGAGCTGATTTTCCCGGAAGGAAACGCGGTTCCGGAAGGAACGACGGAGGAACTGGTTGCGAAGGCGCAGAAGATGTACCATGAGCTGTCGAAAGAGACGGGTGAGTTCTTTGATTTTATGGTGGAGCATGAGCTGTTTGATCTGGAGACGAAGCCGGGAAAACAGACAGGCGGTTACTGCACATTTCTGAATACGTTCAAGGCGCCGTTCATCTTCTCCAACTTTAATGGTACGAGCGCGGACGTTGATGTTCTGACTCATGAGGCGGGCCATGCATTCGAGGCGTATACGGCGGCAAAACAGATTCCGTTTATGGATATGGTATTCCCGACAAGCGAGGTGGCGGAGATTCACTCGATGACAATGGAGCATTTCGCATACCCCTGGATGAATGCATTCTTTGGAGAGAAAGCAGATGATTACCGTTATGCGCACCTGATGAGCGCGCTGGAAGTGATTCCGTACATGGTATGTGTGGATGAGTTCCAGCATAAGGTATTTGAAAATATCGGCATGACGGCCAAGGAGCGCCGTGCGATCTGGCATCAGTTAGAGCTGACCTATATGCCATGGAGAAATTATGACGGCCACAAGTTCCTCGAGGAGGGCGGTTTCTGGATGCAGAAGCAGCATATCTTTGTGAACCCGTTCTACTATATTGATTATGCGCTGGCACAGATCTGTGCTTTCCAGTTCTTTGAGCGTTCCAAAAAAGAGCCGGAAAAGGCGTGGGACGATTATTACCGTCTCTGCCAAGCAGGCGGAAGCAAGGGATATTTTGCACTGCTGGAGCTGGCCGGACTGAAGAATCCGTTCGTGGATGGAACGGTGGAAGAAGTCGTTGCGGGACTGAAGCCCTATTTAAAACGAAAAGTAAAGTATACGATCCGTCCGGTAAAAGAGGAAGATCTGAAAAAGGTAGCCGAGGTGGAGGCGCTATGTTTCCCGGCTGCCGAGGCGGCAGGTTATGAAGACTTCATGGAGCGGTACAAAACCTGCAAAAACAGCTTTTTTGTAGCGGAAACTGAAGACGGCGAAATCGCAGGCTTCTGCAATGGCTGCTGTGCGGATACCGATTATCTGGCGGATGCACTCTACCATGACGCCACGCTGCACAACCCGGACGGTGATTATCAGATGATTTTCGGACTGGACGTCAATCCGAAGTTCCAGAAACAGGGCATTGGAGAAGCACTGATGCGTCATATGGTAAAAAGCGCAGGAGAGCGTGACAAAAAAGCCGTTGTTCTTACGTGCAAGGATCATATGATTCCATTCTACAAAAGGATCGGATACGAATATATTGAACTTTCCGACTCGACGCATGGCGGTGCAAAATGGCATAAGATGATGTACCGTTTCTAAAAAGAAATGGAAAGCAAAAAGGGCAGAACAGGGAGATACGAAATTTCTCTGTTCTGCCTTATTTTTCAAAAAAACAGGGCTCTTAACGAAGGCTTTTTCTCAGTAACGGAGTAAATTTCAGAAAAAAATACAAAAAAATAGTAAAAAAGCAGTTGACATCTAACGTACGTTAGCATATACTAACAACTGAAATAGAGATGAAACTCATTATCATACACAGGAGGTAATTGACTATGCCTTTAACGATGGCAAATCCAGGCGAATGTTACACAATCAGAAAAGTCGGCGGAAAAGAAGAGACCAGAAGATTTCTTGAAAATCTTGGCTTCGTCGTTGGCGGAAACGTGACAGTCGTATCGGAAATCGACGGCAATCTCATCGTGAATGTGAAAGATTCCAGGGTGGCCGTTGGAAAAGATATGGCAGCCAAAATCCTGATTTGATAGGAAAGAAGGAGAGAAGATGAAGACTTTAAAAGAGACTTCCGTAGGAGAAACCGTTAAAGTTGTAAAACTCAACGGCTCCGGTCCGGTCAAAAGAAGAATCATGGATATGGGAATCACCAAGGGTGTTGACGTATTCGTGCGCAAAGTTGCTCCGCTCGGCGATCCGGTCGAAGTAACCGTCAGAGGATACGAATTATCCTTAAGAAAAGCAGATGCCGAAATGATTGAAGTAGAGTAAATTTTTTTTGCCTGCTTGTTAGCGGATGCTAACAAAAGCAAGCTGTAGCCAATATTGGTAAGGCTTGTGAAGTTATTAAAATCAGTAAAAATCAAAGAAAGAGGGGCATGGAAAAAATGGCAATTAAGATTGCACTCGCAGGAAACCCGAACTGCGGTAAGACAACATTGTTCAATGCACTGACAGGCTCCAACCAGTTCGTAGGAAACTGGCCAGGTGTAACCGTCGAGAAAAAAGAAGGAAAGCTCAAAGGCCACAAAGATGTCACCATCATGGACCTTCCGGGTATCTATTCTTTATCTCCGTATACACTGGAGGAAGTGGTAGCCAGAAATTACCTGATTAATGAAAGACCAGATGCGATCCTGAACATCGTAGATGGTACCAACATTGAGCGTAACCTGTATCTGTCCACACAGATCATGGAACTTGGTATTCCGGTGATCATGGCTGTCAACATGATGGATATTGTTGAGAAGAACGGAGACAAAATACATATCGACAAACTGGCGAAAAAGCTGGGCTGTGAAGTTGTAACCATCTCTGCTCTGAAAGGAACCGGAATCAAAGAAGCTGCTGATAAAGCAGTGCAGATTGCACAGAAAAAAGGTGCTGCTGTACCGGTTCATGAGTTTGACAAGGATGTGGAGGCAGTCATCCGCACCGTTGAGAGCAAACTCGGAAGTGATATTGTAAATGAGCAGAAACGCTTCTTTGCAATCAAACTTCTGGAGAAAGATGATAAGATCACAGAGCAGATGAAATCCGTTCCGGATGTATCTGCCGAGATCAAACAGCTGGAAGACAAATTTGATGACGATACCGAGAGTATTATTACAAACGAGCGTTACGTTTATATTTCCAGCATCATCGGTGACTGTGTCACAAAGAACAAGAAAAACGCCATGACAACATCGGATAAGATCGACCGGATCGTAACCAACCGCTGGCTGGCACTTCCGATCTTTGCAGTTGTTATGTGGGTTGTATATTATGTATCTGTCACAACAGTAGGTACTTTTGTAACGGACTGGACCAACGATGTACTCTTTGGAGAGATCATTCCGCCGGCCATTGAAAATCTGCTGAATGCGATCCACTGCGCTGACTGGCTGCAGGGTCTGATCCTGGATGGTATTGTTGCCGGTGTTGGTGCCGTACTTGGATTCGTACCGCAGATGCTGGTACTGTTCCTGTTCCTGGCATTTCTGGAGTCCTGCGGTTACATGGCGCGTGTTGCATTCATCATGGACCGTATCTTCCGTAAATTTGGACTTTCCGGAAAATCCTTCATTCCGATGCTGATCGGAAGTGGTTGTGGTGTTCCTGGTATCATGGCTTCCCGTACCATCGAGAATGACCGTGACCGTAAAATGACCATCATGACAACAACGTTTGTACCTTGTGGAGCAAAACTTCCAATCATCGCCCTGATCGCAGGTGCCCTGTTTAATGGAGCTTCCTGGGTTGCGCCAAGTGCTTACTTCGTTGGTATCGCAGCAATCATCTGCTCCGGTATCATCCTGAAAAAAACAAAACTGTTCGCTGGCGATCCGGCTCCGTTTGTTATGGAGCTTCCGGCTTACCACTGGCCGACGGTAAGCAACGTTCTCCGCAGCATGTGGGAGCGTGGCTGGTCTTTCATCAAAAAAGCCGGTACGATCATCCTGATGTCTACCATCGTTCTGTGGTTCCTGATGAACTTCGGATGGGTTGACGGATCCTTCGGAATGCTGGAAGCTGAGCAGTTAAATGACAGTATCCTGGCTTCCATCGGAAGCGTGATCGCTCCTCTGTTTGCACCTCTTGGATGGGGCGACTGGAAGATGGCTGTTGCAGCTGTTTCCGGACTGATCGCAAAAGAGAACGTTGTTGGTACCTTCGGTATCCTGTTCGGCTTTGGCGAAGTTGCAGAAGACGGCGCCGAGATATGGGGACAGCTTGCAGGAAGCTTATCTACGGTAGCAGCTTATTCCTTCCTGGTATTCAACCTTCTGTGCGCACCGTGCTTCGCAGCAATGGGTGCAATCAAACGTGAGATGAACAATACCAAATGGTTTTTTACTGCAATCGGATATCAGACACTGCTTGCCTATGTTGTATCCCTGTGCATCTATCAGATCGGTAACCTGTTCATCGGCGGCGGTTTTGGAATCGGAACGGTAGTTGCTGTTCTGCTCATCATCGGATTTGTATATCTGCTGGTAAGACCTTACAAAGAGAGCGCAACTCTGAGCGTTTCCACCAACAAAATGTTCAGCAAATAATTGCTGTGACAGATAGAGAACATGTATCTAATGAAGAGTCCGTATCCGGCATCCGCTGCAGGATGCGGACTCTTTTGAAAAGAAAGGAGTTGTTTCTATGGGAACTTTTATCACACTTGTAGTCGTTGTTGGTCTGGTAGGACTTGCAGTACGCAGTATGATTAAAGATAAAAAAAGCGGCAAGGGAAGCTGTGGTGGTAACTGCGGGCAGTGCAAGGGACATTGCGACTGACAGGACAGGAATCATCATCAGGAGGTAGAACGTATGCCGCAGGAACAGACAAAGCATGAAGCCAGAAATTATCACAGAACACAGATGAAGCGAGAACTGATTATTCAGAAGCTCCGGGAACAGGGATGCAGAATAACCAGACAGAGACGGATTCTGCTCGATATTATCCTGGAAGAGGAGTGCTCCTGCTGTAAAGAAATTTACTATAAAGCTCTGCAGAAAGACAGCAGCATCGGGCCTGCTACGGTGTATCGCATGGTGAATACACTGGAGAGCATCGGTGCAATCAGCCGCAAAAATTTTTACAAGATTGCCTGTGGAGAAGAATGCTTCAAAGATCAGGGCTGTACCGTAGAACTGAGCGATCATACCATCTGCCGCTTAAGCGGAGAGATGTGGATGGACGTGATGAAATCCGGACTGAAGGCAAAGGGCTATATTCAGAATCAGGATATTGAAAATGTGATTGTTTCAGCGGTGGAAGGCTGAAAAACGGGGAAAACGGGTGAAAATTCCTTCCGTTTTCCCTGTTTTAATGAAAATAATTATCAAAAAGAACTGTACGTATTGTCTAACCGAGCAGGTGAGTGCTATACTGTGAACCACAGCGGGGGAAGATGTAAAATTCAGAAAAAATTTATTTTAATAACAGGAGGAAATGTAATATGACAATCAAAGATTTAAAACATCCAGGACTTTTCGCAGCAGGAGTATTATTCGGAACAGCAGGTATCAAAGCACTGTCCAGCAAGGATGCGAAAAAACTTTACACCAACTGCACCGCAGCTGTTCTTCGTGCAAAGAAAGTTGTTATGGATACGGTAACGACCATCCAGGAGAATGCGGAGGACATCTATGCTGACGCAAAACAGATCAACGAAGAGCGTGAAGCAGCAGAAGAGGCAGTAGAGGATGTAGCTGAAGAGACAGCAGAGGAAGCTGTTGAAGCAGAAGCAGAGGATACGGTTGAGGCATAAGCTGTACACAGCAACATCTGATTTACGTCGTATTCATACGGAAAAAACAAAACGCCTGCAGAATTCTCTGCAGGTGTTTTTCTAGGAGGCATAAGATTTGAAATTTTATATTAAACACGAAAGCAGAGGCAGAATCCGAATCCATCTGGCACAGAAGCGCATGTCCTCCGTACAGGCAGAGACACTGCTGTACTATCTGCAGAATCAGAACCAGGTATCTTTCGCGAAGGTATATGACAGAACCGGCGATGCCGTGATCTGTTACGAGGGAGAACGAGCCGCTGTGATTCGGATGATACAGCTCTTCCACTACGAGGAAGTAGAGCTGCCGACCGGACTGCTTGAGAGCTCCGGCAGAGCGTTAAACAACGAATATCAGGAAAAGCTGATCAGCAAAGTGATTTACCACTTTGGAAGAAAATGGCTTCTTCCGGCACCGATCCGTGCCATCTATACTACGGTTGTTTCCGTAAAATATATCTGGAAAGGAATCCAGACACTGGCACAGGGAAAGATCGAAGTTCCGGTTCTTGATGCAACCGCAATCGGTGTTTCGATGCTCCGCGGCGACTATGGAACCGCAGGCTCTGTCATGTTCCTGCTCGGCGTAGGAGAGCTGCTTGAGGAATGGACGCATAAAAAATCCGTCGGAGATCTGGCACGCAGCATGTCGCTGAACGTCGGAAAGGTATGGCTGAAAAAAGACGGCCAGGAAATTCTCGTTCCGTCTGAAAAAATTGTTGCGGGCGACGAGATTGTCGTACATATGGGAAATCTGATTCCATTCGACGGCGAGGTATCCAACGGCGAGGGTATGGTAAACCAGGCTTCTCTGACCGGAGAATCTGTTCCGGTACGCCGTACCTTAGGTTCCGTTGTCTATGCGGGAACGGTTCTTGAGGAGGGCGAGCTTACCATTCTTGTGAAGCAGACCGGCGGATCCAGCCGTTACGAGAAGATTACCGCGATGATCGAAGAGTCCGAGAAACTGAAATCCGGACTGGAGAGCAAGGCAGAGCATCTGGCAGACCGTCTTGTACCGTATTCCCTTGGCGGAACGGCGTTGACGTATCTTCTGACCAGAAATGCAACGAAAGCACTCTCTATTCTGATGGTAGACTTCTCCTGTGCGTTAAAACTTGCCATGCCGATTTCCGTTCTCTCTGCAATCCGCGAGGCAAACCAGCACAAGATCACCGTAAAGGGCGGTAAATTCCTGGAGGCTGTGGCGGAAGCGGATACGATCGTTTTCGATAAGACCGGAACACTGACAAAAGCGCAGCCGACCGTAGCAGAGGTGGTATCCTTCAGCGAAACAAAGAGCCCGGATGAGCTTCTGCGCATCGCAGCCTGCCTGGAAGAGCATTTTCCGCATTCCATGGCAAAAGCCGTAGTAGACGCGGCAAAAGAGAAACATCTGGATCACGAGGAGATGCACTCCAAAGTAGAATATATCGTTGCACACGGTATTTCTACAACGATCAATGGCGAAAAAGCGATTATTGGAAGTTATCACTTCGTATTTGAGGATGAGAACAGTATCATTCCGGAAGGAATGGAAGAGAAGTTCCGTCATCTGCCGGAGGAGTATTCTCATCTCTATCTTGCCTTAGAAGGTGTACTTGCAGCAGTTATCTGCATTGAGGATCCGCTTCGTCCGGAGGCGGCCGAAATTATCCGTCAGCTGAAAAAAGCAGGTCTGAAAAAGATCGTCATGATGACCGGAGACAGCGAGCGCACGGCAAAAGCGATCGCGAAGAAGGTCGGCGTGGACGAGTACTATGCTGAGGTACTGCCGGAGGATAAGGCAAACTTTGTGGAGAAAGAAAAAGCAGAGGGACGTAAAGTCATTATGATCGGTGACGGTATTAACGATTCACCGGCACTTTCTGCCGCAGACGTTGGAATCGCCATCAGCGAGGGCGCAGAGATTGCGCGTGAGATCGCGGATATCACCGTTGCCGCAGACGATCTGGCAGAAATTCTGGTGCTTCGTATGCTGAGCAACCGTCTGATGAAACGGATTCATAAGAATTACCGCTTTATCGTTACGTTCAATGCCGGACTGATTCTGCTCGGCGTGGGCGGCATTTTACAGCCAACCACTTCCGCACTGCTTCACAATACATCTACTCTTTACATTGGCTTAAAGAGTATGGGTAACCTGCTGGACGAGCCGGTATAAAAAACAGAACAGAATAGCAACGGGAAAGCCGCTGGAGTCTTCTTCTTAAGATTCCAGCGGCTTTTTAACAAAAGCAGGGAAAGTCTCTGCTTCCATTGCGAATATTCTTTCACCAGCGTGATGTGAAAAAGAAAATGATACAATTTTCTCAAGAAAAGCCGGAAAAATTTGCAGGATATCCTTGACAAAATCCGACAAAAACGGTATGATATACCCAACAGTTAGATGTAGCTAACTAAAGTACAACGGATAAAACCAAAAATCATACGGGATCCCGGTAGAGGGATTCTTTCTTAAAACACAGGAGTTAGAATAAACTAATTTCAAGTAGCATAAGATAACAACAGAAAGGCAGGTAGAGAAGATGAGTGTCGTAATTATCGGTGGAAATGAAAGAATGGTGTGTCAATATACAGATATCTGTAAAGACTATGGATGTAAAGCAAAGGTGTTCCCGAAAGAGCATGGCTCCGTTAAGAAAAAAATTGGGAATCCGGATCTGATGATTCTCTTTACCAACACCGTATCCCACAAAATGGTCATCACTGCTTCCCAGGAAGCAAAGAAAAACAATATTCCGATCGCAAGAATCCATACCAGCAGTGCCACCGCACTTCGCTCGGTATTAGATGAGCACTGCGCAGCAGCAATGTAAGAAGGAGACGTAAAAGGCATGATTGAGAGATTTCTGATCGAACACTGTTCGGCAACGCTGGCTTCCATCAAAGCCGCAAATTTATGTAATATGACATTTTCATCCAAAGAAGAACTGGAAGATCAGATTTCATACTGGAGTGCCTGTCTGGAACCAAAAGGAATTCACATCTTTGTATTGCGGGAGCATGAGACGAGAGCACTGGTCTATGTGTACCGTGAAGGGCTTCTCCAGAAGGAGCTGGAAAATCCGGAGAATGCAGCGTTTTTAAAATCCTATGGATATGAAAATACAGACATTGCCTATGCACTGAATCGCCTGAAAACCCGGGTAGCAGAGTGTAAAGAAGGATTTCCGCATGAGATCGGTGTGTTTCTCGACTATCCGCTCGGTGATGTGATTGGTTTTATTGAGAACAAAGGCCACAATTATAAATGCAAGGGATGCTGGAAGGTCTATTGCAATGAGTGCGAAGCACAGAAAACATTTCAGCGCTATCAGAAATGCAGAAACGTGTATCTGCGTCTCTGGAAGCAGGGAAGAAGCGTTTTACAGCTCACCGTAGCTGTTTAACATAAAATCCTGCATACCATAAAAAGGGCAGTAGGATCGGGGAAAGAAAAATCCCCCGGAATCAGAAAATAAAGAAAGAAGGATTTGAAACATGAGCAAAGTAGCAGTAGTTTATTGGAGTGGAACCGGCAACACAGAAATGATGGCACAGAAAGTAGCAGAGGGAGCAAAGGAGGCAGGCGCAGAAGTTTCTGTTCTGACTTGCGCAGATTTCTCTGCGGATGATGTAGATGCATACGATGCAATCGCTTTCGGATGCCCGGCTATGGGGGCAGAAGAGCTGGAAGATACCGAGTTCGAGCCAATGTTCTCCGCATGTGAATCCAAACTCTCCGGAAAGAAAATCGCTCTGTTCGGTTCCTATGGATGGGGAGACGGCGAGTGGATGCGCACCTGGGAAGAAAGCTGCAAAAATGATGGCGCCGAGCTGGTATGCGACAGCGTGATCTGCGCAGACGCGCCAGATGATGAAGCTGAGGCAGCATGCATTGCACTTGGGAAAGCACTCTGCTAAGCATAAATAAAAAGGAAGAAAAAGCGGCAGCCCTTTTGTCTGGGACTGCCGTTTTCTTTTCGGACAGGGAGAAAGACTCGCTGTCATTTGGCTGTTAAAATTCGGTATCATCCGCATCGGATGGCCGTGACGGTTTTAAAAGAATTCCGTTGATTTCCACTTCATCGGCTGCCTCGATCAGAATATACGGTGTTCCGTCGATCGTACGGGTTTCGATGAGCTGGGCCTTTTCCGGGCTGACTTTGATGATAACATCCGGGGTGCGGATCTCGTAGTTCCGTGTACTGGCCACGTTCGAGGCAACGAAGCTTGCTTTCTCATCCGCAATGGATTCGTACTTCTCGTCGAACTCGTCAAGCTGTTCATTCGGTACGCCGCTGCTGGCGAGCAGACGTTTTACCTCGTGTTTATCGAGCACCACCGGTTCCGGATCGTCTTTCCGCTCTTCAATCATGGTATTTAAGTTCTCCTGAATGGTCATAACAGTAGAAAAATCACAGGCGGAATCGAGAGTTTCTTCTATAATAGACTGAAACGTTTCTTTCTGGGATTTCGCGGAGAGTGGCGCCTGACAGCCCAGGAAGTGGTCGAGAAAGTCCGGCTGATCCATCTCTGCGTTTTTCGTGAAATACAGCAGATTGTGGATATCCGTGTTGCGGTCTGTGAAGGCCGGGAAGAGAAAACCGTTTTCCGGTGCGCCGACCACCCAGTCCTGCACGCGGTTTTCAATCGTATTGTGGGACACATTGTAGCAGAGACCCGGTTTGTCGAGTTTTACCGGGCAGATGCTGCAGAGGATAAATTCATAGACGTAATCGGAAGCATCGTCCATATCCAGATTATCCGAAGCGCGTCCCGGTACATCGTAGGCACCATGGATCAGAATAATATAGTAGTTTTCCGGATAGAGATAATCCGCCATCACCTTTTCATAAAATTCATCAATCAGCGCTTCGTCCTTCAGCTCACTGTTGCGGAGTTTTAAGAGAAACTCCTGTGTGCCGCCCTCACTTTCCTGGGAGAGCGGGAACTCCATATTCAGCAGATTCTTTCCGATGGTACCGGAGAGGGTGCTTTTAAAAATCTTAAAATATTTAAACATTTCTTCCTCTTCGAGAGAGAGAAACGCTTCTTTTAATTTTGTCTTAATATTCTTTTCCGCATCCACATAGCATCCGCAGATTCGCGTGATCGCACAGTGGGATGGGGTAAACAGTTTTTTAATTTCAGCAATTTCCTTTTTGTTCATATAAAATGCTCCTTTATCAGCAATTTCGTATCTTAGACAAGTACTTTCTATTATAGACCATAGGGAAGGGAAAAGGCAAGAAAGAAAATGGCGACTATATCTTTTTACACTTTAAATATAATTTCAAAAATCTTGACAGAGGTACCGATTCTGTTATACGATTAGGTCTAATAAAGGGGAGTAATTTAAGTTTGAAAATTTGCGTTTGCAAGTCTTCCGATTATTCAGCTGCTTAAATGGATACGCATGAAATTAAGAAAAAGAGGAGAATGACAGTGGATATAAGTAAAAAATCTGTAAAAAAAATCCGGGAACTTATTGTGTTTACAGCATTTCTTGTGGTCGCGCTGTGGAAGTTTAATGTGGTACTCGATGTGTTGAAAGCAATATGGGGGATCGTATTTCCATTTGTACTTGGCGGAGCGATCGCATTTGTGACCAACGTGCCAATGAGCTTTTTGGAAAAGAAAATTTTTGGAAGGGCAAAAAAAGAAAATAAGATAGTCGAAAAACTGGCAAGACCAATAAGCCTGTTCCTCACGATCGTATTTGCGGTTGGCGTGATTGTACTGGTGATGTTTGGTGTGATTCCGCAGCTTACGCGGACAATAGGAACCCTGATGATGAGTATCGCTGATTTTATTCCGCAGATGCAAAGCTGGATCCGGGAGTTTTCCCATAATAACCAGGAAATCATGAAGCTTGTAGATCAGGTACAGTTTAATCCGGATCAGGCGATCAAGTGGGGGATAAGCCTACTTGGAAATGGTGCAGGAAATATGATGAATATCACAATGTCAGCAGTGGGTTCCATAGTTAGTGGATTGGCAGCCTTTTTTGTTGCATTTTCCTTTGCCTGCTATGTCCTTTTTCAGAAGGAAACGCTGCAGGTGCAGATTCGAAAAGTATTTTTCGCTTTTCTTCCAAAGGAAAAAGCAGATGCTTTTCTTAAAGTCTGCTCTCTGACTTATCGGACATTTGCAAATTTTCTTACAGGTCAGTGTCTGGAAGCCGTGATCCTTGGCTGTATGTTTGTTGTGATATTGAGTATTTTGAGGATGCCATATGCACTTTTGATTGGAGTTTTAATTGCGTTTACGGCATTGATCCCGATTTTCGGAGCCTTCATCGGGTGTGCAGTGGGAAGCTTTTTGATCTTTATGGTAAATCCGAAACAGGCAATTTTATTTATTATAGTATTTCTGGTGCTGCAGCAGATCGAGGGAAATCTGATCTATCCTCATGTTGTGGGTGAGTCTGTAGGGCTTCCGTCGATTTGGGTTCTTGCAGCAGTTACGATCGGCGGAAATCTTATGGGAATTGTAGGTATGCTTGTTTTCATTCCGTTGCTTTCCGTGTTTTATACTATTTTTCGGGAATTCGTATATCTGCATCTGAAAAAAAAGCATATCAAACAGGTGACAAAGACAGAAATAGAAGAAGATACGGCGGAAGAAATGGTAAATAGTGACATATCAGAGGTGAAATGATAGAATCCCGTACTTTGACGGCTGTATGGTGATAAAACGGTTACAAACCCAGTAAATATGGGTATTGTGGCCGTTTTTTTTGTAGATAATTATGCAACCGTCAAATTTCCGGGTGTTTTTATAGCAATCCCGGAAAATAATGCAAAAATTCAGCGCAGCAGAACGTGAATTACTGCGTCACAGATTTTCATGTCTTAGACAAGTACTTCCTATTATAGAGCACTGGGAAGGGAAAAGGCAGGAAAAAAATGGACAATGGATATTACAACTGTCTTGTCACATGATAAAAGTTGTGGTATACTAAGCGCTAAAGTGTTAAAAAAATATCACGATTCAGGGTTCTGAATCGTGATAGTAAAAATAGGAAGGAAACAAAACCAATGGATACCAGAAGAGAAAAGCTGGAAGCATTAAAGAAAGAAAAAAACGCCGTCATCATGGCACACTATTACGTGCCGGATGAAGTGCAGGAAATTGCCGATTACATCGGAGATTCGTATTACTTAAGCGACATGGCGACGAAAGTGGACGCCAGTGTTATCGTTCTCTGCGGCGTTCGTTTCATGGGTGAGAGCGCCAAAATCTTAAACCCGGGCAAAAAAGTACTGCTCCCGGATCTGCATGCCGACTGCCCGATGGCTCACATGGCAGCGATTGAAAAAATCGAGGAAGTCCGGAAAGAGTACCCGGATGTGGCTGTCGTATGCTATGTCAATTCCACCGCGGAATTAAAAAGTCATTCCGACGTCTGTGTCACATCCTCCAATGCAGTAAAAATTGTAAAAGAACTGCCGAACCACGACATCTTCTTTATCCCCGATGAGCATCTTGGTACCTATGTGGCTGAGCAGGTGCCGGAGAAACATATCATCTTAAATGACGGTTTCTGTCACGTACATGCTGCCATCCGTCCGGAAGCTGCAAAGGCTGCAAAGGAAGCGCGTCCGCAGGCAAAGCTTCTCGTTCACCCGGAGTGCAGAAGTGAAGTCGTTGCACTTGCCGATTACGTCGGAAGCACCGCAGGCATCATCAAATATGCCGAGGCAAGTAAAAATACCGAGTTTCTCGTTGCAACCGAGCTTGGCGTTTTCGCAGAGCTGAAAAAGCGCTGCCCGGATAAGAAGTTTTATGCAGTGGGAAATACGCAGATCTGCCCAAATATGAAAAAAGTAACATTGGACAAATTAATAGAAGCACTGGAAAACGAGGAGAATGAAGTTCTGTTAAGCGAACAGGAAATTTCAGACGCACATGCGCCGCTGTTAAGAATGCTCGAGCTTGCAAAGTAACAAAATGAGCAGAACGCAGAAGCGGAAAAGAGGAAATGAAATGAAAAAGTATTATGATGCAGTGATTGTAGGATGCGGTGTGGCAGGATGTTTTGCGGCACTTCATCTGCCCCAGGAAGCCGATATTCTGATGATAACAAAAGCAGATACCGAGGACAGCGACTCCTTCCTCGCACAGGGCGGTATCTGTGTTCTGAAAAACGAAGACGATTACGATGCGTTCTATGAGGATACGATGCATGCCGGCCACTATGAAAATACGCCGGAATCCGTCGACATTATGATCCGTTCTTCCCGGAATGTCATCAATCAGCTTATCGCCTGGGGTGTGGATTTCCGCCGCGATGAAAACGGGGAACTCTGCTATACGAAAGAAGGCGCACATTCTACCAATCGCATCTTGTTCCACGACGATGTAACCGGAAAGGAGATTACGAGCAAGCTTCTCGCGCAGGTAAAAAAGCTGCCGAACGTGACGCTTCTTGCGCACACGGAAATGTGTGATATTCTTTCCTGCAAAAATGTCTGCGAGGGTGTTTTGATCCGGGATGAAGAAGGAAAGCTGATTCCGGTTTATGCCAGGGATGTGATCTGGGCATGCGGTGGCATCGGCGGAATTTACGATAATTCCACGAACTTCCCGCATCTGACCGGAGATGCACTTGCAATTGCAATCCACAGGAACGTAGCACTGAAAAATGTCAATTACGTACAGATTCATCCAACAACGCTGTATTCCCAAAAGAAAGGCCGCCGTTTTCTGATTTCCGAATCTGTCCGCGGAGAGGGCGCTGTTTTGCTCGATAAAAACGGTGAGCGTTTCACCAATGAGTTGCAGCCGCGTGACGTGGTATCCCGTGAGATTCACCGCCAGATGGAAAAGGATCACACGAAGCACGTATGGCTTTCCCTGAAAACGATTCCGCTTGATGTAAAAGAACGGTTCCCGAATATTTACCAGAAATGCCTGGAAGAGGGATATGATATCACGAAAGAACCGATTCCGGTTGTACCGGCACAGCATTACTTTATGGGCGGCGTCAAGGTAGACAGCAATAGCGAAACGACGATGGATCATCTGTACGCAGCAGGTGAGACGAGCTGCAACGGCGTGCACGGTGCAAACCGTCTGGCAAGCAATTCTCTGCTGGAGAGCCTTGTATTCGCAGAACGCGCGGCAAAGAAGATGGCTGCCGAATGGGCCGCAGAGGGTCTTACAGAGAACGCAGACCGCAAAGAAACGGCAACGGAGCCGAAGGAAGATGAATGGAAGCTCCTTGCAAAACGGTACGATATTAGAAAAGAAGATTACCAGAATATGGAAGAATATGCAGAACGCTGCAAAGAGAGCATCTGGGATGCGATCAGAAAGGAAGATGAATATGAATCCAATCACAAGAACACTAAATGTGGATAATCTGCTGCTTTTGGCACTGCAGGAAGATATCTCCAGTGAAGATGTAACCACGAATGCTGTCATGCCAGAAGCCTGCCAGGGAACGGTACAGCTTCTCTGCAAACAGGACGGCGTCATTGCCGGTATGGAAGTATTTGCAAGAGTATTTACTCTGCTCGATGAGAAAACCGAGATTATTCCGTATGTGAAAGACGGCGATGAAGTCAAAAAAGGCGATCTGCTCGCAACCGTAAACGGCGATATCCGTGTTCTGCTGTCCGGTGAGAGAACCGCGCTCAATTATCTGCAGCGGATGAGCGGAATCGCAACGTATACGAGAAGCGTTGCGAAGCTGCTCGAAGGTTCCAAAACGACCCTTCTCGATACCAGAAAAACGACCCCGAATATGCGTATTTTTGAAAAATATGCAGTCAAAATCGGTGGCGGCCAGAATCACCGCTACAATCTGTCCGATGGCGTTCTGTTAAAGGACAACCATATTGGAGCTGCAGGCAGTGTCACAAAAGCGATCGAGATGGCACGCGATTATGCTCCGTTTGTGCGCAAGATTGAAGTCGAGTGCGAAAATATTGATATGGTCCGCGAAGCAGCAGATGCAGGTGCCGACATTATCATGCTCGACAATATGACTCCGGCGCAGATGAAAGAGGCGGTAGCCGTCATCAACGGCAGAGCAAAAACCGAGTGCTCCGGAAATGTGACAAAAGAAAATATCGCCACGATCCTCGACACCGGCGTAGACTATGTTTCCAGCGGTGCACTGACGCATTCTGCACCGATTCTTGATGTATCATTGAAAAATCTGCATCCAGTAGAATAAGTATAAAAATAGGAATCATTTCCTTATAGATATAAAAATCGCGAAATAAAAAAGCTTCTGTTCCTCCCGGAAAAAGGGAAGAACAGAAGCTTTTTTAAACAGGAAACTTCGTTGAATTTTCTTATAAAAAATTCTCCGGGTTTAGATTCCTTTCTGAAACAGGAGAAAGGAATATCCGATCGGAATCAAAACCAGCGCTGCGATCGTGAGAAATAAAATCCATTCAAGCTGCAGAAAGCTGTTTACGATCATGGCAACGCCGCCGATGATCCAAACCCAGCCGGCGAGGCGGTGAGTGCGGTTCCAGTTTTCCTGACTGTGAAGGGTCCATGGAACCTTGATGCCGGTTGTGTAGTTCTGTTTGCATTTTGGCATGTAATTGCCGATGAGAATAAAGAGAAGGCCGACAATCCCATTGCTAACAAAACCGATATCAACTGCGATGCCGACTGCGTTTGCGTAGATGGAGCAGCAGATTATCAGGGAGGTTACAGGTATGATCCACAGAACAAGACGGATCATCTTCGGGCCGATGTTCTGCCGCTTCGGATCAGAAAAAGTGAGAACAGCGGTAAAAATCTGCAGAGCGGCAAGAAACAGAGGAATACCGATCACTGCCATCGTTTTGCTGCTCCAGCCGTTTGGAACATTGTTTGTGCCAAAATGGGTGGCAATGGTGTCCGGCATGCGATTCCAGAGCAGAAGTCCGATCACCATCGGAAAAAGAGAAATGAGTGTTGTCAGAATCAGTGTTGTTTTATATTTTTTCCACATCAGAAGTGCCTCCTTTGAGCTCTGAAATCCAGAGCATGATTTCTTCCAGGACGGAAGTGTTGAGTTCATAATAAATAAAATTTTTCTCCCGGGATTCCAGCACAAGATCTGCTTTTTTCAGAATACCGAGATGGTAGGAGATGGTTGCACCTGCCATATCAAAGTGCGATCCGATCTCCCCGGCAGAAAGTCTTTCGTTTTTCAGAAGCTCCAGAATCCTTCGCCGGACAGGATCGGAGAGAGCTTTAAACGTTTCTGCGAATGCCATGGAAACCTCCTTTCCGGCAGTATGAATGCAAATTAATTAGAAATTCATCTAAATACTTTTTATCACATGGAAAGCGAAAAGTCAATAAGCATTTCGAAAAAAATCTAAATAGTTTTATTGTTGATTTTGAGTTGCCATTTTCTGTAGAATACGCTACGATAAGGGAAAAGTTGTAGAAAAAGGGGGACAAAAACATGAAAAAACACCTGTCCGTGCGCTACGGCACGATTCAAGGCTGCTACTGGATGGGATACGCGGCACTGATGGGGTATGCCAGCGTCTATCTTCTTGAAAAAGGCTTCACAAACACACAAATCGGCCTTCTGACGGCAGTTGGCTGTATCGTGTCAGCGGTTCTGCAGCCTGCGCTGGCATCCTACGCAGATCGGCCGGAAAGCCCGTCCGTACGAACAATGCTCCTTGGAGCGAACCTGATTCAGCTTGTTCTTATCATTTCCCTTGCTGCAACGGCAGAAAGCAGTTCTATGGTGGTAAGGACACTGCTGTACGGCGCAAGCATTACGATGCTGATGCTGATGATTCCGTTCGTTAATTCTCTTGGTATGGAGACGATCCGCCAGGGAGAGGAACTTGATTACGGAATCGGGCGCGGCATGGGTTCCGTTGCATATGCGATTGCATCATGGCTGCTCGGCCGGCTGACCGCATCCTTTGGAGCAGACATGATTCCGATCTGGGATATCGCACTGACCATTCTTTTCCTCATCTGTGTATTTCGCTTTCCGTTTAAAAAGGACAGGAAAAAAGCAGAAGCAGAAAAAGAAGAGACAGGAGCAGCCGGTCCGGTCGATTTTCTGAAACGGTATCCGTCCTTCGTGGTAGTACTGCTTGGCTGCATTCTGATCTTTATGTCACATAGCCTGATTAACAGCTTCAATTATCAGATTGCAATGGCAAAAGGTGGTGGCAGCGGTGAGATGGGAAATGCGATGACCATCTCTGCAGTTTCCGAGCTGCCAACGATGTTTCTGTTCGGCTATCTGCTGAAAAAGAAGAGCAGTGTTTTCTGGTTCCGTCTCTCCGGACTGTTTTTTGTCCTGAAAAGCATAGGAACCTTCCTGGCCTTTAATATTCCGACATACTACGCTGTTCAGCCGTTCCAGATGTTCGGCTGGGCGCTGATCAACGTCGCCTGCGTCTATTACGTGGACGGCATCATGGAGCCGCAGGATTCGATTAAAGGACAGGCATATATGGCGATGACCATCACCGCAGGAAATGTAATGAGCTCCCTGTTTGGCGGCTGGCTTATCGATGCAGCCGGTGTTGGCGCGATGCTGATCTGCGCATCTCTTGCGGCCTTCATCGGCTGGCTGATTGTGTGCCTCGGTTCGAAAGAAGCAAAAACTGCATAGGAAAGATAAAAGAAAGCGCCCGAAACCGAACGTGGTTCCGGGCGCTTTGCCGTACAGCTCTTATTTATTTCTGTTTCCTGTATACTTCTCATCACAGTATTTGCAACGGTAAACCTCTTTTTCCGGGTCAGCCAGGACAAAGACATGTTTTAATCCCTGCTCAATAGAGGTGATACAGCGCGGGTTTTTACATTTAATCACATCAACCACCTGTTTCGGCAGATGAAGTTCTTTTTTCTCCGTAATCTCGCCGTCTTTAATGACATTGACAGTGATATTGTGATCGATAAAGCCTAAGATGTCAAGATCCATCTTATCAACCGAACACTCAACTTTCAGAATGTCCTTTTTTCCCATTTTTTCACTTTTGGCATTTTTAATAATGGCTACGGTACAGTCCAGCTTGTCCAGTCCCAGATCATGGTAAATGGTCATAGCCTTTCCTGCTTTAATATGGTCGAGCACGAAGCCCTCTTCAATACGTCCTACGTTCAGCATAGCGAAAGATGCTCCTTTCTTAATCGACTTTGATGTTCAGCAGCGTCAGAATCAGGGCCATACGTGCATAAACACCGTACTGAACCTGTTTAAAGTAAGCAGCGCGCGGGTCATTATCCACGTCAACGGAGATCTCATTGACACGCGGCAGCGGATGCAGAACCAGCATTTCCGGAGAAGCAAGATCCATTTTGGACTGATCCAGAATATAGAAAT
The DNA here is from genome assembly GCF_003460565.1 of Blautia sp. AF32-4BH. Taxonomy (NCBI): domain Bacteria; kingdom Bacillati; phylum Bacillota; class Clostridia; order Lachnospirales; family Lachnospiraceae; genus Blautia; species Blautia sp. AF32-4BH. Next base: position 16,909 of record NZ_QTVL01000012.1, on the reverse strand, counting down.
CCTTCATGCGGATGTAATCATCCTCGTTGAAGAAACGTTCTTTCTGGACACGGGTCATATAAAGAACATCCAGCTTCGGGAGAACATCTTCCATTTTAATAACTTCCTCAAATGGAACATTGTTCGCCCGCAGCACATCATCACGGATGTAATCCGGGAGACGAAGCTCCTCCGGGGAGATTAATACAATTTTAATGCCGGTATAACGAACCAGCGCTTCAATCAGGGAATGAACCGTTCTGCCGAATTTAAGATCACCGCAGAAGCCGATGGTAAGATTGTTCAGGCGACCCTTTAAAGAACGGATGGTGAGAAGATCGGTAAGAGTCTGCGTCGGATGCTGATGTCCGCCATCACCTGCGTTGATCACAGGAATACGGGAGTACATCGATGCAACGAGCGGAGCGCCTTCTTTCGGATGACGCATGGCACAAATATTTGCAAAGCAGGATACCACGCGGATGGTGTCGGCTACGCTTTCACCTTTGGAAGCGGAAGAAGAATTGGCAGAAGAAAAACCAAGAACAGTACCGCCAAGATTCATCATGGCAGCCTCAAAGCTGAGACGGGTGCGTGTGCTTGGTTCATAAAATAAAGTAGCAAGTCTTTTGCCATCGCAGGCATGTGCATATTTCTCCGGGTTCTTTTCAATATCGTTCGCCAGATCCATTAACTGATCCAGTTCTTCGACCGAGAAATCAAGGGGACTCATTAAGTGTCGCATATATTACCTCCTATGAAGATCCTTATTTTTGTTACCGTTCACAGGTTCCCTGCGAACGGTAACATTCGCAGCCCTCATTTAAAGTTTTGCTTCGCAAAAGGAGGGCTGCTCACGCCTGAATCACTTTCTTACGCAGCGAAACAGCAGGTGTTTCCCTGCTGAGTGAACAGTAACTTATTTTTTCTGTGTTCCACCTTAACACAAAAACAGGATAAATGCAAGATAAAAAATGGCAGGAAAAAGGTCGAAAAGCAGAGTAATATGAAATGTGAAAAAATAAAGTGAAATAGCAGTCAAAAAGGAAAAAGATTGTACAAAAGCCGAATTTCGGAAGATCTTTTCTTGTAAATTAAACGGAGATGGAGTAAAATATTGATATCTGCAACAAATGCAGAGTATCAGGAGGACCAGATATGCTAGACTTAGGAAAAATCCGCGACGAGATCGATGCCACCGATGACGAGATCGTCCGCCTGTTCCAGCACCGGATGGCGCTGACGGCGGAGGTTGCGCAGTACAAGATAGAGACAGGAAAAGCCGTTTTTGATGCGGAACGTGAGCGCCAGAAGCTGGAAAAGCTGACAGGCGAGGGAACAAATGCATTCAATATAAAAGGCATCCAGGAGCTGTTCCAGCAGATCATGTCGATCAGCCGGAAGCGTCAGTATCAGCTGCTGACAGAAAACGGCGGCGAGGAGATGACCGATTACACGCAGGTTGACCACCTCCCGACACACGGCAAAAGAGTTGTTTTCCAGGGTGTGGAGGGCGCCTACAGTTTCGGTGCGATGAAAGAATTTTTCGATGATACGATTACAAGCTTTCACGTAGATACCTGGAAAGAGGCGATGGAGGCGATTACGAGGGGCGAAGCCGATTATGCCGTGCTTCCGATCGAGAACTCCACAGCAGGCATTGTATCCGATATTTATGATCTTCTGGTGGAATATCCGCACTACATCGTCGGTGAGCAGGAATTGCCGGTGGAGCATGTGCTGATGGCACTGCCGGGAGCAAAGGCTGAGGAGATCCGCACCGTGATTTCCCATCCGCAGGCGCTGGCGCAGTGCCGCCGTTTCCTGGATTCCAATGAAAACTGGAAGACGGAAGAGCGTCTCAATACAGCCGCCGCTGCAAAAGAAGTATCCGAGAGCGGTGATCTTACGATGGCAGCCGTCGGAAGTCCGTACGCTGCAGAGCATTTCGGACTGCAGATCTTAAAAGAAGGTATTTTTGATGCCCAGGGAAATACGACACGCTTTGTTATCATTTCTGGGCAGAAACGCTTTGTAAAAGATGCACAGAAAATCAGCGTATGCATGGAACTGCCGCATCAGAGCGGTTCTCTTTACAACGCACTGGCACATTTTATTTACAACGATCTGAACATGACCAAAATCGAGTCCCGCCCGATTCCGCAGCGGAAATGGGAGTACCGTTTCTTCGTGGATTTCGAGGGGAACTTAAGCGATCCGGCAGTCAAAAACGCACTGCGCGGATTGCAGGCAGAATCCGCGAAATTCCGGATTTTCGGAAATTATTAATCCAGAAGAGAGGGCCGTACCAAGCGGCCTTTTCGCATAAATAAAATGAAAAATGACAGGAAGGAAGAGACAAAAGATGATTAGAATAGAAGAATGTATCCTCTACCGCGATTTCGCAGAGGGGGAGGTACTGCGCGATATGACGATACTGGTGGAGACCTACAAAAAACTGGTCAATGCTCAGATTTCCCTGAAGGACCGCCGGTTCCGTGAGAATATGAGCGCATATGAGCCGCAGTTTTATGAGGCACTGAACCGCCTTGTCGAGATGGCAAACCGCTACGGCTTCTCCGGAAATCTCTGGCACGATTATCTGACATATCTTCTGGTCAACAAAGAAAATGCATTTTCTACCTCCTGCGAGATTGTCGGAAAAGTCGAGGGAAGCATCAACCAGATGGCAAAACATGATTTTGTCCGTTTCAAAGAGCTGTTCGATTTCGATATCTGTGTTTTTGATGAGATTTTTGAGTCCGGCGATGCCTCTGTCATCAGTTCCTATGAGAACACGGACAGCCCGAATAAACTATTCAACAAAGAAGTCCGGGATCGTATCTGTGAGCTGGCCATCCGTCTGGCAAAGGCTGCATCCGCAGATGAATTTATGGCTGATATGGTTCAGTTTTACAAAGATTTCGGAGTGGGAAAACTGGGACTTCACAAGGCATTTCGTATTGCGCATACAGGAGAGAACGTTGAGATTATCCCGATTACCAACATTCCGGATGTGCGCCTTTCTGATCTTGTCGGCTACGAAATTCCAAAGCAGAAGCTGATCGACAACACGAAAGCGTTTGTCGAGGGCAAGAAAGCAAACAACTGTCTGCTTTTTGGCGATGCCGGAACCGGAAAATCCTCCAGCATTAAGGGTATCCTGAATGAATATTACGATCAGGGACTGCGAATGATCGAGGTTTACAAGCATCAGTTTCAGGATCTAAATGAGCTGATTGCACAGATCAAAAACAGAAATTATAAATTCATTATTTACATGGATGACCTTTCCTTTGAAGAGTTTGAGATTGAGTACAAATACCTGAAAGCTGTCATTGAGGGAGGCCTGGAAAAACGTCCGGACAATATTCTTATTTATGCAACCTCCAATCGTCGCCATCTGATTAAAGAGGATTACAGTGATAAAGAAGGAACAAGACAGGATATGCATACTTCCGACACCGTACAGGAGAAACTATCCCTGGTATACCGTTTCGGCGTCAGCATCTATTTTGGTGCACCGGATAAGAAAGAATTCCAGAAGATTGTTTCCACACTGGCCGAACGATACGGCGTGACGCTGCGTGAGGAAGAGCTTTTGGCAGAAGCGAACAAATGGGAACTGTCCCACGGCGGTCTGTCCGGCCGTACCGCACAGCAGTTTATCGATTATCTGCTCGGAAAACAGTAAAAAGAAAAAGGTCAAAAAGTCCGCTTGGTATTGGGAGCGGGCTTTTTGGGATATCCTTTGAAAAAGAAGGAGGAAAAGCATATATGCAGTATTCCACATTTGCTGCCATTGATATCGGCAGCTACGACGTCATTCTGGAGATTTTCGAGATCTCCAAAAAACAGGGAATCCGAAGCGTGGATAAGATCTGTCATCGGATGGAGCTTGGAAAAGATACGTACACGTTGGGAAAAATTCGCCCTGAAATGGAAGAAGAGCTGTGCCGTGTACTCGCAGATTTTGTGCGGATTATGGAAGGCTATCGCGTGGACGATTACCGTGCAACGGCATCCAGTGCGATCAGTGAGGCGTCGAACAGTCTCTATGTCCTTGGAAAAATTCATCAGCTGACCGGTTTTTCTGTCACTGTTCTCTCCAACTCGGAGCAGCGTTTTCTTAGCTATAAAGCGCTCGCGGCGATGGAGGACAATTTTAACAAGATCATTGAAAAGGGAACTGCGATTCTCGATCTTGACGGTGGCAGTTTTCAGATTTCCCTGTTCGACAAGGATGCACTTGTCACAACACAGAACATCCGCATGGGAAGTCTTCGCATCCGCGAGCGTCTTGCCGGAATTCAGAGTGAGACGGAACATTACGAAGAGATGGTCGAAGAGCTGATTTGGAATGAAGTATCGAGCTTTAAAAAGATGTATCTGAAAGACCGTAAAATCGAAAACATTATGCTGATCGGCGATGTTTTCACCGACAGTGTTTATCAGAATATCGAAGAAAAAACGACAAAAATCATTTCCCGTGAAAACTTTAATACCTGGTATGAGAAAATTATCCGTCAGTCACCGATGGAGCTTGCTGTAAAACTTGGTATTCCGCTGGAAAACGCTTCACTGATGTACCCGTCTGCTGTGATTTATAAATGTCTGATTGATATGATGGGTGCGGAGCATATCTGGATTCCGGGCGTGCATATGACACGTGGTATTGCATACGAGTATGCGGAGCAGATGAAACTGCTGAAAGGCGGTCATAATTTCGAAAATGATATTCTGATGGCGGCAAAAAATATCGGAAAACGGTACGCGGTGAATCGCCCGCACGTCCAGAACCTGGAGATGACGGCCCTTGCCATGTTTGATGCGACGAAAAAGATGCACGGCATGAAAGAACGCGAGCGGCTGCTGCTTCGGATGGCGGTGATGCTGCACGATGTCGGAAAATACATCAGCCTTAATAATGTAGCGGATTCTTCCTATAATATTATCATGTCAAACGAAATCATCGGACTGTCCCATATTGAACGGGAGATGGTCGCACTGATTGCAAAATACAATACGGCAGTGCTTCCATCCTACGATGAGCTGGTGATGGAATCGTCGCTTAGTGCAGAACAGTATCTGACCGTATCGGAGCTGACAGCAATCGTCCGTCTGGCGAATGCACTAGATCGGAGTCACCTGCAGAAAATCCAGTCGATCCGCGCTGCCTTAAAGGAGAGAGAACTGCATCTGTCTCTGACGGTTGACCGTGATTTCACACTGGAGCAGGGACTGTGCCAGGATAAATTAGATTTTTTCAATGAGGTATTCAGCATACAGCCGATTATTAAGATGAAACGGCAGATGTAAGGAGGCGAACAAGATGGATATAACACCATATAAGAAACCGGAATATTTTCGAAACCGGGAATTGAGCTGGATCAGCTTCGACGAGCGTGTTTTAAACGAGGCGCGGGATAAGAGTATTCCGCTGTTTGAACGTCTGAAATTTATCAGCATTACCTCCTCCAACCTGGATGAGTTTTATATGGTTCGTGTGGCTTCACTAAAAGACCAGGTGCATGCAAACTATACGAAAAAGGATCTGTCCGGCATGGATGCGAAGGAGCAGCTTACCGAAATCAGCAAACGGACGCATGAGCTGGTGCAGCTGCAGTACAATACGTACAATCGCTCGGCGGTTCCGTCTCTGGAGCACGTTGGCCTTACGATTATCAGTGAGCACGAGAAGCTGACGAAGGAGCAGGCGGAGTATGTGGATTCCTATTTTGAGGAAAACATTTACCCGGTTCTGACCCCGATGGCCATGGATTCGGCCCGCCCGTTCCCGTTGATCCGGAACAAAACATTGAATATCGGTGCACTGGTGCAGAAGAAAGAGGATTCGCTTCTGAGCCGTGCGGAGGATAAGAAAGAGAAGAAAGGCAAGGAGAAGGAAAAAGAGAAAGAACTGGAATTTGCGACGGTTCAGGTTCCTTCGGTACTGCCGCGTTTTATTCTGCTTCCGCAGGATGAAAAGACGGGACAGCGGTATGTGATTCTTCTGGAGGAGATCATCGAGCGGAACATTGGAAAGCTGTTCTTAAGCTACGATGTGGTCTGCGCGCATCCGTACCGTGTTATGCGAAATGCAGATCTTTCGATCGATGAGGATGAGGCTTCCGACCTGTTAAAAGAGATCCAGAAGCAGCTTAAAAAACGTCAGTGGGGAGAAGTGATCCGTCTGGAAGTGGAAGATAAGATGGATAAGCGGCTCCTGAAGATGCTGGAAAAAGAGTTTGACATCGATGAAGACGATCTGTTCCGGATTCCGGGACCGCTCGATCTGACGTTTTTAATGAAAATGTATGGGCTCGACGGCTTTGATGAGTATAAAATTCCAAAATACATTCCAGCAGCAGTTCCGGCGCTGATGAATGAGGATGACATTTTTACAAACATCCGAAAAGGAGACATCTTACTGCATCATCCTTATATGACGTTTGATCCGGTCGTGCAATTTGTACAGCAGGCAGCAAAGGATCCGGATGTACTGGCGATCAAACAGACACTGTACCGTGTGAGCGGCAATTCTCCGATTATTGCAGCACTGGCTCAGGCGGCGGAAAATGGCAAACAGGTTTCCGTACTGGTGGAATTAAAGGCACGGTTCGACGAAGAAAACAATATTGTCTGGGCGAAGATGCTGGAAAAGGCGGGATGCCATGTGATTTATGGTCTTCTGGGACTGAAAACACACAGTAAGATTACACTGGTGGTTCGGCGCGAGGAGACAGGCATTCGCAGATATGTACATCTTGGCACGGGAAACTATAACGATTCTACGGCAAAGCTGTATACGGACTGTGGCCTGTTGACATGCAATGCAAAGATCGGTGAGGATGCAACAGCAGTATTTAACATGCTTTCGGGCTATTCGGAGCCGGATCACTGGAACAAACTGGTGGTTGCGCCACTCTGGATGAAAGACAGATTCCTGCATCTGATTGCTATGGAGGAGGAACACGCGAAGAAGGGACAGAAAGCGCATATTATTGCGAAGATGAACTCGTTATGCGACCGCGATATTATTGCGGCGCTTTACAGTGCTTCGGCAGCCGGAGTAAAGATTGACCTGATTATCCGGGGAATCTGTTGTCTGAAGGTTGGAATCCCGGGTGTCAGCGAGAATATTACCGTTCGCTCGATTGTCGGCAATTTCCTGGAACATGCGCGGATTTTCTACTTCTACAGTGGTGGAAATGAAGAGGTGTTTATGGGAAGCGCGGACTGGATGCCGCGAAATCTGGAAAAACGGGTGGAGATTGTGTTCCCGGTTGAGGATGAGCAGATCAAGAAAGAAGTAATGCATATTCTTGATATCCAGATGAAGGATAATGTGAAAGCCAGTATTTTACAGGCAGACGGAACGTATACAAAGCCGGATAAGCGCGGAAAGATGCTGGTGAATTCACAGGAGTATTTCTGCAGGGAGGCAACGGAAAGAGCGGAAAAACCGAAAGAACAGGAAAACAGCAGGGTGTTTGTGCCGGCGGAACCGGTGGAATAGGTTTGGACGGACGCCCCGTAACGCACACAAGGGTGATGCGCGGTTTCGGGAGCTAGTAATTCTAAGGCTCTGTCATTTTGCTAAAACCATGCGCCAAAAATCAAAACTCGCTGTCGCTCAGACAGTTGATTTTTGGCGCATAACGCAAAATGCCAGAACCTAAGAATTACACGCTCCCGAAACCGCGCATCACCCTTGTGTGCGTTACGGGGCTGTGTGAAGGACGGACACGGATGTGGGAGCGGGAGCGCCCACTGCGTTGACATGAAAGAAGAATATGGTATGTTGTGATGAGAAAGAGCTGCAGCTTTGAGAGTTGCGGCGTTTTTTTGTGTCAAAAATAATCTGTTGGATATTGGGAAAAGGAATGGCTATTCAGAATTTGTTTTGAAAATTGGTTTTGCGGGTGATTTTCGGGGATTTTACAAAGAGTGATCTGGAAGAGTGGCTGGAAAAGAAGGGGATGGAGATAAGGGAAAATGTGGACATTTTTTGTAAAGTAGCCGGTTATTTTATTAACGGGTATTTTACAAAGCGGTGGTAGTGGGCTTTACGGAAGGAAAGGTATAATGAATCTCGACAAGACGAGGAGGAAGAAAAACGAATGTCAAATATTGTGTTGAAGAATGTCTGTAAATCTTATGATAAGGAACATTATGCGGTTCAGGATTTTTCGCTTGAAATACCGGATCGGGAGTTTGTGATTTTTGTTGGACCTTCCGGCTGCGGAAAATCGACGACGCTTCGGATGATTGCCGGTCTTGAGGAGATTACGAGCGGGGAGCTTTGGATTGATGGACAGCTTTGTAATTATGTAGAAGCAAAGGATCGCGATCTTTCGATGGTATTTCAGAACTACGCGCTTTATCCGAATATGACGGTATATGAAAACATGGCGTTTTCTCTGAAAATCCGGAAACAGCCCAAGGATGAAGTTGATAAAAAGGTACATGAGGCAGCTAAAATGCTTGGAATTGAGCATTTACTTGACCGGAGACCGGCAGCCCTTTCCGGCGGTCAGAAACAAAGAGTTGCGATTGGAAGCGCAATTATGAGACGGCCGAAAGCATTTTTAATGGATGAGCCGCTTTCGAATCTGGATGCGAAGCTGCGGGCACAGATGCGGGTGGAGCTGGCAAAATTACATAAGGAACTGAAAACGACGGTGATTTATGTTACACATGACCAGACGGAGGCGATGACGCTTGGTACAAAAATTATTGTTATGAAAGACGGTGTTGTGCAGCAGGCGGATACACCGGGGCAGATTTACCGCCATCCGGCAAACAAATTTGTGGCCGGTTTTATCGGAGCTCCGAGTATGAATTTTATGGAAACGATGGTGACGGAAAGAAACGGAGCGGTTTATCTGGAGGCAGACGGAGGAGTTACCCTTCGTGCAAAAGGAGAGAACGAAATGGTGCTTCGTCGCGCTTATCTCGGAAAAATGGTGATCTTAGGTCTGAGACCGGAGGATTTACAGGACGAAACAACCGCTTCCGCACATCGGATCTGTTACGAAGAGAATCAGTTGAAGGCATTTGTTGACCTGCGGGAGATGATCGGTGCAGAAGCGTATCTGCATATGAATACCGGAAAAAATCTGATTACAGCAAGAGTGCCTTCCGAGGTGCCGGTTACTGTAAAGGAAAGCATTACATTGTATGCAGATATGGAGAAAGCACAGATCTTTGATCCGTTTACAGAAGAAAATATTTTATCTCTGCCGGTTGAAAAAGAAGAACGTGCAACAGCATAAGAAGGAGCAAGAAGTGAAAAAAGTAATCGAAAAGTGTAAAAAAGCAGAAGTTTATATGTATCTAATCCCGAGTATGGTGATCTTTAGCATCTTTCTGTTTTATCCGTTTTTTAAAACCATTTATCTGAGCCTGTATAAGACAAACAAGCTTGGAGAAGCGAAATTGTATGTGGGACTGGACAACTATAAAAGCTTATTATCGAATCCATCCTTTTACAACGGTCTCTGGGTTACACTGGAATTTGTGGCGATTGTTGTAGTCGGAAGTATGGCGCTTGGCCTTCTGGGAGCAGTTCTTTGCAGCAAGGCTTTCCCGGGAATCCGGGTATTCAGTACTTCCTATGCACTCCCAATGGCAGTAGCATCGAGCTCAGGCGCCATGATTTTCAAGATTATTTTAAATCCCACGATCGGTATCGTAAACAAATTGCTGCATGTGAGCATTAACTGGGTCAGTGATCCGAAATATGCGCTGATCTGTGTGGCTGTCCTTACGGCATGGCTGAACAGTGGCATCAATTTCCTGTATTTTTCGGCGGGACTTGGAAACATTGATGATTCGATTTATGAGCGTGCTTCTGTAGATGGAGCGAATGCAGTACAGAAATTTTTTAAGCTGACACTGCCGGGGCTTTCTCCGATCATGTTCTACACACTGGTTGTTAACATTATTCAGGCATTCCAGTCATTCGGACAGGTGAAAATCCTGACACAGGGAGGACCGGGAGAATCCACGAACCTGATTGTATATTCGATATACCGTGATGCGTTTTTTAATTACCGGTTTGGAAGCGCAGCCGCACAGTCCGTTGTTTTGTTTCTGATTGTCATGGCGCTTACCCTGGTTATGTTCCGCATGGAAAAGAGAGGAGTAAAATACTGATGTCTACAATAGCAACTACGATTGCCGGACCAAAAACTTATTCTGCAGAGGAGCTGCAGGCACTGCATCTGGCAATGAATGCAAAAGCAAAAAGAAAGAAAATGCTTCAGAAAACAGCGTTGGTTACCATGAACCTGATCGTTTGTCTGTTTATGCTGTTTCCGCTGCTTTATACCATCAGTGTAGCGTTTATGCCGTCCGGCGAGCTTTACACAATGGCAATGAACATCGTGCCAAAACATCCGACGCTGGAAAATTTCGTGGAAGCATTTCATAAAATTCCGCTGGTACGCTTTGTCCTGAACTCATTTTTGGTTGCGGGCAGCATTACGCTGGGTCAGATTGTAACGTGTTCTCTTGCGGCATTTGCCTTCTCTTTCCTGGATTTCAAAGGGAAAAATATTCTGTTTATGCTGGTCATGGCGACCATGATGGTGCCGGGTGAGGCAACCATTATTTCCAATTATCTGACGGTAGGAAGTCTCGGACTGCTCGATACCTATATTGTTCTGATTCTGCCTTCTCTTACCTCTGCAATGGGAATTTTCCTGTTCCGCCAGTTCTACATGACTTTTCCGGTTTCTCTTTATGAATCGGCGAAGCTGGACGGCTGCGGGAATCTGCGGTTTATCGTAAAAATCCTGATGCCGCTGACAAAGTCAGCAATGGGAGCAATGGCGGTTTACACCTTTATCAATGCATGGAATATGTACATGTGGCCGCTGCTGGTTACAGGTTCGGACAGCAAGCGTACCGTACAGATTGGTATCAGTATGCTGAACAGCGTCGATGCACAGTCGATTACCCTGATGCTGGCGGGCGTGGTAATGATTATCATTCCATCCATTTCCATCTTTATCGTAGGCCAGAAGGCCTTAATCAAAGGAATGTTTTCAGGAGCAGTCAAGGGCTGATTCCTGTGACAGAAAAAAGAATAGAAAACTGTATGAAAAACGAGGAGAAAAAAATGAAGAAAAAAGTGATTGCATCGATTCTTGCGGCTTCTATGGCAGCTATGGCGCTTACCGGATGCGGAGGCGGAAAAACAACGAGTGAGGCACAGAGTGCGACAACAGATGAAACCACAGCCAGCACAGAGGCAGGAAGTACGGCAGATGGCGCAGAAGCACCGGATTTAAACCAGGATACGAAGGGAACCACGATTACCTTCTGGCATTCCATGGGCGGTGTCAATGGCGAGGCAATGGATTATCTTGTCAATAAATTCAATGAAGAGAATACCGATGGCATTACCGTTGAGGCGGTTTATCAGGGAGAATATGATGATACGATTAACAAACTGAAAAGTGCACAGATCGGAAATATGGGAGCAGACCTGGTACAGATTTATGATATCGGAACACGCTTTATGATTGATTCCGGCTGGGTCATTCCGATGCAGGAGCTGATTAATGCAGATGGCTATGACATTTCCCAGATCGAGCCGAATATCGCTGCTTATTATACGGTAAACAATGAGCTGTACTCGATGCCATTCAATTCGTCCACACCGATTCTGTATTACAACAAAGATATGTTTGAAAAAGCAGGGATCACTGAGGTTACGACAAGCCTGGAAGGAATTCTTGCTATCGGTGATGATCTGAAAACAAAGGGCGGAGCCGGTGAACCGCTGGCACTCTCCATCTATGGATGGTATTTCGAACAGTGGCTCTGTAAACAGGGACTTTCCTATGCGGATAATGGAAATGGCCGTGATGCCGCTGCTACTGCAGTTGAATTTGATTCCAACGGCGGAGCGCTCAACATCTTAAATGAGTGGAAAGCCCTGAACGATGCCGACGTTGCACCAAACGTAGGCCGTGCCGGAAGTGATACCGCAACGACAGACTTTACTTCCGGAAAAGCAGCGATCACCCTTGGCTCTACCGCATCTCTGAAGCAGATTTTACAGGATGTCAATGGAAGCTTCGAAGTTGGAACCGCATATTTCCCGACAATCAAGGACGGCGATGAGGGCGGTGTTTCCATCGGAGGAGCCTCTCTCTGGGCATTGAACAACAACGATGATATGAAAGCAGCAGCTACCTGGAAATTTATTAAATTCCTGATTTCCCCGGAATCTCAGGCATACTGGAATGCCGAGACGGGTTACTTCCCGGTAACAACAGCTGCTGATGAGGAGCAGACCTTTAAAGATAATGTAGCACAGTATCCGCAGTTCCAGACCGCAATCGACCAGCTGCACGATTCCAAGCCGCAGTACGCCGGCGCACTTCTCTCTGTATTCCCGGAGGCAAGACAGATTGTGGAAACAGAAATCGAGAATATGATCAACGGAAACGAGACTCCGGAGAAAGCAGTAGAATCAATGGCTTCCCAGATCAACAGCTCCATCGAGGACTATAATCTGGTAAATGAATAAGAGACAGGCTTTACAAAAATAAGATTTCGTCCTATAGTGAAGAAAAACGAGTTCCCAAAGCGTGTTTGAACGGTTTCTATGAAGGGGAAGATCCGAGTTACGGAAATGATTTTTCAGATATGACTGGAAATGCGTCGGAGACAAAAATCCGGCGCGCTTCCGAATCTATAGCAATCCCGCAGAAGATGTAAAAAAATCAGCACCGCTTTTTTCACTTGTTTTCAGGCTTACGATAAAAGGAAAAAAGCTGCAGTCGGGACAAAAGATAGAAAAGAGTGCAGATTTGGAAATGGGAACGGAAAATGGAGGACAGATACGAGATGAAAACAAAAGTATGGGCACACAGAGGAGCCAGTGCATATGCACCGGAAAATACACTGGAAGCGTTTCTTCTTGCAGCAGAGCAGGGAGCAGACGGTGTGGAACTGGATGTACAGCTGACAAAAGATGGCGAGATGGTTGTTGTCCACGATGAGGAAATCGACCGGGTCAGTGACGGAAGCGGATTTGTCAAAGATTATACGCTTGCGGAATTAAAGATCCTGAACTTTAATAAGACACATCCGGAGTATCAGGATGTAAAAATTCCGACGCTTCGCGAAGTATATGAAGCATTAAAACCAACGGGAATGACGATCAATGTAGAGCTGAAAACCGGTATTTTCTGGTATAAAGACCTGGAAAAAAAGGTACTCGAGCTGACAAAAGAGATGGGGATGGAAGATCGCGTGATTTATTCTTCCTTTAACCATTACAGCATTGCAAAAATTCTGGAACTGGATCCGAAAGCCAGCACCGGCATCCTCTACGCAGATATTATTTATGATGTCGTGAATTATGCGAAAAAAATCGGAACAGGAGCTCTTCATCCGGCAACCTTTCATGTGCAGATGGCAGACTTTCTTCAGCAGTATGTGGAAAGCGATCTTGCGGTGCATGTGTGGACGGTCAATGATAAGGCGGAGATCGAGCGTCTGATGGAGGCCGGTGTTGACGCAGTCATCACTAATTATCCGGATGTGGCCGTTTCCTGCCGCAACGCGAAGTGATACCGATTGGAGAAAAAAAGCTGTTCCTTTTGGATATCGACGGAACCATCTGCGTGGGGAACCGTCTGATTCCGGGAGCAGACCGGTTTTTAAACGGACTGTCCGAGTACGGCGGAGATTATGTGTTTATCACAAATAATACGACGATGAGCGTAGCAGATTACCGGAAAAAATTTGCAAAGCTGGGCATCCCGACAACAAGCGCGAACTTTCTGACGGCTTCTGTTGCAACAGCGCATTATCTGAAGCAGAAATATGGATCCCGTCCCGTCTATGTGCTGGGAACGGACTCTCTGATCCGGGAATTGGAGAGCTTCGGTGTGTGTACCACCCACGATCCGGAGAAAGAAGGAATTGCGTGTGTGCTTGCAAGCTATGACAATGAACTGACGTATCAAAAACTGACGGATATCTGTCGGCTGTTGACAGAGCGCCCGGAGCTCGATTACGCTGCAACGAACCCGGACTATGTTTGTCCGATTGAATTCGGCTACGTGCCGGATTGCGGTTCCATCTGCGAGATGATCGGTCATGCGATCCATCGTATGCCGACTTATATCGGAAAACCAGGTACACGGATGGTTGAGATGGCACTTGATATGACAGGCAGAACCCGCGATGAGGCTGTTCTTGTGGGAGACCGTCTCTATACGGACATTGCGTGCGCAAACATGGCGGATATTTCTGCAGCCCTTGTGCTTTCAGGCGAATCTACACGCGAAGAAATGCAGAACTCGCAGTATCTTGTGGAGTATGTCTATCCATCCGTGAAGGAAATGTATGCGGATTGGGTGTATGGACAAAAAAAGAAATGCTCTTAAAATTCCGAAATGGTTATGGTTTTGGAACAAAAAAACAAAAAGAAGAATTCTGAGAGGAGAACCTTTTTCCGAAGGAGCTCTTCTTTTTTGTTGTGGAAAAGGATACTTTTCGGATACGGGATAAAAGTCTGGGACGGTATAGAAAAAGCTTGCCAAAAGAGGGAATTTCCCTATATAATGATTCAGACTATAATAGGAAAGTAACTATTCAGAGCCCCATCTCGATTCCGCTTACGCTGCATCTCGATGTTGCTTCTCGCCATATGAAAAGGAAGAAAACCGCTCATTCATGCAAGCATGATTCGCAATTTTCTTCCATTTCGCATGGCTCTGAATCGTTACATATGAAAAAGAAAACGATCAGGAGATCGGAAGATTCCAATACAACAGAAGAAGGAGAATTTATGCATGAGTATTTTGAATGTAGAGCATCTGTCTCATGGTTTCGGCGACCGTGCGATTTTTGAAGATGTATCGTTCCGCCTGTTAAAGGGGGAACACATCGGTCTGGTAGGCGCAAATGGCGAGGGAAAATCAACCTTTATGAACATCATCACCGGAAAGCTGATGCCGGATGAGGGAAAGGTTGAGTGGGCAAAAAACGTCCGTGTCGGCTATCTGGACCAGCATACCGTTCTGGAAAAAGGTATGACGATCCGTGATGTGTTAAAAAGCGCTTTTTCCTGGTTGTACGAGATGGAAGAGCGGATGAACACGATCTGCGATTCCATGGGCGATGCCTCCGAGGACGAGCTGAATCAGATGATGGAGGAACTTGGTGTGATCCAGGAAATGATGGATGCACATGACTTCTATATTTTGGATTCCAGAATAGAAGAGATTGGCCGCGCGCTTGGCCTTGAAGAGATCGGTCTCGAACGCGATGTCACCGAACTTTCCGGCGGACAGAGAACGAAAGTACTTCTGGCAAAATTACTTTTGGAAAAACCGGACATCCTTCTTTTGGATGAGCCGACCAACTACCTGGATGTGGAACATATCACCTGGCTGAAACGATACCTTGAAGAGTATGAAAATGCCTTCATTCTGATCTCTCACGATATTCCATTCCTGAACAGTGTTGTCAATCTGATCTATCATATGGAAAATAAAGAGCTGAATCGTTATGTTGGTGATTACGACCACTTCCAGGAGGTTTATGCAGTCAAAAAAGCGCAGAAGGAAGCTGCCTATAACCGCCAGCAGCAGGAGATCAGTGAGCTGAAGGATTTCGTGGCACGAAACAAAGCCCGTGTGGCAACCAGAAATATGGCTATGTCACGGCAGAAGAAGCTGGATAAGATGGATGTGATCGAGCTTGCGAAAGAAAAACCAAAGCCGGAATTTCATTTTCGCACTGCGCGCACTTCGGGCCGTTTCGTTGTGACTGCAAAAGAACTTGTGATCGGCTATGAAGAACCGCTCTCCAGACCGCTGACCTTTGCGATCGAGCGTGGCGAAAAAATCGTGCTCACCGGTGCCAACGGAATCGGAAAAACAACACTCTTAAAGAGCATCCTCGGTTTGATCCCATCCCTTGGCGGAGACGTGGAGCTTGGAGATTATCTGGAAATCGGATATTTCGAGCAGGAAATGCCAAAAGGAAACACCAACAGCTGTATCCAGGAAATCTGGGAAGAATTTCCATCCTATACCCAGTATGAAGTCCGCGCAGCGCTTGCCAAATGCGGTCTTACCACACAGCACATTGAAAGCCTGGTGCGTGTGCTCTCAGGAGGAGAACAGGCAAAAGTTCGCCTCTGCAAACTGATTAATCTCGAAACCAATCTTCTTGTCCTCGATGAGCCGACCAACCACCTCGATGTAGACGCAAAAGATGAGTTAAAAAATGCGTTGAAGGAATATAAAGGAACCATTCTTATGGTCTGCCACGAACCGGAATTCTACGACGGTCTGGCAACGAGTGTATGGGACTGCTCGGAGTGGACAACAAAAGTGATTTAACCGAATCAAGTAAGTCCTCTGGTTCCATTGCGAATATCCGCTTGACATTTATATATTGAAAAAAACAGCCACAAACAGAGAGTGAGCGAGATTGTTTGTGGCTGTTTTACTGCAACTTAAAAAATCAGATAATATATTTTAAATACAGAATTGCATGTATTTTTCTAAAAATAAGAAAATTCGAAAAAAGGTGTTGACTTTTGCTTTGGGCGGTGTTATTATAACTAAGCTGTCAGCGAGAGCTGATGCGAATGAGTTTCTTTGAAACAGAAAAACCTAGTTCGGAGCCGGGTGGCTGCCGCGGGTTACAAAAACTGCTTCAAAAAAACTTGAAAAAAGTTCTTGACAAAAGCAAATGAGTTTGATAAAATAAACGAATTGCTGATCGAGAGAACAGCAAAAAAGTTCGAAAGAGCTTCGAAAAATAAATTAAAAAAGTTCTTGACAAACGAAAAGTTCTGTGATAAAATAAACGAGCTGATCTGAGTCGGAACAGCAAAGATCCTTGATAATTAAACAGTGAAACACATCCTCGAAAGTTCTGAATA
>NZ_QTVL01000011.1:0-104210 GCF_003460565.1 Blautia sp. AF32-4BH | reverse complement strand
CAAAAGAACTCATTCACTGTAGCTCTCGCTGACAGCTTAGTTATAATAACACCCCCGAAAGCAAAAGTCAACACCTTTTTTCGAATTTTCTTATTTTTAGAAAAATACGGTCAATTCTGCATATTCAGTATTTTATCTGACTATTTCTTTTTTTACTCCATCATCAAAATCTTTTTCGGCTGATATCGTACAATCTGGTATACCATAACCATAGAAGAAGCCAGCACAACCCCCATTCCACAAAGATACAATATTATAATCTGCTGTGTCTTAATTGCAGCCTGCACACCGTTCGAAAGATCTACAGCTATTTTTATCACATTCGCCAAAGGATAAGAAAAAATTACCCCCGCTGTAATTGCCAGCAATACCGGGCAAAAAGATTCCATCAACATCTGCAGCATAATCCGCATCTTTGTTTCTCCAACAGAAAGAAGAATGCCAATCTCAAACATGCGATCCCGCAAATTCATAAGAATCAAAAAACTTAATGTGATAGTTCCAAGGATTACGGAAACTATCACCATGAGATTCGAAATCCCTGCCAGGCTCTTCAGGCTGTCGGCCACCGCTTTATAAGCTGAAACATTTACCGTATAGTCCATATCATATTCTTCTTTGATATATTCCGGCATTTTTTTCGCATCTTCAGCAAACGCTCTTCCTTCTTCCGGGTCCTTCAACTGCAATGTAATTTCTTTTACATTATCATTTTCATTCATCTCATAAACTGGTGTATCCAGGGTATAGATAGCATTTGCTGGGTTATTATATACCACATTTCCACTGTAAGCTGCCTCGTTCGTACTGTAAATACCACTGATTTTAAATGTATACCGCTCCTTTGTGTATGGTGAAAGAACAGCTATGGTATCTCCTATTCCCAGTCCATTCCGTTCCGCAATCCCATCACTGACTACCGCTTCTTCTGCATTCTGCGGTACATGTCCCGAAATCAGTGTAACTACAGAAGAAACAGAACTAAAATACTCGACAGGATCAGATGATCCCTCCACATAAATATTTTCTGTTCCATTTTCTTCCTGTCCGTCCATAATTTCAGCTGTAAAGTTATCCGCCAGAGCAGCTGTCACCGTATTACAGCTGCCAAACCGAATTCTTTCATCAGCGCAGAGTTCCAAATATTTTTGATGTGAAATCGAATTCACACCGCGCGGCTCTTCACTGTATATCTGACGCTCATTCGATACAAGCACGCTTCCTCCGATGCTCGTCCGAATCTCCCATATCCGTTCCCGACTTGCCGCGCGGATACATAAGCCAAACAGGATCAGGATGGATAAAATCAGGAAACTTAAAAACATCAGAATTGTATTTTTTTTATGATAAGAAATACTGCGAAATGCTCTTTTGATCCAGTTCATAAAAACTTTCCCTCCCCCTCATGTTTAATCCTGCAATTTTTTCTTTTCCAGCCGTACCACCACATCTGCCTCCGCGGCAAATGCTTCCGAATGTGTAACTGCTATTACACATTTCTTATCTTCATGAGCCAGCTCTTTGAAAATTTTCACAATGCCAGCCGCCGTATCAACGTCCAGATTTCCCGTCGGCTCATCCGCAAGAATCACCTCTGCATTTGTCGAAATCGCACGCGCAATCGCTACGCGCTGCTGTTCGCCTCCTGAAAGTTTATTGATATTGCGGTTCATCTGATCTTCTGTAATTCCCATTCGTGTCAGAAGTTCCCGCGCCCGTTCTTTTTTGTTTTTAATCGGATTTGACGTAATTTCCATTGCCGCCAGCACATTCTCCAGCGGGGTCAGATAAGGCAGCAGATTATACGCCTGAAACACAATTCCAATCTTGCTGTTTCGATATCTTGTATAGCCAATTTCCCGGATATCTTTTCCTTCAAAGCACACGCAGCCGCTCTTAGGTTCTTCCAGCGCACCCGCCAAAGTCAGCGTCGTTGTTTTCCCCGATCCAGAAGGACCAACAATCGTGTAAAGAGTACCCTTCTCAAATGAATAGCTGGCTTTATCCAAAATATCAATTCTCTTTCCGCCGCTCTCGTAAAAATAGCTTACCTCTTTTAATTCCAGTTCTGCCATATTGTTCCTTTCTACTATAATCTAGTCGCCTCTACATTTTTCCAGTTCTCACTTCCGTAAGAAACCCATCTTTTACCAAATATACTTTATCAAATTTTTCCAGTTTATCATAATGATGTGTAATAAAAATCACAGATTTTTCCGGCATTTCTTCTGTTATAATTTTATAAAGATATTCATTGGCTTCTACATCAAATCCACTGGACGCTTCATCAAAAAGCATAACCGGCGCATCTTTCAATAGTGCCCGTGCAACCACAAGCTTTTGTCTTTCTCCTCCTGAAAGAAATGCTCCATCATCTCCTATTTGTGTTTTTTCTTTTTCTGGAAAACGTTGCAAGTATTTTTTCACGCCACTTTTCCTTAGTACCTCATTCAGTTTTTGTCTGTCTGCTTTCCCCTCCAAATCTATATTCTGCACAATGTCCCCCAAAAACAACGCTGATTTCTGACTCACAACAGAAAAAAGGCTTCGGTATTCTGATAATTTTAGCACTTTTATATTTTCACCATTACATAAAATTTCTCCTTCTTCCGGTTCATAAAATCGTAATAGTAATTCCAAAATTGTTGATTTTCCACTTCCATTTTTTCCAATAATAGCCACTTTTTCTCCCGGCTCAAGTTTAAAAGATACTTTCTTTAACACTTCCCTATCCTTTGTATACTGAAATCTCACATTTTTAAATTCTAATATTGGCGAAATCTCTTTTTCCACTCTTTTACTTCCACTTCGTTCCTCTTCCATATTCAAAAATGTATAAAGTCGTTCAGCGGACGGTTTGACACTTGCAAAATGCATACGCAGATCAATTAAACTATTTACCGGTCTTGTAACATAACTAGAATAAGAAACAAAAGCAAAAACTGAACCTATGGAAATTTTTCCCACGAACACCAAATATCCACCAACTAAATAAATAAGAATTGTTACACCCCACTCTAAAACAGCATCCCCAAAAATATTCCATGTCTCAATCATGGTTCCTTTCATTTCAACCGCTAACGATTTACAAATCTGTTTTAAAAATTCGCATTTTCTTAATTCATATAGATTCCACAATTTAATTTCTTCCACAGTATTAATTGTATCGCCAAGCCATCCTCCAAATTGTTGCTCAACTTGAATATACATTTTCATGTTTTTCTCACGCTTTTTAGCAAGACATTTTACTAACACGTATTTCACTGGAATTACTATCACTACAATGCATAACAGTTCAGGACTCAACAGCATAAGTCCAGCAAGTCCACTAATTACACGAAAAACATACGAAAAGCTCATCACTACATATCTATCTGTCATAGACGCAACCTGAGATACATCGCATTGTAACATTTGCACTATTTCCATACTATTTTTCATTTGAAAATAATGTTTTTTTAAATGCAATAATTTTCGAAATACATTGCAATACAAGTTCTTATAGAATGAATTATGTATTTCTGCAAAAGTTTTTGCCTGCACAACTTCAATCATTAAATATACCAGCACACAAACAAATAAACCGGCTACTCCATTAACAATTTGGGGCATATTTTTTTCGAGTATTCCGATGTCTGTGATCTGTTTTATCAATAATGGTTGCAGAAATACAGTTACTGTAGAAACAATAGTGCTTATACTCAAAATACCTATTTCTTTTTTATATTTGAGTAACTCTTTTAAAAAATATAAACATTTATTATTCTCTATTATTTTCTTCATTGTTCACAAATATAATATTTTTAATCCTTTAAGCAAACACTGATTCCTATTAGTCCAACCATACACACCCCAAGAAATATGTCCATCCAGACTATTTTCCCACTTTGCTTTTCTCCACTCGAAGGAGCCTTAAAAAATACTTTTTCAAAGCCTGTATCATTTTTATCAAAATATTTTTGTCCTATAACCTCTTCTTTCGTTTCATTCTCCTTCTTCTCAAGCCAATACTGGATCGAAATTTCCTGCATTTCTTCACCACCATATTCGGCTCTTTGATTATCTTTTGCAAGTTCTTCCGCTATTTTTCCGCCAAAAATCTTCATCGCACTATCTTGACTTTCTTCATAGGGTTTTCCAGCTCCCAAAAATAAAAATTGTCCTACTTTCTCCACGCTATCTGGAATCCGTATTTTTGACAAAGAAGAGCAATACATAAAGGCATTATCACCAATGCTCTCTAAACCATCATAAAAATAAATCTGTGTGATTCTAGTTCCCTGAAATGCGCTTTTTCCTACCTTTTTTAGTGTTTTTGGCATTACAATGCTGATAAACCCAGCAGTTGTATCACTGTACTGACCATCTTCCGCAAAGGCAGATTCCCCGATTTCAACAATGCCTTCGGATATCTGCACTGCCCGAAGATCCGTTTTTCTCAAAAAGCAGGAATCTCCGATTCTCGTCACTTCTTTCCCACCTACTTCTTTCGGTGTGACAATCACGCTTTCCGTCCCGATATAGTTTCGTAAAGTTACAGTTTCATCTTCTTCCACGCTATACTGGTAATCTCCCTCTTGGAGCCAGTCTGCCTGTAGCGAAACCTGTGTCGTTCCAGATTCCACTGCAAAAACGTCTTCCCGCCATACCAGCACCAGAACCATCGCTACGATCACTATCATTCTTTTTTTCTTCATGAACACCTACTTTCTGTCCAGCAATATAGATGCCGGGCTTTCTCTAGTTATTTTGCCGACTTGCAGAATTAATATCAAAAGGAAAAGATCTAAAATACCAAGAATCATCCCCGTCATGATTTTCCAGTTCCACTCAATGGACAAATCCGTATCAACAGTTACTCCCGTTGATTCATACGCAGCTATTTCGCTTGTCGGGAGCGCGTTTTTAATATTTCCCGACAGATCTTCATTTTCCTGCTCCACTTTCTCAGCCTGATTCGAAATCATCCGATCTGCGAAATACTCTGCTGTTGGTGTCGCACACAGCGCCGCAAAAACCAGGGCAATCAAAACCGGAACCAAATTCTCCAAAACGAACTGTCCTAAAATCCTTTTTCTGTGTTCCCCCATCGAAAGTAAAATTCCAATCTCACGTTTTCGCCCTTTGACTGACAGGCTGGTCAGAATGCCGAACAGTAAAATTCCGGCAGTCACAAATCCTACGATCATATATCCTATCAGACGATTCAATTTTTCAACAGGTTTCGCAACCATCTCATACCATTCCTTGTTTCGAATCAACTGATAGGACCATTCTCCAGATTCCAAATCCTGCTGTGATATTACCATTGGCTTTACGCTGGAACGTATTCCATTTTCATCGGTCTGTACAACATCATCCACACTTCCTATTTTTATTTTGTTTTTTGTTTCTTCTATGAATGGTTCAACTGATTTTGTATCTTTCAAATAGACCGTAACTGTATTAAATCCCACATTTTGAATTTTTAATGCTTTCATAGAATACTCGCAGAAAATATCCAGTGGAATAAAAATTAAATTATTGTGCCAGTCATTCACAACGGAATCGGACTGATAAACCTCTGGAGTTCTGTAAATGCCTCGAATTTTGAAACTAATTTCTTCCGGGGCACTTACTTTATAGTATTCGATCGTTCCCTGCTCCATTTTATATTTAACAGTATCGCCCACATGGAGATGATTTTTTTCGGCGTATTTTTCTCCTACCACAGCTTCGTATTTGCCCCGTTCTCCGTAGCTCAGTCCGCTTCCTTCCACAATCCTGTAACCCTTTGCCAGAAAATAGGTATCGTATGCGCAGTCCAGTGTTCCAACAGCCGTCATCGTATACATGCCTGAATCTTTCAGATAACCTTTTAGGCGCTGTTGTGTCTCCTCGCTGATATATGTTTCCGTATCCACCGGATCAAGCCAATATGTTCCCGCTTCCATGGTGTACCCCTGAACATAATTGCTGTCAATGAACTTTTCTACGATTGCGGACGGGATCGCATATACAGTACATGATTTTCCAGCTTCTCCCTCGGCCGGCCCGCGCAGAGTAATAGAGTTGGCCAATGTTTCCTGTGCTCTTTTCACTTTATTTCCACTTGCAATTCCAATCATCAGCATAGAAAATATCGCCAGGAAAAGTACTAAAAACAGTATGATATACATCAATGTTTTCGCAGGAGTACTTCTTAATTTTCTGCTCGCTCTTTTCAACATATTCTTTCTTCCCCCTATATATTTCAAAATGCGACAAGCTTATGTTTAATTTTCAAGTGTCCAAATAATCCTATCGCTCAATTTTTCTATTTGAGAATCACTTTTAATATCAACAACTGATATTTTTTTCAAATGCTCAAAATCCCTTTCCTTGTCAATTAATTTTAAAAAACACATCTTTTTTTGTTCAAAACTCGCATCCATATCAATTGCAAATTCTGATATTCCAATATCATTAATTGTAATATCATATCTTTTTTGAACCTCATCTTTAACATGACTAATAAACGCTTCTTCATAGCGCATATATGGTAGCATCAAAACACTATAATCTGGTTCTATTGCACACATAAACAATTGTGTAGTAATGCCAAAATCATTAGAATATTGTGGATTAAACGAGAGACATGCTCCTGGTATCCCAACAATTACAATATCATAATCTTGTTCTAACCGCTTTACAGCCGCATTTATATTTATAATTATCTCTTCATTCCTATTTTTCCCATTTAAATATTTCTTTTCAAAGCAAAATGTATCTTTCCCAATTAATCCATTTAATCCAGAAACAATTGCTGCAACTTTATATCCTTTTTGTTTCAAACATTTTTGCAGTTCTAATTCCATTTTCAATTTTCCACTATTTTGTGTCAAACCCAAAACGCAAATAACCGGAATATTTATCTTTCTTACTCTTAAATCGTCACACTTTTTTTGAATTTTTAATTTTTTAGCAACAACGACATTTTCATAATGCTGATCTATCTCTAAACTGTTCCTGATATTATTAATAGAAACTATCGTTATGGATTTCTGCTTTGCTGTTTTCACCACGCTCTTTATATATTCAGGCGATGCATCGTGCCAACTTTCAAGAAGAATTAACACTTCACATTCTTTTATAATATTACCTATTCCCTCCTCTATTATTATCTCACTACCATCACAACGTTGAATTTTTTTCCCGCAAAGTCCCCATGCTTTTATTGAAGCAATATGCATAATTTCACCATATCTACATTCATGTATGTTCTCAAATAGTGTTATACTTTCTTGATCTACCGGAAATATACCTACTCTTTTTAACATTTTCATTCATACTCCTCAAATTTATAACCAAGTTCTTTTAAAGTACAGTAATTTTTCATTGCCTCTTCAAATCCCCCTCTAACCTTCCAGCAATGTTTTTCTATTTCTTTATTTGAAATATTTTTAGTGTCATCTGCACATGCTATACAAATTGTGCAATGTTGATATGCCCAACAATCCTTACACCGGTCTTGCGAATATCGTTCTATATTTAGCAAATTTAACACTTTGTTTTTATCTATTCCTTTTTTTATATCACCTATTTTGGAAACTTCTGATATTTCACTCACTCGCTCACACGGATATATATTTCCTTCTGCTGTTACAAAAATTTTTTTCGCGCCTGGAATACAGGGACCACTATGATGATTTACCTTTGAAATCTCTTCTTGCATTTTTTCCTCATGTTGTTTAATTTCTCTCATTTCATTATCAAATTCTTCTTTTACTGCTCTAGCCACAAATTTTTCATTAATTCGTTTTAATTTTGAAAGAAAACATTTAAAATATTCATATTCCTGTTCTTCAACAAATTCTCCGCTAAATTCACATTGTTTATCCGTATAATTATCATTCAAAACAGATATTCTACTCAAATTTTTCGAAATCAGCCTATCTTTATCCAAAAACTCATATATTGTTCTTAACTCATTTTGGGGATCTAACACTGTGTTGAAAGACACATTTTTTTTATAATATTTTCTGTCCATACTATATATCATTTTCATGCTATCTCTCAATTTTTCAAATGATCCTCTATTACTTCCTGCAAATATTCTATTTTTATCGTGCACTTCTTTAGGCCCATCCAAACTAAACATAATTTGTATATTATTTTTAATAAAATACTGAACAATTTCTGGTGTAAACAACGTTCCATTAGTGGTCAAATTAAAATGTACCGTTCTTTGGCAATATTCTCTCTTCACATACTCAACTACTTCTTTTATCAATCTGAACATTAATAATGGCTCTCCGCCATAAAATGATATATATATGTCTTCGCTAGACATCGAATGCCCATACAAATAATCTACTGCTTCTTTTGCAGTTTCCCAGCTCATTTCTTTTTGACTATGATTTCTATTTTTGTAATCACCAGAATAAACACAATAACTGCAACGCAAATTACATTTTTGTGTCACTTGCAAAACTAACTGATTCATTCTATTTTCTAAATAAGATTCTAAAAAGTCCGTAGCAAAATGTTTTACCTCTTCTACCCGCGTTCTTTTCAAATATCCTTCATTTATTAGCTTTTCTATTTCTCTTTCCGCTTTTTCATCCCAAATATTGTTTTCCAAAAAATTATATGTTTCGAAAGACACCTGAATAATTTTATCAGTATTCACATCATATACATAATATTCTTTTGCAGTTTTGAAACAATGAATAAATGGTTTATGCATGTTCTTTTCCTCTTGTTTTATATGCTATTTCTTTGTTAATCAATTTTATTATGTCATCAAATGTATCAAATTTTCCAGCCACAATATCTTTTTCCTTAAAATGAATATCAAATTCTTTTTCTAACTCCACATATACATTTATCAAATCTCTTGCGCTGAATTTTAGATCATTTCCTAAAAGCTTTTGATTTTTCCAGTCTTTTTTCTGTTCTAAATTTCTATATTTCTTTAATATATCTTTCACTTTTTCTTCTATCATTTCTATTCTCTTTCATCAAATCTACTATTGTCAGCATTTTTACTCTACAACAAACATATCAACATTTTAACAAACGCTATTTCAAAGGATCTATAATACTTCTAGCCATATTCTTAAACGATTTTTTATAATGCTTAAATCAACTTTTAAACTTATCCTCTAATTAAAATGAGGACTAGAGGACTACCACTAATTAACACTGTAGCAGCCCTCATCTTTCTTACATTTTAGTGATTAGCATTAGATCCAAATACA
Organism: Blautia sp. AF32-4BH; assembly: GCF_003460565.1. Lineage (NCBI taxonomy): Bacteria > Bacillati > Bacillota > Clostridia > Lachnospirales > Lachnospiraceae > Blautia > Blautia sp. AF32-4BH. The sequence goes on along the minus strand of NZ_QTVL01000011.1, from coordinate 94,989 downwards.
CTTGTGTATAACTGATTCTGCGCCTGAGCTTTCTGAACATAGGCAGACCCACACGTAGAAAAGCATGTGCATGAACACGGTCCATTTGCATAAACACTCACATTATTTCTTCCCTTATGTTCTTTCTTTTTAAGCGTTTTCTTCATTTGAATACCTCCCTTCGAGCATAATTTTATTACCCATTGCGATCGCAAAAGTAATCCAGTAAATTTTAGTCGTCTAAAAGTTGCATTATTATCCATTTATATGCGTTATAACAATTTTCAAACTGCATTTGCTCCATCCTTGTTTTCACATTCCATCCTTTTTTATCAAAAACCTCAAAATCTATCAAACTATTACTTTCAAATATATTTTTATCCGTTTGAATAATAAGCACATCTGGATTGTATATTGTATTTACTGCCATTATTAACGTCTCTGTCACATTCCCATGCGTATAAAATTCTAATGGAATTTCTGCCACGCAAGACTCTTTTAGGTTCTTTTCTGATGTTAATACTATACACTCATAGTCTTCCTTCCCAAAACACTCATATAACAACTTTGCCCCAATAACAGTACGTGTTAAAATTATCGGAATTGACCACGCTTTATTATTCACAATCCCATTCCATTCCAATTCTTTTTCATAGATACATTTGTTTATATGATTCATAATAAATTTTTTTGCATCTTGGTATGAACCTTTTTTATTTTTCCTTAAATAACATATCAAAAGCACAGTAATAATCGGAGCTGCAAAACTATTTGATTTGTATTCTTTCCCAACAATCTTCTTTAAAACGTCATCAAAATTTAACTGTATCGAATTCATTTCCGAAAAAGGAAATGATTTAGACACCGAAATTTCTTTTTCCTGCAATTTAGCAATATAATTTCTTACCCCGAAAACCCCATCAAAGCATGCCGGCCATGTAGGAAAGTTTGTATTTGATAGCGCTGCACATAATATCATTTTATTAGAAACCATTTGTTTTATAATATTTTCTATCTTTTTTGCATCTATATAATTTGTTGTTCCAACACTCATATGCACAAGTTTTATCTTTTCTTTTAAGCACCATTCTAACGCCGCTTTGAATGAATCAATGCTACCTCTTTCCCCTGTTTCCATAATTTTTATAGAGATAAATTCTACCTCTGGGCAAAAATATTTGATGATACTATAACACTTATCGCCATGTGTTAGTTTATATCTCTTTCTAAACAGATTATCTTTTTTTTCAGAATTGCACAAAACAACTTTTTTATTCTCATCAACATAGTATTCATTCTCACTCAGAAACAGCCCCCCTGCTGTCCCGTCATCTATAATTACATATTTTCCATCGTTTTTTTTATTTTTCATATGCAAATAGTCTTGTTCAGCTTTTCTTTTTCGTCTACATACTTACATTATATCTATATTTCTTCTTTTTTCAATGTGCTTTTTGTACATATTTTCAGTTTTTATTCATTATAAATTCACATAAATATTTTTTTCACAAAAACATGTAATTTTTTTTATATAAATACGTATATTTATAGATATTTCTTTTCATATCAGTTCAACCCCCATATTTTCCACAACTCTCAACTTTTTCCACTAATATCCTATTTGTTCTTTCATTTCCATTCTTATCCCCTTCTATCTAGCAGATTCTTCCGCTCTCAACTTCAGAGAAAAAGCGGTCGGCGTGTGGGCGGCGGATGCGGTGGGAGGGGAGAAACGTGCCGGGGCGCGGGGCATTGATTTGGGTGGGAGCGGAACCTGACGCGGACGGGACGGAACGGGGGAGATGAAATCCGGCTCACAAAGCCGGATTTCAAGAGACACTGAGTCGGGAAAACATCAGTTTTCCTGACGAATTGTCTCGGTGCTCCCCCGTTCCGTCCCATCCACGCCAAGGTCTCCGCCCCACCCAAATCACAGCCCCGCACCCCGGCACGTTTCTCCCCTCCCACCGCATCCGCCGCCCACACGACGCCCGCTTTTCCTCGTCCCCCCTCCCACCAAAAAACGGCCCCACAAGGAACCGTTTTTTCTCATCTTATAATACATTCTTCAACAGCATCAGCACCGGATTATTCTCCCGAATCCATGCCAGCGCCATATCGCCCTGGATCTGCTTCATGCATACATTCCCCCAGTGTGTCGCCTGAAAGCAGTACACCACCGCAAAGAAAATCCAGATCCACAGCACCGCACGCACGACACCAAGTCCTGCTCCTCCCATGCGGTTCAAAAAGCTGATCCCCGGAATCTCCGCAATCAATTCCACAATTTTCACCGCAATCGTCACGAAAACAACGGCAAGCACCAGCGTCAAAAAGAAAGCAATCCCTTTCATAATCTTTTCCGATACCGCCTTCGCCGCGTAGGATGCCAAACTGTGCAGCTGTTCCTCCTGGTACTCCCGCACCGCGCCGCTTCCGAGGATCTGGTTCACCAGCTCCTCCGGCACGCCCATGCTCTCCAGCCATTTCTTCTGCACATCCTGGTTTTCCCCCGACAGAAATTCATTGTTTTCAAATGTCTCTAAACATTTCTTCTCCACATACTGCGGCAGCGTTGTCCGCTCATTCAGCACATCCGTTACATACGGATTCATCCAGATCGCCAGTCCTGTCACCAGAATCAGGGACACCATGGACAGCACTGTCCGGACCAGCCCCTTTCGATATCCAGCCAGCGCGGAAAGAATACACACCGCAAGTAATACGTATCTCAGCCAATTCATGTTTTTCTTCTCCTATTTCAGCCGGATCATCGAAACGCCGTCCTCCTCCGCGAGCAGATACCGGTTCTGCCCCATGCCGAGGATCTCGTGAATCTGTGTTTCGCTGACCACGCCGCTGTACTTCTTTCTTCCATTTAAGGTATATACACACAGTTCCTGCCGGTTCGTCAGCAGAATCTGTTTTTCTTCTATCTGAAGGTTCTGGTAATAGAAATCCAGATTTTCATCCGCAAGCTGTTTTCCTTTCAGATTGTAGATTTTCATCCGGTACGGATGATCGTCACTCTCCCCGCGCAGAATCAGAACCACGCGGTCGTCTGCATACGCGCAGCTTAAAATTTCTCCATCTTCTGATACGCTCACTGTCTCTTTCGGCTTGTTCGTTCCTTCATAGATGCGGAAGCCGTTGTCAAAGAAGGCAACCCATGAGGATGTTCCCGCGGTTTCGATCTGCGGGCACAGCATATCGGTATAGCTCGATGAACTTGCAAGGTTGTCCACCAGATCCTCGCCCCTGCTCCCGAAATTGTAGAAAGCGACCTGTGATTTCATCTTGCCGCCGTCTTCGTAAGCGTAGGAAACCGCCATCCAGAGTCCGTCCGAAGAAAGCGAGAGATCCATCGGATAGCCCGGACTGTCCATATTCGGGTGGGAGGAGGCGATCTCCGTTCCATCGGTATTATAGTATTTGATCCAGCTCTCCCCGTTGTTTTCCAGAATCGCCGCAACGACGCCCTGGCCTGCAACGGATGCTTTCACGATCGGATACGACGCGGTAATTTCGCCGGCCTTTCCATCGGCATCGTATACAACAATTTTGGTTCCGTTTTTATCGTAAATGGCAATTGCATCGCCGCAGGATATCATCTGCGGATTTTCCATGGTATAATGATCGCTCCAGAGGGTCTGATTTTTCCGGTCGCGCAGTTCGATGCCGTCGATACCGTAGCGCACGATCTTATTTCCGGATTTCTGAAACATATACGTATCGGTGTCCTCGGTCTCTGTTGCCTGTACTGTGTCGTATCCCTGAAAAGTACGCAGCTGAAGCCATACCCCTGTACCAATTCCGGCCGCGAGAATGGCTCCTGCAAGGATTCCAACGGTGATCCGGCGTCTGCGTTTTCTTTTTCTGTTTTCTGCTTTATACTCCTCAAGATCCCGGACTTTTGCTCCGTTCTCCTGTTCTTCTCTGTTTTTTCCGTCCATTTTCATTCCCCTTATGTTCTTTTCGGACTTATTTTCTGCCGCCCTTTCGGCCGCAGTTTGATTCCGCTCTAGTGTACCATATTTTTCTCTATTTTGGGAGGTATATTTTCTGCCCCGCATATATGAGATCTTCCACCGCGATCTGGTTCAGTTCGCAGATATCTTTCACTCTGCTCATCGTTCCGTAATATCTCTCACTGATTTTCGAGAGGCTGTCCCCCTTCTGTACGGTGTACTCCTGCCAGACCTGCGCGGCGGTTTCTGCCGTCTCACTGCCGGAAGCAGTTCCCGGGGCGGACGATGGCTCTGCTCCCGGTGCTGGATCTGTCTGCGCCGTACCGGTATTGTTCTCCGCTGCACCAGTCTGCTCCCCGCCGGATGTGCTTTGCTCTCCGCTGCCTGCCGGATCCGTTCCGGATAAATTCTGCTCCTCACTTACCGCCGCGCTCCCGCTCTCATTTTCCGTTTCCAGTTCCGTTCCTGTGCTTTCCGGTGTCGAAGTATTTTCCCCTGTGTTTCCCTCTTCCGCCGCTGATGCTTCCGCTGCACTCTCCGCCGTCTGTGTCTTCTCTCCCTGTACGTTTCCCGCCACTGCTACCGTCTGCTCCTTTGTTTTCCCCGGAAACGGCAGCGCATCTCCGTATTTCTGCGTCACCGTCACAAGAAGCGCCGCAGCCGCGCATGCTGTCATCGCATAGAGGATCGGCTTTCTGTGATCGTGTTCCGGCTCCTCCCCGCTCTTCTCCTCAATCATCTTCCGAAAATCGCTGACAGCGCGGTCGGGCACGCTCTCTCCGTTTTCGATCGACCGGTTCTGATTCTGATCGATCAGATACGACTGCATCGGCTCATTCTTTTCATAATAAATGTAAAAGCCTCCCGTGCTCCGCAGGGTGCCGCCCTCGTACGTATAGAAGGTTTCCTCTTTTTCCTGTCCGTTGACGCGGAACAGCGTCTTGTCATTTCCGCCGAAGTGGTTCAGATGCGCTCGGATGATCTGTTCATTCAGATCCTCCCCGTATCCCGGAAGAGAAAGTGCCCAGCCGAGGATCTGCTGGTTTTTGAAATATTTTTCCATCACATCGTGGACCTCCGTCCATACTGCATCATCGAAGACCAGGTGATCCGGCGCCGGCTCCATCGTATGAATCGCGGCCGCGCTGCGGATAAAAAAGTAGGAAATTCCGTCCGCCCACTTAAATTCGCCGAACAGCATGGCGGCACGTCCCTCCGGTGCGGAAAAATATTTTTTCAGAAAGGTTCCGACATAATCTTCCAGATAAATCCGCTCCCTGCCGTTCGTATCACCGACCTGGCGGATATTTTTCGGCAGATGAAAGTATCCCTCGTTGCCGTTCGCCTGCTCTTTGTTTTCTTTATAGACAATCTCAATCATGCTTTTCACCCCTTTTTGCCTACTTTATCACGGATGTTCCGCGAAAAAGATCGTTTTGGGGCAGGGCTGTCACGGTTTTTTCCGACTGTTTTCCCGTTTTTCTGCACCGGAGGGCATGTCATGTTTTTTTCATTGCAGGAATAGTTTATACCATATACGGTTAAACTGTGGATGATTCTTCTGAAAGGCAGGTACCGGTCATGTTTCGAAAAAAAGACGCCGAAGTTTACTACATCAATGAGCGAAGCCGCAGCGCCAGCGAAGAGCTGGCGTCGCTGTTTTCTTACTGCATTCAAAAGGACGGACGCATGTTCCGTGAACTGGTATTTCTCTGCATCGGAAGCGACCGGATCACTGGGGATTCCTTAGGACCGCTGATCGGGTACCAGCTTTCGCCGTACTGCAGCCGCGTTTTTCATGTCTATGGAACGCTGGATGACCCGGTGCACGCCCTGAATCTACCGGACCGGATTTCGTACATCCATTCCCGCCACCCGGAGGCACTGCTCGTTGCGATCGATGCTTCGCTTGGTTCGCGGCGTCATCAGGGATACATCACGATCGGAAACGGGGCGATCCGGCCGGGCGCGGGGGCAGGGAAGACGCTGCCCGAGGTCGGGGATATTTTTATCACAGGTATTGTGAATGTATCGGGCAGTTTTGAACAGCTTCTTCTGCAGACAACCCGGCTTGCCACGATTTTCCATATGGCGGAATCCATCTCTCAGGGAATCCTGCTCGCCTGCCGGGAACTTGAGGCGGCCGGGACAAGCGAACTTCTGCTTTAAGAAAAACTGCAGACAACAAAACAGGCAGAGACTGCACCGTTTTCCGGTGTGGCCTCTGCCTGTTTTCTTTTGTCATTTATTTCGAAAAATCTTATTTACAGAACTCTTTTACCTGCTCGTAAACGCCCTCGCCGTCGAGTTTGTATTTTGCAAGAAGAGCGGCTGCCGGGCCGGACTCTCCGAAGACATCCTGTACACCGATTTTCTTCACCGGAACCGGGCATTTCTCTGCCAGTGCGTCGCAGACTGCGCTTCCAAGTCCTCCGATCACCGAGTGCTCTTCTACGGTTACGACTTTGCCGGTCTCTTTTGCTGCTGCAACGATCAGCTCCTCATCCAGCGGTTTGATGGTGTGGATGTTGATGATCTTGGCATCAATGCCGTCTGCGGCAAGTTTCTCTGCTGCTTCCAGAGCGGAGCTTACGCAAAGGCCTGTTGCAACGATGGTGACATCCTTGCCTTCACGGAGAACAACGCCTTTTCCGAGTTCAAATTTGTAATCCGGTCTGTCGTTGATCACCGGCACTGCCAGACGTCCGAAACGAAGGTAAACCGGTCCGTTGTATTCATAAGCTGCTTTCACGCAGGCTTTTGCCTCTACATCATCTGCCGGGTTCAGGATGACCATACCCGGGATGGTTCTCATCAGGGCGATATCCTCGTTGCACTGATGTGTTGCGCCGTCTTCTCCTACGGAAATTCCGGCATGGGTAGCACCGATTTTTACGTTCAGATGCGGGTATCCGATGGAGTTGCGTACCTGCTCAAACGCACGGCCTGCGGCAAACATCGCGAAGGTGCTTGCGAACGGAACGATGCCTGTGGTGGAAAGGCCGGCAGCGATTCCCATCATATTACATTCTGCGATACCACAGTCGATGTGACGGTCCGGATATGCTTTTTTGAACACACCAGTCTTGGTTGCTGCTGCAAGGTCAGCGTCGAGTACGATCAGATTGTCATGCTCTGCGCCAAGTTCAACCAGTGCATTACCGTAACTTTCTCTTGTTGCGATTTTCTTTACTTCTGACATAACGCTTCACCTGCCTTTTCCAGTTCTGCCATAGCAATTGCGTATTCTTCATCGTTCGGAGCTTTTCCGTGCCAGCCTACCTGGTTCTCCATGAAGGAAACGCCTTTTCCTTTTACGGTCTTTGTGATGATGGCGGTCGGCATGCCTGTTACGGTGCGCGCCTCATCAAATGCAGCTTTCAGCTGATCGAAATCGTTGCCGTCCGCTACGTTGATTACGTGGAAGTTGAATGCCTCGAATTTTTTGTCGATCGGGTACGGACTGTTGACATCTGCTACGTTTCCGTCGATCTGAAGTCCGTTGTTGTCTACGATCACAACGAGGTTGTCCAGATGTTTTGCTCCGGCAAACATGGCTGCCTCCCAGACCTGACCTTCCTGGATTTCACCATCGCCAAGAAGTGTATAAACACGAAATGCTTTGTTCTGCAGTTTTGCACCGAGTGCCATTCCGACTGCTGCGGAGATTCCCTGTCCGAGGGAACCGCTTGACATATCAACGCCCGGGATATGTTTCATATCCGGATGTCCCTGCAGATAAGATCCAAGATGGCGAAGGGTCAGCAGATCTTCTTTCGGGAAATAACCTTTTTCAGCCAGTGCTGCATACAGTCCCGGCGCTGTGTGGCCTTTCGAAAGTACAAAACGATCGCGGTCCGGATCTTTTGGATTTTTCGGGTCCACGTTCATTTCTTCAAAATACAGATACGTGAAAATATCGGCTGCAGACAGAGATCCGCCCGGATGGCCGGCCTTTGCTGCATGAACGCCGCTGACGATCCCTTTGCGGATCTCATTGGCCGTCTTCTGAAGTTCTAACTTGTTCATGTCTTTTCTCCTTGTTTAGTTGAATCGGAATCAAAAGCTGGAAATATCGCTATTGTTCACTTTGTTCACAATACCATATTTCCAGCTTTTATGCAATCATGTTTAGGTCTTATTCGCCGAATACAGCTTTGTAGTCAGCCTGGAATTTTGCGATTCCGGCGTCGGTCAGAGGATGTTTGGTCATCTGTACGATTACGTTGTATGGAACAGTTGCAATGTCTGCACCAGCCAGTGCGCAGTCGGTTACGTGGATCGGGTTGCGGACACTTGCTGCGATGATCTCGGTGTCGATGCCGGCTACGTCGAAGATCTCAACGATTTCACGGATCAGATCAACGCCGCGGGTGCTGATGTCATCGAGTCTTCCAAGGAATGGGGAAACATAAGTTGCACCTGCTCTTGCAGCCAGAAGTGCCTGGTTTGCGGAGAAGATCAGGGTTACGTTTGTCTTGATGCCCTCTGCGCTCAGAACTTTAACAGCTTTGAGTCCTTCTACGGTCATCGGGATTTTAACAACCATGTTTGGATGGATGGCTGCGATCTCACGGCCTTCTTTGATCATGCCTTCTGCATCTGTTGTGGTAGCTTTTACCTCGCCGCTGATCGGTCCGTCTACGATCTCGGTGATCTCTTTGATGACCTCTTTGAAGTCACGTCCTTCTTTTGCGATCAGGGACGGGTTGGTGGTAACGCCGCAGATAACGCCCATGTCGTTTGCTTTTTTAATGTCCTCTACTTTTGCTGTGTCGATGAAAAATCTCATGTTGTTTTTCCTCCCATATTCATACTTTCGTAAGGTTTCGGGGCCTGTTGTTTTCCGCAGAACGGCTCCGTTTTTCTGTTATCTCCAGTATAGATATGTTTGGTTTTTCCGTCAAGTCGGCCTCATTTTTATTAATTAATTTTATTATTTATAAATACTATTTTATAAATTACTCTGGCGGATTTTTTCTCATTTTTTCCGGTTTTTCCTTTTCTTTGTGTTTTCCCGGTTTGCGTCGGAGCTGTTTTATTCAAAATTATTAATAATAATTTCAGCCGTCCTATTTATTTTTTAATTTTTCGGTTCTTGCATACGAAGTGCTGCGCCGCACGATCAGTTTCGGCTCATACTCGACATGATACGTGCTTAAGGGTTCATTGCCGTCCTGGCTTTCCCGAAGAGACTGGATTTTCCGCAGGATGATATCGCACGCATCGCGGCCCTTCAATGGCACATAGTGGTCAATCGTCGTCAGGGAAATCGAGCGGAAGCTGGAATAGACGGTGTTGTCACATCCCACTACGGAAATATCCGCCGGAATGCGCAGTTTGCTCTCGAGCACGGCGTCCATGATCCCGAACGCGATCATATCATTCATGCCGACGATTGCCGTAAGGTTCTTGTCCTCCCGCAGCAGTTCCTTCGTCAGATAATAGCCCATCTTGTACTCAGAATCCATGCTCGGGATCACCTCGTCGAGGTCCTCATCCGCCGATTTGACGATCACGCCGTGGCCGTATCCTGCCTCCTCAAACTCGCGCACAAAGCCCTCCACGCGTTTCAGGCGCTGGCCCTGTTTGGAAGTCAGCGGAGGTGAAACAAACGCCACATGCCGGTGTCCCAGTTCCAGCAGGTGGCGTGCCATCAGCCTGCCGGGTTTTGCATTGTTCAGCTCGACCGCATCAATTTCCAGCAGCTCTTCTCGGTTGTTGATGATGACAAGCGGAATCTCCGCGGCCAGCTCCTCCACTTTTTCCTTGCAGCTTCTGCTCGGATTGCAGGTGTAGATAATTCCGCGCGGGCGCACACTCTTCATCATCCGAAGATAATTCTCTTCGATTTTCAGGTCCCTCTGCGTATTGCAGACAAAGACCCCGTAATTCTTCTCTTTTGCAACTTCTTCGATGCCGTGCAGCAGCATCACATAGTAAGGATTCGTCAGCGTCGGACAGAAGACGACGATCAGCTTGTTGCCGTTCGACTCTCTTCTCATCTTCCGCCGCGGAATCTGGTAGCCCAGCTCTTTTGCCGCCGCCTCCACTTTTTCTACTGTTTCCCGCGAGAACGAAACGTTTTCCCGCCGGTTCAGGATCATGGAGACCGTCGCCTGGGATACGCCTGAGGCTGCTGCGACATCACTGGATGTCACTTTTTTTCTGCCCATAATTACAGCTCCGTTCTGCCCTCTAACGCACGCAGAAGGGTGACTTCGTCAATATTTTCCAGATCGCCGCCCACCGGAACACCGCTTGCAATCCGCGTCACCTTGATGCCGGTCGGCTTGATCAGCTTGCTGATGTACATGGCCGTTGTCTCGCCCTCCAGGCTGGAGTTCGTGGCAACGATAACCTCCGAGACATCGCCCTGGAGGCGCTGCATCAGCTCTTTTAACCGGATGTCGTCCGGCCCAATCCCCAGCATCGGGGAGATGGCCCCGTGCAGGACGTGGTAAACGCCGTCGTATTTTCCGGTTTTTTCATATGCCGCAAGATCCTGCGTCGTCTCCACCACCATGATCACGCTGTGGTCGCGCTTGACATTTGCGCAGATCGGGCACAGCTCTTTGTCGGTCAGGGTCTGGCAGCACTTACAGTACTGGACATGGGATTTTGCTTCTGTGATCGAATCGGCCAGCCGTTTTGCCTGGTCGGCCGGCATATTCATAATATGAAAGGCCAGTCGCTGTGCGGTTTTCACACCGATGCCAGGCAGATGGGACAGCTGCTCGATCAACTGATTGATGTATCCGCTGTAGTAATCCATCAGAACGGGAATCCTCCGCCCATGCTGCCAAGTCCGCCGGCGAGTTTGCCCATTGCTTTGGCTGCTTCGTCTTCCACTTTGCGCAGTGCCTCGTTTGTCGCTGCCATAATCAGATCCTCGAGCATTTCTACGTCATCCGGATCGACGGCATCTTCGCTGATTTTAACTTTGGTTACTTCTTTTTTACCGGAAATGGTTACTTCTACGGCTCCGCCGCCTGCTGTCGCAGTGAACTCTTTCTCCTCGAGCGCTTTCTGGTTCTCTTCCATCTGCTTCTGCATTTTCTGAGCCTGCTTCATCAGATTGTTCATGTTGCCCGGCATTCCTCCCGGGAATCCTCCTCTTTTTGCCATGGGTAATATCCTCCTGAAAAATTTGTTTTTAATCTATTCTTCCCCGTCGTCGAAGTCGCTCTCGTCGTCCTCCTCGACCGGGATTCCATGAATCGCCTGCGTCAGTGCATCATCCACGGAAATCGTGGAGAGCGCGGCGTTTGCATGCTGGTCTGCTAAAATGAGCTGGACCTCTACGGTTTTTCCAGTCATCTGTTCAATAATGGTGCGGATCTCATCGGCTGCCTCCGGCCGCTCAACGTAGATGGATGCGAGCTGGTCTGCAAACTCAACAAACAGTTTGGCGTCGCCCGTCTCGCTGTTGTATTTCGGAACGGCGCTCTGCAGAAACTGGCGGAACATGCCGCTTGTCTGGCCGACAATTGCCTTCCAGGACGCGCTGATGCGCTGTAAATCCGCCGGTGCGGCTTTCACTGGTGCCGGTGCACTCTGCGGTGTTTCTGCCGCCGCATAGCCGTCTCCGGCCGCTCCGGAGCCTCCTGCACTGCCGTTTCCTGCTCCCGGTGCATTTGTCACCATCATCGGGATTCCGCGCTCCATTTTTTCTTCGAGAATCCTAAGACGCTCCAGCACGGATTCGAGGTTCTGCTCCATCTGCGGTTTGCAGAGTTTGACGAGTGCCACCTCGACGAGCACGCGCTTCTGCGCCGCATAGCGGAGCTGGCCGGAGAGCTCGGATAAAACGCGGATATAGTGGATCAGCGTCTCATCGTCTACCATCGTGCTCTCTTCTTTTAAGAGCTTCAGGTTTTCTGTAGAGACGTCGAGCAGTTCTTCGGTTTCATCTGCGCTTTTTACCAACAGCAGATTCCGCAGATACCACGTAAAGTCGGTAACGAACTGTCCCAGCTCTTTTCCGCGGTTTAAAAGGGTTTCCAGCGTGCGGATGCTTCCCGTTACATCCCCGGCGAGGATCGTGCGGAGCATCTGGCTGAAGATTTCGGTATCAACAGTTCCGAGAACTTCAAGGACTTTATCGTACGTCAGCTTCTGCCCGAGGTAGAAGGCGATGCACTGGTCCAGGAGGCTTAACGCGTCTCGCATGGAGCCGTCGCCCGCCTTTGCGACGTAGCGGATGGCTTTTTCTTCGACGTCCACGCCCTCTTTTTCCATCAGTTCACTAAGACGCGCCGCGATGGTATCGATCGTGATGCGGCGGAAATCGTACCGCTGGCATCTGGAAAGGATCGTCACCGGGATTTTGTTTGCCTCTGTGGTCGCCAGAATGAAGATGACATAGGACGGCGGCTCCTCCAGGGTTTTTAAGAGTGCATTGAACGCTCCGGTAGAAAGCATATGCACCTCGTCGATGATATAGACTTTATACCGTCCCTGTGTCGGCCGGTAGGCTACCTCCTCACGGATTTCACGGATGTTGTCGACACCGTTGTTCGATGCCGCGTCGATCTCGATGACGTTCGTGGAAACGCCCGCCAGAATCGCCTTACACGTCGGACATTCGTTGCACGGGCTTCCGTCCACGGGATGTTCGCAGTTGACCGAACGGGCGAGAATCTTGGCGATCGTCGTTTTTCCTGTTCCGCGGGTTCCGCAGAACAGGTACGCATGACCGATGCGGTCCGCGCGGATCTGATTTTTTAATGTTGTTACAATGTGATCCTGTCCTTTTACATCCTCAAAGGTGGAAGGACGGAATTTTCGGTACAGAGCAGTATAGCTCATAAAATTTTTCTCCTTTTATTGCATCGGCATGGAAGCCTGCCGCCGGCAGTTTCTTTTAGACAGCAGTGCAACAGAAGAACGGAGACCTTGTTCTTCTTGCTTTAAGGCCTCCGTTCTTTTTCCCTGCCTTTTTCGGGAACGCATCAATCGCCGAAGCTGATTCCCATCCGTTTTGCCTGCAGGACTTCCTGTGCATTCGGATCTACGGTCTTTAATTTTCCGGCGCACTCGCCCAGCGGAATTTTCTTTACTTTTCCGTTGACCATTCCGACCATGTAGCCGTACTGTTTGTCCAGAATAAGCTGTGCTGCCTCGGATCCGAGTCTTGTGGAAAGGACACGGTCATACGGACACGGGCTGCCGCCTCGCTGCATGTGGCCCGGTACGGTGACGCGGATTTCCATGCCTGTCTTTGCCTCGATTTCTTCTGCGATCTTGTAGGATACGGACGGGTATTTCTTTGCGATTTCTTCCTGACGTTTTTTCAGCTCTTTCTTCGGAAGTGCTGCGTCTTCTTTTGCAATTGCACCCTCGGCAACGGCAAGAATGGTGAATCCGCTTCCGCGCTCTTTTCGTCTGTTGATGGCCTCGCATACTTTTTCAATATCGTATGGAATTTCCGGAATCAGGATAACGTCTGCGCCGCTTGCGATTCCGGCGTACAGCGTCAGCCAGCCTACTTTATGACCCATAACCTCTACGATAAAAACTCTCTGGTGAGAGGAGGCTGTTGTATGGATGCAGTCGATCGCATCGGATGCAATATTGACGGCACTGTAGAAACCGAAGGTCATATCCGTTCCGTAGATATCATTATCGATGGTTTTCGGAAGATGGATAATATTCAGTCCTTCCTCTCTCAAGAGGTTTGCTGTTTTCTGGGTTCCGTTTCCGCCAAGAATGACAAGGCAGTCCAGAAGGAGCTTGTGGTAGGTATGCTTCATTGCTTCCACTTTGTCCAGACCGTTTGCATCCGGGGTACGCATCAGCTTAAACGGCTGACGTGAGGTTCCGAGAATAGTTCCTCCCTGTGTTAATATACCGGAAAAATCTTTTGCACTGAGCATGCGGTAATCGCTGTAGATGAGGCCTTTATAGCCGTTCATGAATCCGTATACTTCGAGATCTTTTACATTGTTTGCAAGGCCTTTTACGACTCCGCGCATGGTCGCATTTAATGCCTGGCAGTCTCCGCCGCTTGTTAACAGACCAATTCTTAACATATGACTTTTCCCATCCTGTTCTTTATTAGATTTTCACGACTGCTTCTTGTTTCTTGGCAGTATTATGGAATGTTTACATTATACCCTATTTTTTTCGTTCTCACAATAGTTCGGGGGAAGAAAGCGCGGGAGTTTCTATTTTTTGTACGAAAAAAGGAAGTCTGGGGTTCAGGCTTCCTTGGATTTTCTTTTTTATGCGCGCCGCACTTCGAACTCTCACCACGAACGTTACTCCTACAGCCTACTCGGCCCAGGCACCCTCACGGCACACAGGAGATTCCACTTAGTGCTGCTGCATTCCTGCCCTGACACGGTTCATGGAGTCCTGTTGCGTAAGACCCAGACGTCAACGTCACTTATAGAAGGCAGCTTCGCAATGAAAGAGCCCTCGGATTGGCATCACCCCCGCTGTAGCGGATTGCGGGTACAGGGCACCGCTATCTCCCCGGCTGCGCATTGTTTAGTATACGGGATTTCGGAGGGGATGTCAAGGAATTTGTGAATTGAAATATTGGTATAGCACGAGTATAATTTATAGTAAGGCCAGAAAATAACGCAAAAATTCAGTACCGCAGAGTGTGAACGACTGCTTTTTTCATTATTTTCAAAATTTGCTATCGATAACTTTTTGAAAATGATATATTTTTTTCTTATAGAAGGAGGGTGGACGAATGATACGAGTTACGGTCTGGAATGAGTTTCAGCATGAGCGAACACAGGAGAAAGTGAAAGAGATTTATCCGGACGGGATTCATGCCTGTATTGCAAAGTTTCTGGGACAAGAGGAGGAGCTTTCGGTTCGGACGGCTGTGTTTGACGAGAAGGAGCATGGGCTGACGGAAGAAGTGCTGGCAAATACCGATGTGCTGGTGTTCTGGAATCATATGCTGCAGGAGGAGTTCTCGGACGATGTGGCCGAGCGGGTTCGGCGTCATGTGCTAGCCGGAATGGGGCTGGTAGTTCTGCATTCAGGGCATTATTCCAAGATTATGCGGAAGCTTCTCGGAACAAGTATGACGCTTCGGTGGCGGCATGGGGATCGTGAGAGACTGTTCTGTACGTGTCCGACCCATCCGATCGCGCAGGGAATTCCGGCATGGGTGGATATTCCGGAGGAAGAGATGTACGGGGAGTTTTTTGATATTCCCAAACCGGATGATGTGGTATTTACGGGATGGTTTGCAGGCGGTGAGGTGTTCCGCAGCGGATGCACCTTTACACGTGGGCTGGGCAAAATTTTCTATTTTCAGCCGGGACACGAGGAATACCCCATTTACCATATGCCGGTGATTCAGAAGATTATCAAAAACGGGGTGCGCTGGTGCGTTCCTGTAGTACGAAGACCGGCACCACTGGATAATGCATGGGTGAATCCATCTACAGAGGAAGTGTATCTTTCTTCACACGAAAAATAGCAACTGCAGTTTACCGATATCTGTATCCCGTTTGATTTTTTCAAAACAGGGGTCTGATTTCACGATCAAAAATGTTCTGCAATACGCGGATGGAATCTGCGTACACATTGCATAAATCAGGAGGAAATGTTATATGAGAAAGCTTTCCGTTTTTTACGAACACATTCTACAGGCGTGTGAGCAATCCGGTAAGACGATTCCGGAAGTGCTCGCGTTCTGCAGGGATCAGGGAATTTCGGCTGTTGAGATGAACTACAGTCTGTTTGCATCAGAAAAAGAGGTCATTGCCCCGATGCTTTCCGATGCGGGGCTGGTGATCAGCTGTATGCATGAAACCTTTGATTTTTCCCATGATACGGATCTTGGCAGAGCACAGCAGATGCTCGATACTGCGGCATCGCAGCAGGTTTCGCGTGTCCTGTTTGTTGCAGGCGCGCTTGAAACTGCCGAAGCGGCAGAGCTTGCAGCCTGCAGCAGCACCTATGAGGCAACGAGTACTTTTATGGCCGAAAACAAATCGATTCAAAATATGGTACATGCGCTTTCCTCACTCGCCGAATATGCGGCTTTGCGTGGCGTTACGATTACCTTAGAGGACTTTGACGGTTTTTTACAGCCGTTTGCACGCACATATCCGCTGCTCTGGTTTATGGAGCACGTGCCGGGGCTGCGGTATACGCTTGATATCGGAAATTTTGCTTTCAGTGATGAGGATGTTTCGTATGCTGCCTGGCTTCTGAAGGATTATATTGTCCATGTTCACTGTAAGGATCGTGCCGAAAGCCCGCTCGTTCACGGACGTTTCTGCCGCGGCCTTGGCCAGACACCGGCCGGAACGGGATATCTGCCGATGGCAAAGCTTCTTACAGATTTAGAAGCGTGCGATTACGACGGTTATCTCGCCATCGAGCATTTCGATGCGCCGGATCAGTTATCGTTCATCGAACAGTCCGCAGCGTTTCTGCGCCAGTGGGTTTCCGAATAATTCCGCCTCTTTCATAAGCGCTCTGATTTTCGGAAAAATTCGTATTTCCGGGGAGAATTTCAGCAAAAAAATTATGTCGAAAAAATTCTTTACTATCTTTGGTTTTTTCGTATCTTTTCCTTGCTTTCCATGGAAAACATGGTAAACTAAATTTGAAGCTTTTTGAGAAGGCGTGATTCGAAAAGCAAATCTAAAACAAGAGGGTTTTAAAGTAATGGGAGAAATTATTATTCCGCAGGGTTACAAATCTGCATTAAACCTCCACGATACACAGGTGGCGATTAAAACAGTAAAGGATTATTTCCAGCACGAGCTGACACATCGTCTACATCTGCTCCGTGTAACAGCTCCGCTTTTTGTACAGCCGGAAACCGGCTTGAATGACAATCTGAATGGCGTAGAACACCCGGTTTCTTTTGAGTTAAAGGATCAGGGTACCAAGAAAACCGCTGAAATTGTTCAGTCTCTGGCAAAATGGAAACGGTACGCGCTTCACAAATACGGCTTCTCTGAGGGAGAAGGCATCTACACCGATATGAACGCCATCCGCCAGGACGAGGTGACCGACAACATTCACTCCGTTTACGTGGATCAGTGGGACTGGGAAAAAATCATGTCCCCGGAAGAACGCAATCTTGATTTCTTAAAGAGTACCGTAAAAGATATCTATGAGGCACTGAAAAACACGGAAAAACATATGGCAGACCAGTACGACTACATCGAAACCATTCTGCCGGATGAAATTTTCTTTATCACTTCCCAGGAACTTGAGGATCGCTATCCGGATCTGACTCCAAAGGAAAGAGAGTATACAATCACCAAAGAAAAAGGTGCTGTCTTTATTATGCAGATCGGCGGCGTGCTTGCTTCCGGAGAGCGTCAGGACGGACGTTCCCCGGACTACGACGACTGGTCCTTAAACGGCGATCTGATCGTTTATTATCCAGTGCTTGACATCGCCCTTGAGCTCTCCTCCATGGGTATCCGCGTCAACGCAGATGCTCTCCGCGCCCAGTTAAAGGAATGCGGATGCCAGTCCCGCGCGAAGCTTCCCTTCCAGAAATCCATTCTGAACGGCACTCTCCCGCAGACAATCGGCGGCGGTATCGGACAGTCCCGTATCTGTATGTTTTTCCTGCGCAAAGCGCACATCGGAGAGGTACAGTGCTCGGTATGGCCGATGGAGACACGAGAGGTGATGGATGTGATGAATATTCAGCTTCTGTAAGATTGGTTTCGAATAGACTATTACTGTAAAAGGGATACGTTTCCTGTCCGCCCGTTTTCAGGGTATGACAGAAACGTATCCCTTTTATATTTTCCTGCATTGCTGCTGCATTTCGTCCTTACATCAAATCTTTTTCTGTTTTTCGCGGTTTCAGAACCGTTCTTCCAAAAGCTCAAGCAGTTCCTCTCTCTGAAAGGATGCTGTCTTAATTTCATCACCGGAAAGGATCTCTTCCGCCAGCTCTTTTTTCATCTGCTGAAGCTTGATGATTTTTTCCTCGATGGTTCCTTTTGCAATCAATTTGTATACCGTCACAACATTTTTCTGCCCAATACGATGTGCACGGTCTGTCGCCTGATTTTCAACAGCAACATTCCACCATGGATCGTAATGGATGACGATATCCGCGCCGGTCAGGTTCAGGCCGGTTCCACCTGCTTTCAGGGAAATACAGAATACAGACGTGTCATCCCGGTTGAACTGTTCCACCATTTGTGCACGCTGCTCTTTTTTCGTGCTTCCCTGCAGGACAAAGTAGCTGATGCTTTCTTCCTGCAGACGCGCGGTCAGGATCTCGATCATCGAAGTGAACTGGGAGAACAGCAGGATTTTGTGGCCGGATTCCACGGCACTCTGAATCAGCTCGATGCAGAGATCGAGTTTTGCCGAACCGCCTTCGTAATTTTCGTAAACAAGCGCAGGATCACAGCAGAGCTGACGCAGCCGCGTCAGTTCAGAGAGCACCTGGAACCTGGAATCGGCAAATTCTTCCTCTGTCTGGTTCTGCAGCATAAGCGCCAGCCGCTGGGCATGTGCATGATACAGCTCCTTCTGCTTCTGTTCCATGCGGGCAGCCATATTTTTCTCAATTTTGTCCGGCAGATCCTTCAGCACTTCCTTCTTCAGACGGCGCAGAATAAACGGACGGATCATCTTTTGCAGACGTTCTAATCTTTCTTCGTCGCCGTTCCGCACAATCGGAAGTTCAAACTGCTCGCGGAATTTCTGATATCCATAGAGGAATCCCGGCATCAGATAATCAAAGATGCTCCATAGTTCACTTAACTGGTTTTCTACCGGTGTTCCGGTTAATGCCAGGCGGAACGATGCATGGATCGTTTTCACGGCTTTTGCTCCCTGCGTTGCGTGATTTTTGATGAACTGCGCCTCATCAATGATCTCGCAGAAGAACGGGAGATCCTGATACAGTTCGATATCGCGGCGGAGCAAATCGTACGAGGTAATCAAAATATCCTGCATACCGGCATTTTCGATCATCTCTTTCCTCTGTTCCTGTGTACCGGCGACGAGTCTCGTCTGCAGCTCCGGAGCAAAGCGGGCACATTCGCTCTCCCAGTTATAGACGAGAGATGCCGGTGCAACGATCAAAGAACGACGATTTGCATCTTCGGGTGCTTCCTGCATTTCAGATAAGAGAAAGGCGATGGTCTGCAGCGTCTTTCCAAGTCCCATATCATCCGCCAGAATACCGCCAAAGCCGTTCTGGCATAAGGTTTTCAGCCACCAGAATCCTGTTTTCTGATATTCTCGGAGCTGTGCCTGCAGATTGTCCGGAAGTTCAAAATCGTTCTCCTCTGCAGTTTTCATATTTCGGATCAGCATACGGAACTCGCGGTTTTTCTCAACCTGAAGATCATCCTGCTCTTTTAAACGGGTATCGAGGTAGAGTGCTCGGTATTTCGGAATTGTGATCTCGCCGCTCTTCAGCTTTGCCTCGGAGATCTGCAGATTTTCCCGCAGTTCCGAGAGAACGCGGATACCGTCCTCGTCCATATCCATAAATTCACCGGTCCTCAGGCGGTAAAATTTCTT
The DNA here is from genome assembly GCF_003460565.1 of Blautia sp. AF32-4BH. Lineage (NCBI taxonomy): Bacteria > Bacillati > Bacillota > Clostridia > Lachnospirales > Lachnospiraceae > Blautia > Blautia sp. AF32-4BH. Next base: position 75,547 of record NZ_QTVL01000011.1, on the reverse strand, counting down.
TTTCCGGTCATATTTTGAAAGAATCTCTGCCAGTTCCTCCATGCCAAAATTGCCCGGATTCAAATGAAGTTCCAGTACATTTTCTGCGAGGGATACACCGACAGAAACTTTCGGGGACGAGATGACACGGATCGCTTTTAACCGGTCAGAAACAAAAATTTCGCCCAGTTTCTGCAGATCTTCCATACCGCTGCTTAAAAACTCATACATCTCATCGGCTCCCTGGAGAAGCATCTGATGTTTCCGCGCATCATAAGCGCTGAAACAGGATCGAACGAGCTGGTTTGCCGCCGCTTCTTTCCGTACATCACGGCCATGGGAAAGCTGATGGATATCGTTTGCATCTGCAAAAACATTGTATTTTTTCTCGCCATAGACAGCCAGAAGTTCGCAGGTAATCATATCATGCTGCGGCGCATCCAGATAAATCTGAAATTCCACCTGCGGCGGAAGATACTGCTGTAATTCCAGCTTTTCTTCTTTTTTTACCTTAAAATGTTCCTCCAACACCGGAAGAAGTCCCTGGCAGAAGGTCGGGATATCTTCTTTTGCAATTTCACAGACTCCGTCCGGACATCGCTCCATATATTCCAGGAAGTCGCAGACTTCTGCTATCTCTTCCCTTGGGATTCGGTAAATTGTATTTTTTTCTGAAAGAAAATACAAATATTTTCTGCCATAAAAAATGGGATCCGCGTACATCTGTACCTTTAGGCCATCCGCTTTCCGTAAAAGCTTCATTTCATACTGCGGCATCCCCTCCTGGCAGTGCCACAGTTTTTCTTCTCTCCAGTTCGTACGACAAAAGAACTCCTGGCTGCCAACAGCCTCAAAAAATTCATCCATATTCTGCACAGAAATCATCACATAACGGTCATCAAAGCAGGACGCATAGCTTCCGGTACCTATCTGATAGCATGAGCCGCGTTCCATGGTATATGCGCTCAGAAATTCTACCATCGGGCGGCTTTCTTCTTCAAAAGCATCCATACAGTGCAAAAAAGAAAGCTGCGCACCGTAGCTGACCGTTTCCATATTTTTTACAGCTGCTGTCATTTTGGAAACACTTTTTAATACATACATCCTTTTGCTTCCGATTTTAAATTCTGCCCGAAAGGAATCGTCAAACTGGCTCTCCAGATGAATTTCCAGTTTAACCTGACCTGCTTTTGCTTTCGGCAGAAAAGCAACCTGATCCCGCATCACATAATGTGAAAGCAGTTCAGAAAAACCGGGGCTTGTCTCTGCTTTTGGTGTTGGTTTTACTACTTTTCTGACAATTTTATGTTCTCCCTGGAATTCTTCCATTCCTTTTTTCACGCCGACAGCACGAAGAAGCTGCTCCAGTTCCTGATGTTCTTCGTCATTTCTCACTTTTTCTTCCAGTTTTTTTCTCTCTTTTTTCCGCCATTCAAGATAGTACAGCAAAACAGCGACACAATGTTTGCACAATCCCCAGTACTGCTCATGTGCCGGACAATCACAATCATCTTCCATAATTTCAGACATTTCTTCATCTACAGAAACGCTGACACAATACATATTTTTTCCGCTTCCGTCTACGACAGCTGTAATTTTATGCAGTTGATATCCGAAAATATCCTTCATTTCCTGTACCTGAAAAGCATGCACTTTCTGTTCTTCATAAATCTTTTTTCCACGGTTATATGATACGGAATTCGTCTCCTGTTTGATGTCCGCCTTTGTAATCATGCTGGTAAAATCCTTTCTGTTCTATCTTTTCCCATCATTCACAATTCGTATTTTACAGATTCTGGTTTTGATCACATCCGACAAGCTTCTCGGAAAGCTCTTTTAAAATATTTTCCCGATATCCCGCTTTTCCTGTTTTCCTTACCAGTTCCGCCGTTTCTCTTAATAACGGGTGCCAAATGTGTTCCAGCTTTTTTCTGCCATTTTCTCCAAATACTTCTTTTGAAAGACTGTTCCGGTAATCCTCTGGTGACATTCCAAAGAATTGGATTCTGTTTCCGAACCGCTGCCAGAGTCTGTCGGCAATTCCGATCCCATCCGGGTCAAGATCTCCACTGTAGTAAATGGGAATCCCACTCTGTACGATCAACGAAATCAGTTTTAATGCTGCATACCGCGGCTGTCCCGACGTACACAGCAGCGACACATTCTTTCCCTGCACCTGTTCCATAAGATAGCTGAATACCATTTCGTTTTCCACAATGTATACACACGTTCCGACAGGCTGTACTTCTGTAATACCCTTCAGATTTTCCATGGTAAGCACATACGGTTCCCCGCATCGGCAAAAGGCTTCATATGCTGGATGCCATATCTCCTGTTTTTTCAAACGAATTCCAAACGCATGTACCATGGAAGAAATATTATCCGGCACAACTCCCACGCACTGCAGCAGTTCTCTCCATTGCATTCGGTACTGATAAATAAGAGGTTTCATCAATTGCCTCCAAGTAGTCCATCCTTTTTTCCTTTCTTATTCTCTTTTATTTCAACTAATAAAAATTATATCATATCCTGCTATATATGATAAGTTTCTTTTGGTTAAAAACAGAAAAACCCCGGCCGCCTTACGGCGCCGGGGTCTCTTACGTTTGAGCACAAGTATCTTTCGATACAATTATATTTTATTTTCCGCAGTGCTTTCCTCGATTTCGCTTCGCTCCATCTCGGTCGGGCTGTCGCCCTATAAATTCTCCGACTAATGCCCTTGTGTGAGCAAGCTCCCACCGGTCATTACTCTCCGAATTTGCACTGCTCATAGATAACCGAAATTAGTCGATCAGAGTAGCAACACGGCCTGATCCAACGGTACGGCCACCCTCACGGATAGCGAAGGTAAGACCCTGATCCATAGCGATCGGGTGGATCAGTTCGATGGTCATCTCAACGTTATCGCCAGGCATGCACATCTCAGTTCCTTCCGGAAGAGTGATAACACCTGTTACGTCAGTTGTACGGAAGTAGAACTGCGGACGATAGTTGTTGAAGAATGGAGTATGACGGCCACCCTCGTCTTTTGTCAGAACGTATACCTGAGCGGTAAATTTGGTATGGCAGTGAACGGTACCTGGTTTAGCCAGAACCTGTCCTCTTTCGATCTCTGTTCTCTGAACACCACGAAGCAGAGCACCGATGTTATCACCAGCCTGAGCCTCATCGAGGAGTTTACGGAACATCTCGATACCAGTTACAACAGTTTTCTTGGTCTCTTCTTTCAGACCTGCGATTTCAACTTCCTCATTCAGATGAAGAACACCAGCCTCAACACGGCCAGTAGCAACAGTACCACGACCAGTGATGGTGAATACGTCCTCTACAGGCATGATGAAATCTTTATCAGTGTCACGCTGCGGATCCGGGATCCAGCTATCTACTGCATCCATAAGCTCCATGATTTTATCTCCCCATGGGCCAGCCGGATCTTCCAGAGCTTTCAGAGCAGAACCCTGGATGATCGGAGTGTCATCTCCCGGGAAGTCATACTCGTTCAGCAGCTCACGGATCTCCATGTCTACCAGCTCAAGCAGCTCTTCGTCGTCTACCATATCGCATTTGTTCATGAATACAACGATGTAAGGTACACCTACCTGACGGGACAGAAGGATGTGCTCTTTTGTCTGAGCCATAACACCGTCTGTAGCAGCTACTACAAGGATAGCTCCGTCCATCTGTGCAGCACCAGTGATCATGTTCTTTACATAGTCAGCATGGCCTGGGCAGTCAACGTGTGCATAGTGTCTTTTCTCTGTCTGATACTCAACGTGTGCAGTAGAGATTGTGATACCACGCTCTCTCTCTTCCGGAGCTTTATCGATATCTTCGAAGTTCTCAGCAGTGTTTCCTTCTACTCTGGTAGAAAGTACTTTTGTGATAGCTGCGGTCAGAGTTGTTTTACCATGGTCAACGTGGCCGATGGTACCAATGTTACAATGCGGTTTTGTTCTTTCAAATTTAGCTTTAGCCATTTTAAAATGTCCTCCTTAAAATTGCGCCCAGTGGGCTTTTTTGAGACTAAATTGGTGGCAGGAACCCACCTGAATCGTAAACCTGCTAAGTCTGATTATATTGCATTTCCGTCTTATTTGCAAGGGAAATCTCAGAAAAATAATACTTTTAGGCTGTGCAGCCTTTGACAGCTGCACACCCGATTATTTTTCTTACATTATTTTGCTTTTGCAGACAGAACTTTTTCCTGTACGTTTTTCGGAACCTGCTCGTATTTATCAAAGAACATGGAGTAGTTACCACGTCCCTGAGTTTTAGAACGAAGGTCTGTTGCGTAACCGAACATTTCAGCCAGCGGTACGAATCCACGGATCATCTTTCCGCCGCCGATGTCATCCATACCCTCGATACGACCACGACGGGAGTTGATATCACCGATAACATCACCCATGTAATCTTCCGGAGTGGAAACTTCGACTTTCATGATAGGCTCAAGAAGAACCGGAGCACCCTTCTGCATAGCTTCCTTGAATGCCAGAGAACCAGCAATGTGGAATGCCATCTCAGAAGAATCGACCTCATGATAAGATCCGTCGTATACATTTGCATGAACACCGACTACCGGGAAGCCTCCCAGGATACCGGCTTTCATAGCCTCTTCGATACCTTCGCCTACAGCCGGGATATACTCTTTCGGAATAGCTCCACCGACAACGGTAGACTCGAATTTGTAAATCTCTTCGCCGTTTGCATCCATAGGCTCGAATTTAACTTTACAGTGACCATACTGTCCACGTCCACCAGACTGTTTTGCATATTTGCTGTCGATGTCTGCCGGTTTGGTAATGGTCTCTTTGTATGCAACCTGCGGAGCACCTACGTTAGCCTCTACTTTGAACTCACGAAGCAGACGGTCAACGATGATTTCCAGATGCAGCTCACCCATACCAGCGATGATGGTCTGACCAGTCTCCTGATTGGTGTGTGCACGGAAGGTCGGGTCCTCCTCAGCCAGTTTTGCAAGGGACTCGCCCAGTTTGCCCTGGCCTGCTTTTGTCTTAGGCTCGATAGCCAGCTCGATAACCGGCTCCGGGAACTCCATAGACTCAAGGATTACCGGATGCTGCTCGTCGCAGATGGTATCACCTGTGGTGGTGAACTTGAATCCGATTGCAGCTGCGATGTCACCGGAGTAAACTTTATCCAGCTCCATACGTTTGTTTGCATGCATCTGAAGGATACGTCCAACACGCTCTTTTTTATCTTTTGTTGCATTCAGTACGTAAGAACCGGAGTTCATAGTACCGGAGTACACACGGAAGTATGCCAGTTTACCAACGAATGGGTCTGTCATAATCTTGAATGCCAGTGCGGAGAACGGCTCGTCATCGGAAGAATGTCTTACGATCGGGTTTCCGTCCAGATCGGTACCCTCGATTGGCGGGATATCGGTCGGAGCCGGCATGTACTCAAGGATAGCGTCCAGAAGTTTCTGAACACCTTTGTTTCTGTATGCAGAACCGCAGCATACCGGTACAGCTGTACACTCGCAGGTAGCTTTACGCAGAACTGCTTTCATCTCGTCAACAGACGGGATATCATCATCCAGATAACGCATCATCAGCTCATCGTCCAGCTCGCAGATTTTCTCTACCAGCTCGGTGTGATACAGCTCAGCGTCATCTTTCATATCTTCCGGGATATCAACGATGGAGATATCATCGCCCTTATCGTCGTTGTAGATGTAAGCTTTCATCTCGAACAGATCGATAATTCCCTTGAATTCATCTTCCTTACCAATTGGAAGCTGAAGGCAGATAGCATTTTTACCAAGTCTGGTCTTGATCTGATCTACAGCGTTGTAGAAGTCAGCACCAAGGATGTCCATCTTGTTGATGAATGCCATACGCGGTACGTTGTAGGTATCAGCCTGACGCCATACGTTCTCAGACTGAGGCTCCACACCACCTTTTGCACAGAACACGCCGACAGCGCCGTCCAGTACACGAAGAGAACGCTCTACCTCTACGGTAAAGTCAACGTGGCCTGGGGTATCAATGATGTTGATACGGTGCTCAAGAGCGCCCGGTTTCGGCTTGCAGTTCTCTTCCAGAGTCCAGTGGCAGGTTGTAGCAGCTGAAGTAATTGTGATACCACGCTCCTGCTCCTGTTCCATCCAGTCCATGGTAGCAGTTCCTTCGTGAGTATCACCAATCTTGTAGTTAACACCGGTATAGTACAGGATACGCTCGGTCAGGGTTGTTTTACCTGCATCGATGTGAGCCATAATACCAATGTTTCTGGTTCTCTCTAATGGATATTCTCTTCCAGCCAACGGATTTTCCTCCTCTTAGAATCTGTAGTGAGCAAATGCCTTGTTAGCCTCTGCCATCTTATGAACTTCTTCTTTCTTCTTCACAGAAGCACCTGTGTTGTTAGATGCATCCAGAATCTCGTTTGCCAGTCTGTCTTCCATGGTACGCTCGCCTCTCTTACGAGAATAAGCGGTCAGCCAACGAAGGCCAAGAGCCTGACGTCTGTCCGGTCTTACCTCGATCGGTACCTGATAAGTAGCACCACCGATACGTCTTGCTTTTACTTCAAGAACCGGCATGATATTGTTCATTGCTTCTTCAAATACTTCGATTGCTGGTTTTCCAGCTTTTTCTTCTACTTTAGCAAATGCGCCGTATACGATTTTCTGGGCAACGCCTCTCTTACCATCCAGCATGATGTTGTTGATCAGCTTGGTTACCACTTTGTTATTGTATAACGGATCTGCTAAAACATCTCTTTTCTGAGTATGTCCTTTACGTGGCACGTTACTTCCCTCCTTAACCATCATTCGATTAAATCATCGGTACTCACACTTATTTGCAGTATGTCCGCGCGTGTAAATTCTCTATAAATCCGCAGCCGTGGGGATTTATGGAATAACGCACAACATTTCGCTTTTTTGTGATACTAGATATATCTCGAACTCGTTTTACTTAATTATTTCTTTTTCGGTCTCTTAGCACCGTATTTAGAACGGGCCTGTTTTCTGTTAGCAACACCTGCAGTATCAAGTGTACCACGGATGATGTGGTATCTGGTACCTGGCAGGTCCTTAACTCTTCCTCCACGGATCAGAACAACGCTGTGCTCCTGAAGGTTGTGACCTTCTCCTGGGATGTAACTTGTTACTTCGATTCCGTTGGAAAGACGAACTCTGGCGATTTTACGAAGAGCTGAGTTAGGTTTTTTCGGTGTAGCAGTTTTAACAGCTGTGCACACACCTCTCTTCTGAGGAGAAGACATATCTGTGGATTTCTTTCTCAGAGAATTGTAGCTTTTCTGCAGTGCCGGCGCGGTAGATTTCTTTACGGAAGTCTCACGGCCTTTTCTTACTAACTGGTTGAATGTTGGCATTCCATTTCACCTCCTGATAGATTTCTCCGTGTGTCCCACGGGGTTTCATACGGCTGCTTTAGTTCAACATAATTGCTTTGCAGCTTTTGCGCGCCAAAAGAAACCGTCTTTTACGCACGCTCGTTTATTATATCGTCTGTCCTATCAAAAGTCAAGGGGAAAATCCGTAAAAATCGCGTGTTCACGCGGCTTTTTGCGGATTTTCCCCATTGCTGCATTACTATATAAAAGTGTTTTTTCTTCCTATTATATTCTCATCCAATTATTTTCTGACATTTTTTTCGTCAGAACGTGTACACGAAAGAATCCTGCTTTGCAGGCTTTCAGACTTCACCGGCTGCGGCGGGTCGCTTCAGCGATATAAAAACGAAACCGGCTGTTTGCGGAAATGATTTTTCAGACATACTCTAAAGCGGACGGTCTCGAAAGCCCGGGCACGCATCACACCGTTTTGGTTTTTCCTCACTCTGTGCATTTCCCCAGAGCTCGCGCGCTTTTTCCTCTGCGCAGCCCCTGCACCAGGGAAACATACGGATGTTGCTGATGTAGAATCTTTGAAAGGTTATCTCATCGTTGTTGATGTCAAACTGCTGTTTTCCCGACAACTCCTCTACATGTTCCGCAATCCATGCCTTCTGCCCTTCTGTCGCCGGGTGTCCCGGTCCGCCGAGCACATAATCCATATCGGCATGGAGATTTTCCGGTTCACCTGGTTTGTGGAAGCCCACAAATAAAATATATCCCCGGCGCAAAAGCTCCTGAATCGGCTCGTCCGTCTGACCTTCCGGGCCTAGAATTGCCCGCGCGGTCTGCGCATGAAAATTTTCTGTTTTTGGATAGAATCTTCCCGTTGGTGCTAAAAATCCATCTGCCATGCTTTTATCTCCCATATATTCTCATATATTCTCATTTGTTCTACGCTTATATACCATACTCGATTTTTCTCCAACAGGCAAGGCTTGTTTTTACTGAATTCTTTTTACTCGATTCTTTTTGCTGGATTCTTTTTTGAATCTGTGCTATACTCATTCCCGTGCATTTATATAATCGGATTTTCCCGCCTTTTTACGGGTGTCCGGACTGGTTCGTGAACTTCCCAGTATAAAAAACCAAGTATCTCAAAATTTTCATCAAAGGAGATTGGAAAATGAATGCAAGAAAACTGATCATCGACTGTGATCCGGGCATCGACGATTCTCTCGCCCTGATGCTTGCCGCAGCTTCCAAAGAGCTGGATCTGATCGGCATCACCACAGTCAGCGGAAATGTACCCGCTTCTATGGGCGCAAAAAATGCCCTCAAAATTCTTTCCATGATTGGAAAAACAGATGTCCCTGTTTATGTCGGAGAGGAAACTCCCCTGGTCCGCGACTATGTGGATGCCATGGACACGCACGGCATGGACGGCCTCGGCGAATCCGGCTGGCCGGATGTCAAAGAGCTTACGCCAAAAACAGACGCTGTTTCTTTCCTCATCGAAACCTTAAAAACAACCCCTGATGTTACAATTCTTGCCCTCGGACCGATGACGAATCTTGCAAAGGTTATTTCGTGTGCACCGGAATGCCTTGAGAATCTCGAAGCACTGGTCTCCATGGGCGGAAGCTACAAGAGTCACGGAAACTGCTCTCCGGTTGCCGAGTATAATTACTGGTGCGACCCGGACGCCGCAGCCGAAGTGTTCCGTGCTTTCTCCGAGCTGCCGCAGCTTGCCGGCAAAAAGCTCCATATGATCGGGCTGGATGTCACAAGAAAAATTGTTCTGACTCCGAATCTCGTGGAATATATGAAGTGTGTAAATCCGGAAGTCGGAACCCGCATCGAGGAGCTGACACGTTTTTACTTCGATTTTCACTGGAAACAGGAAAAGGTCATCGGATGCGTAATCAACGATCCGCTCGCAGCCGCTTATCTTGTGGATCCGTCGCTCTGCAGCGGTTTTGATGCCTATACGCAGGTGGAAACAAATGGTCTCTGCCTTGGTCAGACCGTTGTGGATGCCATGAATTTTTATCAGAAAGCACCGAACAGTCACATTCTAACGCAGGTCGATGTGAGCCGCTTTTTCCTGATGTTCTTTGCGCGTGTTCTTGGCGTATCTGAAGTGGAATCTGCACCGGTTCTCGACCAGATTCTTACCGCACCGCCCGTCTTCCCGCATGAGACAATGTTTCAGAAGGGAGGGGACGCAAGATGAACGCAAACCGTACGTTAAAGCTCACGACTCTGGCACTCTGTGGTGTTATCAATATCCTCGGCGGTACCGTTGCACTGCTGCTGCGCCTTCCGGTTTACCTCGACTCCATCGGAACGGTTCTGGCTGCCGCCCTGTTCGGACCGGTTGCAGGCCTCGTCCCGGGACTCATTTCCGGACTGATTTCCGGTATGACAAGTGATGTCTATGCGTTTTACTATATTCCGGTACAGCTCATCCTTGGTCTGGTTGCAGGTCTTGTATTCCGGAAGCTCCGCCCATCCCATACGGCCGGCTCCCGCAGTGAGGGACTTTCTCTTCGCTCCATGGGCTGGAAGCTGTTTCCGGCAGCACTTGTGATCTCACTTCCGGGTACTGTGGTAAGTTCCACAATCACCGCGGTTGTTTTCGGTGGAATTACTTCCTCCGGCTCCACTGTGCTGGTGCAGCTGCTTCACAGCCTCGGTATGAATCTGACTCTCTCTGTCTGCGTTGTACAGGCCATGACAGACTTTGTGGATCGAATGATTGTCCTTGCAGTCGTCCTCGTGATTCTGCCCGCCGTTTCTTCTGCTTTCGGCAGTCTTTCTATGAGAAGCAGAAAATAATCTGTACCAATAGCACAAAGAATCCTGCAAAAAATTCACTTTCTTTTTTGCAGGATTCTCATATTTTGGCATAACAAGAACTCCGGAAAAAAGGGGAGGCTGCATCAGGAGCCATCCCTTTTCCGGAGTTTTTTATTTCTTCTTTAATAAAATCATTCACATGCGCGGATCCATACCTGCATTTCGCCCTCACCTCGGTTGTTCCACATATAATATGGAATCAGCTTCAGTTTCGTCTTTTCCTCTTCCTCTTTCTGATACAGATGATACAACGGCTGTTTTTCCGCATCGCCCAGCTTCATGCGACGTCCCTCGGCCGTTACGCACACAAAGTGCTCGCCCAGCTCATCTGCTGCTTCTGCGGTTTTTTCACCATTCACACAGAGTTTTGTCAAATGCAGATTCTTTCCGTTGTCTGCTTCTTCCATACAGTAAACAACCGGTCCTCGTTTTACGGCAACACGGCCGGCGTCCTCGCGTACAAGCGGATTGGATGCCAGAAACTGGATTTCCATCGGGAAGTTCAGGCGGATCGTCTCACCCTTCGCCCATACTTTTGTCACATAAAGATACCCGTCTTTTTCTTCCACTTCTGCGCCTTTTGGAATCTCTTTTTCATAAGAAGCACACCATCCCGGGATGCGGAATGCAAAGGTGTACGGCTCTTTGGTATCGCTCTCGCAGGTCACGGAAACATGGCCGTCCCACGGGAATTCGGAAGTGATGGATGCTTTTACTTTTTCTCCTTCCACTGTTCCGCCCATGTACAAGTGGACAAACAGGGTTGTGTCGTTTTCCGTGTATGCGTAAGATGCAACTGAGCTTACCGTTCTTGCCAGGTTCGGAGGGCAGCAGGCACAGCCGAACCATTTCTGACGGATCGGTTTTACATGGAATTTCCGCTCATCCTTGTGACATGCCTCCGGCAGTACCTCCAGCGGATTGACATAGAAGAAGCTCTTTCCGTCGAGCGCCATTCCGGAGAGAACGCCATTGTAGAGGGCTAATTCCATCACATCCGCGTACTCTGCTTTTGCCTGAATCTCCAGCATGCGGCGAGCAAAGAACACAAGACCGATGGATGCACAGGTCTCTGCGTAAGCGGTATCGTTTGGCAGGTCATAGTTGAAAGAGAATGCCTCTCCTATATGAGTGGCACCGATTCCGCCGGTGACGTACATTTTCTGATGCACCATATTGTTCCAGAGAGTTTCACAGGCTTTCAGCAGGCTCTCATCCTGCGTTGCCCTTGCCACATCCGCCATGCCGGAATAGAGATATACGGCGCGTACGGAGTGCCCCTGCACCTCATCCTGCTGACGCACCGGGCGGTTTGCCTGATTGTAGCTATATCGTTCCTCGCCCTCCGGGCAGGTCAGACCGCGCTCGATATCGTAATAGTATGGTTTTGTTCCGCGTTCATCGATGAAGTATTTTACAAGATCGAGATACTTCTGCTCGCCGGTCAGATCATAGAGACGCATCAGAGCCATCTCTGCAATTTCGTGACCAGGATAACCTGCTTTTTTACCCTCGCCGTGACCGAGTTTGCCGGCAATAAAGTCCGCGAAACGCTCTGCTGCTTTTAAGAGACGGTCTTTTCCGGTCGCCTGATAATAGGCTACGGCGCCTTCCGTCAGATGACCGAAGCAGTACAGCTCATGGTTGTCCTTAAGGTTTGTAAAAATCATATCCTGATCGTTGATCAGATAGTAGGTATCGAGGTATCCGTCTTCTCTCTGTGCTGCGCAGACAGCTTCAATTGCTTCATCTGCCGTTTTTTCCAGCTCCGGATCGGGATGCTGTGTCAGGGAGTACGCAACTGCCTCCACCCATTTGGTAAAATCGGTATCCTGGAACAGGAAGCCATAAAATCTTCCGTCCATTTTGCCATCCTTCGGCAGTGTCTCAAAAGTATCCAGCGGATATTTGATCTGAACAAATTTGTCTCCTTTTGCTTTCCGCTCTTTTTCAACTTCACCGGCGCGGCGGTAGTTCCGCATACAAAAGCTCGGTGCTGCTCCCGGAACATTGTCATTTAAGGCATTCCACTGATACGGAATTACTTCGGTGCGGACAAGCTCCATCTCTTTTTTCCAGAATGCATCAGTAACCTGGACTTTTGCCAGGGATAATGGTTTGCTGAAGTTTTTCTGATCCATTTTTTCGGTCTCCTTTTTCGTTGTCTTCCGCCGCCTCCTGGTTTGAAAAAGATATTTTCCTTGCTTTCAGGGATGGGAAGCGTTACACTTCTTTTGACGGCTGTTTTCCTGTTTTTCTATAGTTTTATTTTAGCAAAACGGACCGCCGTTTAAAATACAAGAATGTTTGAAAAGGTTTGAAAAAGTCATATGATCTCTGTTTTATTTCCAGATGCCGCCTGTTTTACCTACGACCTCTGCGGCAAATTCCAGTCCCCATCCCCAGAGTGGATGCACCTGACACGGAATCTCGTCAATTTTGAACTGATGGTTGTGACGGAAGGAACGCTTTTTATCGCGGACGAACGCCGCTCTTACGAGGTTCACCCCGGCGAATATCTTCTTTTGCCGCCGACCGTCCATCAGCATGGCTCGAAAAAGGGAAGCTGCTCTTTCTACTGGCTCCATTTTATCCCGGGTATCCCCTCCGCACCGATCGTCGCTCCTTCTGACCCGACCGCCGGATCGGTTCTGGATGAGTTTCATGCTGCACCGCCATCCTCCTACCGCCTTGAGGACCTCGCTCCCGTCCAGCTTCCATCCAACTACCCCGAAACGTTATGCATCCCGCTCCAGAGAACGCTTTCCTCCCCGAACCGCGTCATCATCCTCATGAAGCAGCTCCAGGACACTTCCCTGCGTTTCCACAACACGTTCCTCAACAACAGCCTGACTGCCGCTGTTCTCGGCGAAATCAACTGTCAGAGTCCCTTCTACCGCACCTACACTTCCGAAACGCAGCGGACGCAGATCCTGCAGGACATCATCAGCTACATCCAGTACCACAGCAGCGAGTCCCTCAAAGTCACCGAACTCGCCCGTTATTTCGGATACAACGACAAATACCTCTCCTCCCTCTTCCACGAGGGCACCGGGATGACGTTAAAACAATTCATCCTGAAATCCAAAACGGACAGCGCTATGGCCGAGCTGACGGACACAAATCACACGGTCTCTCAGATTGCTTATAATGTGGGATTTCAGGATGCGCATAATTTTTCCACGGCTTTCCGAAAACTCACCGGGATGACGCCGGGACAGTACCGGAAGAGTTATGGGAACCGGAAGCTTTCTTTTGAATAGGACGGGAGGATACGACCCCCAGGCACCGCGGGGGGCGGACGCTCCGCTGCGCCTGGGGACCCATCTACGTTTTGGCGGACGGAAGTGATTTACTCAATGGATGGATTCACTTATTCTTTAGAAATTTACTGTTTCTTTTAGAAAATAGACATACTTTGCTCACATTTCTTCACTATACTATATCTCAGATAGTTGATGAACCACTCAAAACTATCTCCCCCCTCATTATGAAAGAGCAGCCCGCATATCCGCGGGCTGTTCTTATTTTTTGTCTTTTTGCACCCCACCTAACGTAAATGCCGCCTGCGGTCGGGGAAAATATCCCGACCGCAGGCGGCCTCACAATCTACCGTGGAATCACATTACTCTTCCGCAGCTTCAATTGCTGCAGTCTCGATAATAAATTTCACGCTTCCATCCATTCCATTTGCCTTACCACTGTAAGAAGTATAAGCACATTTATCCGAATTCAGCGCCTGAATCCGATCCAGTACATCTCCCAGATCATCCTCAAAGGTACTCTTCAGCTTGCTGGTACCCTCTTCTTCAAACTTCTTCGTACCGTCAGCCAGTTCTTTCGCCCCATCGGACAGCTCGTCAATACCATCAACAACCTTGCTGCTTCCCGATTTCAGATCAGAAGCTCCGCTTGCCAGAGAAGAAGTTCCATTTGCCAGTGTAGAAGCTCCGCTCGCCAGCGTAGATGCTCCGCTTGCCAGCGTAGAAGCTCCGCTGTTCAGTTCAGAAGCTCCGCTTGCCAGGGAAGAAGTTCCATTTGCCAGTGTGGAGGCTCCGCTTGCCAGCTTGGATGCTCCGCCTGCTACCTGAGAAGCACCGCTTCTTAAGCTTCCGCTGTTTGCAGAAAGTTTTGCAGATCCATCGCTTAACTGGCTTCCCAGCTGTCCAAGACCTGCGGTCAGCTGTGTCGTGCCGCCCTGCAGAGTCGTAACACCCTCAACCAGAGCCGGTGCATTTGCTTTCAGCTGGCTTGCGCCGGAAAGCAGCGTATCATTGTAAGCACTCAGCTGAGTAAATCCTGCGTTCAATGCATTGATGCCTGCTGTTGCTTTTGCAAAACTCTCATTTGTGCTGCTGTACAGCTGGCTCACACCTGCGGACAGAGTATCGATGCCCTTGTACAGAGTGCTTCCGCCTGCATCAAGCTGTGCCACACCTGCGGTCAGTTTCTGCATTGCACCAAGATTCTGCTCAACAACTGCTTTATTATCGGTGATGGTCTGCATCTGTTTCTTCATGGTCTCAAGCTGCGGCATCAGAGCTGCAACCGTCTTCTGCAGATCACTGTACTGGCTCTTGATGTCGCTCATCTTCTGCTGCATTGCTGCAAGACCGGAGAGATCCGGGCGCTCGATTTCGAAGTTCAGTTCCGGAAGGGTAATCTGCGGAGCTGTAACCGGAGTAACCGAAACGGTTCCGGCGGAAGCGGAAACGCTGACACTTCCGATCTGGTTTCTTGCTTTACTTAAGGAATCGGCAAGCTCTGTATTTCCAGCGCTCTTAGCTGCGGAAATCTGTGCATCCAGTGTAGCTGCTGCTGCAGAGAGCTGATCATTTGCCTGTTTTGCTGCATCGGCGGATGCCTGGCTTGCTGCTGTATCAGCTGCGCTCTGTGCTGCTGCTGTTGCTTCCTGGTTCAGCTGTGCTGCTGCTCCGTCTGCCCATGCCTGAACCTGTGCTGCCATCTGGGTTCCCATCTGCGTTGCCTGATTCGTGATCTGTGCCTCCAGACCGCTTAAGTAGCTCTCAAGTCCTTTGGACAGCGTATCCATCTGGCTCATCAGCTCGTTGCCGTTTGTCATCATGCTGTTGACAGATCCTGCGATTGTGGTGTTCAGAACCTCGGAGAGTGCCTCGGTCTCGGAGATCAGGGTAGAACCGGTGCTGGTCATACCGTCTACCATCGTCAGAAGGCTCTGTACATCGGTGCTCTGCAGCTGCTCGTTCAAACTGGTCAGTCCTTCGGAGAGCTGTTTTGCTCCTGCTAAAATATCATTCTCATCTTTTCCGTCGAGTGCTGCGTTCAGTGTTGCGATTGCACTGTTTACCTCGGTCAGGCCGTCTGCCAGAGGCTGAAGCTGCTCAGCGCCTGCTGCAAGCTGTTTCTCGCCTGCTACATAAGAAGCAACGCCGTCGGACAGCTGTGTTGTTCCGTCGGTGTACTGTTTTACGCCTGCAACGACTTTATTCACACCGTTTACATACTCGGTTACGCTTCCAGTCAGCACACCGTTCTTTCCAAGATACGTCTGGATTGCTTTATTCAGGGTATCAGCGCCCTCGGTGTAGGAGTTTACGCCGCTTGCCAGGGAAGAAGCTCCGCTGCTTAAGGTGGATGCTCCGTTGGACAGGGTAGCTGCTCCGCTGTTTAAGGTAGAAGCTCCGCTGTTCAGAGTAGAAGTTCCGTTTGCCAGAGTCGATGCTCCGCTTGCCAGTGTGCCGGCTCCGCCTGCCAGTGTGCCGGCTCCGCTGTTCAGCTCGTCAGCGCCGTCTTTTAACGTTCCGATACCGTCATCCAGCTCTTTGTAGCTGTCTTTTAAAGTATCCACACCATCGGAGAGTGCCTTGGAACCGTCAACCAGTTCCATTGCAGCATCCTCAAGATCACTCAGTGCATCCTTCAGATCATCGTATCCGGTGATGTTGTCGGTATTGATGGTGTCGAGAACATCGTCAAGTGCAACGGTGAAGGTAGAATCCAGAGAGAAGTTCTCCACATCTGCAGTGATCTCCAGGCTTTCCGGCAGTTCGAAATCGCTGTCACCGGATACCAGATCTTCAAGGGAATCGGAATTTAATCCCAGGCTTTCCTGCAGGCCCGGCATACCAAATCCGATTACGATGTTTCTGCTTCCATCGGAAATGACTTTACCATTGTCGATCTTGACATTGGAGAAAGTATCCTGCGGAAGAATCATTCCGGTCATCAGGACGAATGGGGTGTACATCGTCTCTTTCTTGCCATTGATGTCAACCGTTGTCTTTGTGTTGTTTGTATAGTCAACTTTGATTTTCAGTTTTCCGCTCTTTCCGGCCAGGTCATCCGGTTTGATTTCCTTGCCGTCCAGATAATAGGTGAACTTCACGGAAACCGGAGGCTCTTTTGTGGTTGTTCCCTGATAATAGATATCCTCGCCGTCTGTCTGCCAGGTCAGCTCGTTTCCGCTCTGGGTGAACTCCTCGTCGCCCTTTACGTTTTTGATGTCCTTCAGTTCACTCTCATCTTTCAGGTTCTTTTCCGTTCCTGCGTTCTTCAGCCAGTTGGATACGGTGATCTGATCTTCCGATCCGTCTGCATTTGCATTTACATATACGGTTTCTTCTTTGGAAACCGCTGCGTCCTCTCCTGTCGCTGCATAAACCGGAGCAGCTCCCATAACAGCAGCCATACCAACAGCAAGACCAGACATCATCTGTTTTCTCAGTTTTCTGTTTCTATTCATTGTGATAAACTTCCTTTCTGTGGTTTTTATAATGGTTTTTTATGATGAAATCCAGGATCATAAGAGAAGTAAAACCCGCTCGGAGTAAGATACTGCGGGATACTGTTTCCCTCAGATCGAGAATGTTTTTCCTATGTTTTTTCCATGTCTTTCAGTCATCTAATGTTATAACGCAAAAATGACTCTTAGTCAACATTAAATACTGCACAAAATTGACGAACGGTCATTTTTTTCTTCGTGCATAGTCACAAAAATGAGAAAATTAGTCATTTTCCCTTTGACAGTTTCCATGTGTTTTACCTATAATTATAAATAAGATAATTACACACAATCTGATATCTTTCAGGAAAGGAGACTCTCTGTGGGAAAAATTGACAACAATAAACAAATGAAACGTGAGTCCCTTCTGGACTCTGCTTTCTCACTTTTTATCAACAACGGCTTCAGTAAAACATCCATTTCGGATATCGTGAATAACGCCGGTGTTGCAAAAGGTACCTTCTATCTTTATTTCAAAGACAAGTACGATATTCGGAATCATCTGATCGCACATAAGGCGAGTCAGGTATTTCAGGCCGCCTACACAGATCTGCTGCGCCACCCGGATATCCGTGATTTTGAAGAGCAGGTGCTTTTTATCACCGACAATATCCTCGACCAGTTTGCCGCCAACCACAGTCTCGTGACGCTGATTTCCAAGCATCTGAGCTGGGGATTCTTCAAAAATTCTCTTACCTTTGCTCCGTTTGCCGACACGCCGGCCATCTACACCATCTATGAATCTCTGCTCTCTCATGCAGCATATACGTATCGCTCACCGGAGCTGATGTTCTATATGATTCTGGAGCTTGTAAGCGGTACAAGCTACAATGCTATCCTGTACCAGCAGCCGGTTCCGCTTGAAGAACTAAAGCCGGAGCTCTACGCTGCCATTCGGGGCATTTTCAAGCAGTTCCGAATCCGGAAGAAACGGAAAACCACGGAAAATGCAGGCGCGAATCCCGACTCACTGCTCTCGTAAACAAGAAAGAATCCTGCTTTGCAGGATTCTCCGCCTGCGGCGGGTCGCTTCAGCGACATAATTCCCGTCCGCCGCAGTGCGATCCTGCCCGGAGGGCTTTTTTAATTTACAGGAAAATTCAACGAAGTTTCCTGTAAATCAAAAAAATACTTTCGCGGAATCTTTTCAAAAGAAACCACGAAAGTATTTTTTATTTTTCTCTTTGCCTATACCTGCTGTTCCAGATACTCACCAATCCGCTGTTCCATCACAGGCACCAGCCACTCGGCATAGCCGGCCTTCATCGGATGAATCGGATCCTGAAGATACAGTTTTCGTTTTTCCGGGGAAACACGGTTGATTCGTTCGTCATTCCAGAAATCGATCACACCGATCTGCCATTTTTCCTGAATTTTCAGAAGCGCCTCTACCATCTTCGCGTACGGCTCGGAATCATACTGTGGATTCGTATAGAACATCACCGGACAATGCCACGTTTCTTTTGCATATGCAATGATATACTCTATTGCTCCGCAGACGGTTTCGACATCGAAGCTCTCCAGATCGCAGGATTCCGAAATTTCACCGAGCGGGCTGTTGCGTGTTGCATCGTTGGTAGACAGCTGGCAGATAAAAAGATCCACCTGTTGCTTTGGATCAAGCTTGTCACGCATGCGCTCGATGTAGGAATCCTCGCCATTATCAATCAGCGTGGTTCCGTTGACTGCTTCCTTGATGCAGGTACAGCTGTCTTTCTTCGCTATGTACTCCGCAAACGAATTGTTGTGGGCAGCAAAGCCCTTCGTCACGGAGGATCCCAAAAATACAACTGTTTTTCCTTTTAACGGACTTGTTTTTTTAAACGGAATACGGGAAACATCGTATCGGACGGAATTTCCCTTTTTAAAATAACCTGTTTTCTTATTCATGCTATATATGCCGCCCACAGCTAAGGCTGCGCCTCCTGCGGCCAGGATTCCGGCTATTATTTTTGCATCCATCGCAAAACCTCCATTATCTGAGTCAATACCACTTCGCAGATCCTGTCGGATCTTTTTTTCGAATACCCCTATCTTACATCATTTTTCTGAAAATGCAAGTAAACTTTGTTGTCGATTTTGTTCCGATTTTGTTAACAAAATACGGATTTTCTGTGTTCTGGTCGAATTCTGATCGATTCCGGCGATTTTTTTATTCTCTTTTCCTCAAAAACCATTGACTTTCAAGTGCACTTAAATGATATATTAAAAGCAACGTAATTACTATTCTTTCTGTACTTCCAGAGTCCTTCCACGCCTGCTTTACGAAAACCTCTGCGAATACAGAAGCATTGCAAAGGAGAAAATTCTACTATGAAAGAAACAATTTTAGGCAATCACCTGCGAAAAGTTCCTTCCATTGCAGTCGGATGCATGCGGCTTTCCGAAAAATCGAAGGACGAGATGAATCATTTTATCCACTCCGCGCTGGAGCAGGGCGCATATTTCTTTGATCACGCGGATATCTACGGCGGCGGCATGAGCGAGACTGTGTTCGGTGAGGCATTTTCCGGCGATCCGTCCCTGAAACGGGAGGATATTTTTCTCCAGTCCAAATGCGGCATCCGCCAGGGCTGCTATGATCTGTCGAAAGACCACATCCTGGAATCTGTCGATGGTATTTTAAAACGTCTGCAGACGGATTACCTCGATCTTTTGCTGCTCCACCGGCCGGATGCGCTCGTAGAACCAGAAGATGTAGCTGCCGCCTTTGATGTTCTGTTTGAGAGCGGAAAGGTCCGCCATTTCGGTGTTTCCAACCACAAGCCGATGCAGATTGCACTGCTGCAGAAATATGTCCGCCAGCCACTCGTTGCCAATCAGGTACAGTTCAGCATTCCGGTTTCCAACCTTGTTGCAAATGGCATGGAAGTGAACATGGAAACACCGGGTTCGGTTGACCACGATGGCAGTCTGCTCGATTACTGCCGTCTGCACGATATTACCCTGCAGGCATGGTCTCCGTTCCAGATGCCATCATGGAAAGGATGTTTTCTTGGAAGCGACGAGTACCCGGAACTGAACCGGAAAATCCGTGCACTGGCCGAAAAATACAGCGTCAGTGATACCACGATTGCGGCAGCGTGGATTCTGCGCCACCCGGCAAATATGCAGCTTGTCACAGGTACGGCAAGCGAAAACCGCCTGAAAGAGATTATCGCGGCATGTGCTATTACGCTGACGCGGGAAGAATGGTATGAGCTGTATCTGGCGGCAGGCCATCCGCTTCCGTAAGTTTTTCTGTCCGCCTGCCCATATGCGGAACAAGGCTAAAATCCCCTTTTCGGATCCGTGATTGATTTATAACATCGGAAAAGCATTCCTTTGGATCTTATCGATCTTCTGGAATGCTTTTCCCTTTTCCTTTTCTTTTTTCATGCAGCTATCTGCAATCCGCATTGGCTGCCTGCCCATAACCAAATAACTGCTCCGCAGTTTATCAGAAGAAGCTTGCATTCCTCCTGATACAGGCAAGTCCCCAACCACTGCTTATTACTTTTCGTACTCGAAGCAGGTGACTTACTTGATTCGGTTAAATCAGATCTCTCCCACCAGATATCCCTGTTTTCCGTTGCGCAGGAAGATCGGCAGTGTTTCGATCGGCGCCTCAATTTCATAGGCTTTTCCGCCCTCATAAACATCACCGGTATTTGCCAGCGTCCAGGACGCACCGGCCGGCAGATAAACGGTACGGCTCGTTGCTTTTGGCCGGACAATCGGTGCTACAAGGATGTCGGAGCCGAACATGTAAGCATCGGAGATATCCCAGCACGCTGCATCCTCCGGGAACTCATAGAACATCGTTCTCATGACCGGTGTTCCTTTTTCGTGTGCTTCTGCCATCAGGCTTCTCGTGTAATCGCGCATTTTTTCGCGGACACCGATGAATTTTGTCAGGATTTCATAATTTTTCTCTCCGAAGCTCCATACCTCGTTGTCAGCTCCGGTTCCCTCACGCACTTCGCCAGCCTTGTTGATGATCTCTTCTCTTGGTCCCCGGTTTCCGTGAATACGCATAACCGGGCAGAAGGTGCCAAACTGGAACCAGCGCACAAGCAGCTCCTGGAAGTCCGGATCTTCAGTCACGCCGCCGTGGAATCCACCGATATCGGTCGTCCACCACGGAATACCGCAAAGTCCCATATGAAGACCTGCACAGATCTGTTTGCGGAAATCCTCGTAGGTCGAAAGAATATCCCCGGACCACACAAGCGCACCGTATTTCTGGCTTCCGAGCCATGCACAGCGCACAAGGTTGACAATATCTTCCTGCCCATTCTCTTTTTGTCCTTCGTAGAACATGCGGGAATACTCTCTCGGGTAAATATTTCCGATCTCTTCCACCGGGCCTGCGGCGTAGCGGTAGCACTCATACTCGTACGTCGAGAACTCCGGCTCTGCTTCATCCAGCCAGAATGTGCGGATGCCGAGATCTGCATAGTTTTTCTTTACTTTTTCCCAGACATACTTTCTCGTTCTCGGATTCGTTGCATCCAAAAAGACATTATTTCCATGGAACAGCATCTGAACATCAACACCTGCATTACTCTTCACAAGAAGTCCCTGTTGTTTCATTTCTTCGTAATTTTCGCTTCTCCAGTCGATCTGCGGCCAGATGGAAACCATCGTCTCGATGCCCATCTCATGCAGCTCGTCGATCATTGCTTTCGGATCCGGGAAATATTCTTCATCAAAACGATAATCACCGCATCTTGGCCAGTGATAATAGTCGATGACAAAGACATCCAGCGGAATGCCGCGTTTTTTGTACTCGCGTGCCACATTCAGTACCTGCTCCTGGTTGTAGTAGCGCAGCTTGCACTGCCAGAAGCCAAGGCCGTACTCCGGCATCATCGGAACCTTACCAATGGCGTCTGCAAAGTGCTCTTCAATTTCCGCCGGGGTATCGCCTGCGGTTACCCAGTAGTCGAGCTGCTTTGTGGTGCGTGCCAGCCATTCCGTTGTGTTTGTTCCGAAATGAACCTCACCGACTGCTGCATTGTGCCACAGGAAGCCGTAGCCAAGGCTCGATACATAAAACGGAATGCTCGCCTGCGAATTGCGGTGCGCCAGTTCCAGGTTGCATCCCTTCAGGTTCATTCGCTCCTGCTGATACTGTCCCATACCGTAAATCTTCTCATCCGGGTTGGAATCGAAGGATACTTTCAGCTGATAAGCGCCGCCCTTCAATGCACGGTAATCGTGTGCGCGCAGGCAGAGTGCTCCGCCGTTCGCGATCTCGGAGAGCAGCACCTCGCCCTTCTGATTCAGGAACGTAATCCGAAGCTTCTGTCCCCACGGCTGAAGCTCGAGAATCGCCTGGATTTTACCGTTTTTAATCGTCGCTTTCCGTTCATCCACCAGCTCAATTTCCGCTTCCACCGGTTCCGGATCAAGCAGTGCAATGCTTCCCTCTTCTATCTCCGAAAGAAGCGTACCTCTCACCCGAAGACTGTCCTTCTGCCACGGCTCCACCCGGACCGTCTCCCCATCCTGCCGGAAAATCAGCGCATTTCCCTGTTTCTCAAAATACTGCATAAAAACCTCCCTTTCCAGAACCCGCCGTTCCAAACGCATGCATGGGCTCTGCTCTTTTCGTTTGCTTTCTACTTAGCATTATACTAACATTTCCGGCAGAATACTTGATCTTAATTTTCATGTTCTAACACTATTTTGATCTTTTTCAATTATTTCCCATTGAAATAAAGCTCTTTCTTAAGGAATCGGAATTCGCCTTTCCCCTGCGTCCGTTTTTCAACGCAAAGAACCCCCGGAGCCATTACAGCCCCGGGGGTTCTCAGTATTTCATTTATTATGCAAGCTTCAAAGTATTAACCTTAACTCCAGGTCCCATAGTAGGAGCCAGAGTAACGCTCTTCAGGTACTGTCCCTTCAGAGTAGCCGGTTTTGCTTTGTTGATTGCACCGATCAGCGTCTGGAAGTTGTCGCTTAACTGCTCCTCAGTAAAAGAAGCTTTTCCGATTGGCACGTGGATAATGTTTGTTTTGTCAAGACGATACTCAATCTTACCTGCTTTGATCTCTTTAACGGCTTTGGTAACATCCATAGTTACGGTACCAGCCTTCGGGTTTGGCATTAAACCTTTCGGTCCAAGTACACGGCCCAGACGACCAACAACACCCATCATATCCGGTGTAGCAACAACAACGTCGTAATCAAACCAGCCATCGTTCTGGATTCTCGGGATCAGCTCCTCTGCTCCAACGAACTCTGCACCTGCTGCAACAGCCTCATCAGCTTTTGCGCCTTTTGCGAAAACAAGGACACGAACCTGTTTTCCTGTTCCGTGCGGCAGAACAACTGCGCCACGGATCTGCTGGTCTGCGTGACGTCCGTCACAACCAGTTTTGATGTGAACTTCGATTGTCTCGTCAAATTTAGCAGTAGCTAATTTCTTAACTGTGGAAATAGCATCTGCCGGATCGTACTGAATGCTACGATCAACTGCTTTTGCAGCCTCTAAATATTTCTTACCATGTTTCATTGTCTAATAACCTCCTGGTGGTAGTTGCGGGAATCTCCCTCCCACGTCAATACGAGAAGATGTAAACTCTTCTTCTAAATTAGTCCTCTACAACGATACCCATACTTCTTGCGGTACCTGCGATCATGCTCATAGCTGCCTCAACAGTTGCTGCATTCAGATCTGGCATCTTCATCTCTGCGATCTCACGAACTTTGTCCTTAGAGATAGTAGCAACTTTCGTTTTGTTCGGAACGCCGGAACCAGATTTCAGGTTGCAGGCTTTCTTAAGCAGAACTGCTGCCGGAGGAGTTTTGGTTATGAAGCTGAAACTTCTGTCTGCATATACAGTGATAACTACAGGGATGATCAGGTCTCCCTTATCTGCTGTTCTTGCGTTGAACTCTTTGGTAAACTGTACGATGTTTACTCCGTGCTGTCCAAGTGCAGGTCCAACCGGTGGTGCTGGTGTTGCTTTACCAGCAGGAATCTGTAATTTGATATATCCTGTAACTTTCTTTGCCATTTTACGGCACCTCCTAAATAAATGTGGTAATTGCGGGAATTTCCCTCCCACGAAACGCCCCTGGGGCATTTCTTACATCTTCTTGACTTCTGCGAAACTTATTTCTACCGGCGTTTCGCGGCCGAACAGCTCAACATTGATGGTAACCATCTGTTTTGTATCGTTGATACTCTGAATCAGTCCGGTTGTATCCTTCCATGCGCCGCCTGTTACAACGACTGCATCGCCAACTTCAAGGTCAAGCTCAACCTTTTCCTCACCACCGGTGATTCCAAGGTTCACCATTTCCTCATCCGTAAGCGGTACCGGCTTGGATCCCGGTCCGACGAAGCCCGTAACACCTCTGGTATTGCGGACAACATACCAGGTATCGTCGTTCATGATCATGTTGATCAGAACGTAGCCCGGAAACAATTTCCGGAGTACCTGTTTCTTGGTTCCGTTCTTGACTTCAACAACTTCTTCCATAGGAACACGTACTTCCAAAATCTGATCCTCAAGATGACGGTTCTCAATTGTTTTCTCAATATTGGCTTTTACTTTGTTTTCATAGCCCGAATAGGTGTGGACTACATACCAGTTTACTTCTGACATTCTGACACCTTTATCCTTATTTGATCAATAAATTGACGAACTCGATTACAGCGCTGTCAACCAGGGTGATTAACCCGCAGGTTACTGCAGAGATCGCTACGACTGCAACGGTCTGCTTGCCCAGCGTTTTGTTGTCAACCCAGATGATTTTTCTGAACTCTGCTTTCAAGCCCTTGAACCAGCTCTTTTTGGATGCTTTTTTTTCAGTTTCTGCCATTGGATCACCTCTTACCAAAGATTATTTGGTTTCTTTGTGCATTGTGTGCTTTTTGCAGAATCTGCAGTACTTCTTTGTCTCCATTCTCTCAGGATGGTTCTTTTTCTCTTTTGTCATGTTGTAATTACGCTGTTTGCATTCAGTACATGCCAATGTGATTTTTACGCGCACGACTTCCACCTCCACTGTGTATTTGCGTTATCGCTTGTGATCCTTGCGGATCAGCGGCGGTCTCTTCATTTCTGCCCTGTTTTTGCTGCTCGTACTTCAGCAATTTCAGGCATAAAAAAAAGACCTTCTTCCATGTCGCTGGTTTATTGTAGCACAGGAACTGCCTGTTGTCAACAAAATTCACCAAAGTACGCTGAGATTTTTTATCAGGATCGTATCGTTCACCGGTGTCCGGCGAACTGTAACACCCTGTTTGTTCGAGGCGGTTCCGGACAGGAAATGGTTCTGCGCGCAATTTTTCCTGCGCGCAGAACCATTCTCCTATTCTTTCCCTTAAAAAAGCCTTACGCATCCGATCTGGAATACGCGTTTTTCATCTGGTTGCTGAGTTCAAAGAGTACCTTGTGCAGTGTTGCACCCGTCTCTTTTTTCAGCATTTCAGCGATTTTGTTGTTTGCTTCTTCTCTCAATTGTGTCTGTTTTGTTTCGTCTGTCTCCCCCGCAAGCAGCGCATCGTACTGATGGATCAGTGCATGGCCTTTTGCCATCACCTTTTCCTGATACCGCTCAATGTGGAAGATAGAAGACTTATAGGATGCATCTGCCATTGCTGCCACCATGCGGCTTGCCCAGTAGAAGTTATCTGTGGAAACCTCTCCCGTTGTGTTGGAAAGATACTCCGGTGTTGTCGTCACATCGGTGTAGAACGGAACCAGCACATTGAATGCATTTGACGCAAATGCAATCCACTGCAGAATGCCGTTGTCTCCTTTGTGATCCGGGCGCATCTGGATGACAGAAAGGAAATCGGTCCGGTTGACACCGATGGATCGGTATGCCCCTTTCCACGATTTATCGCCGTATGCGGCATACGGGTCGTACGGTGTTCCCTGATAGTGGGAGGACAGTACGTATTTCACATCCTCTACGGTGATCTTCTTTTCCGGAACCATCATCCACGGAATATCGTCAGATACCGGTGTGTAATCGGCATCCGGTCCGTCCCATTTTTTCGTGTGCGGGTTCAGACAGCGCTCCATGAACCAGGCACGCGGTGTATTGTAAACATGATCGGAATCATCGTGGCTTCCGAAAGCATCGCGCGGATTAAAATTTCCATCCATAGAAAGATCCAGATGATATGTTTCAATAAATTCTTTCAAATCCGCTGAGCACATATATTCCTTCTGTTCGCCGAGTGCATCCTCCAGATCAAAATGGTCGATGCCAAGCTGGTTCGGCATGGCCACATAATGGTCATCCGGCACTTTCACTGCCATCCAGTGATGGCCGCCGATCGTCTCCAGCCACCAGATCTCATCGTGGTCCTGAAATGCAATGCCGTTCATCTCGTATGTACCGTACTGCTCCAGCAGGCTGCCCAGTCTTTTGACACCTTCTCTGGCGCTTTTAATATAAGGAAGAACAATATAAACGAGATCCTCCTCGCCGATTCCGCCCGGAACCTCTTCTTTTCCGTCTTCCGCCGGCTGATAAACGACAAGCGGATCAGCACCCAGCACACGCGGATTCGATGTGATTGTCTCGGTCGCAGTCATACCGACCTGCGCTGCATTCACGCCGCTTGCCGCCCAGACACCCTCGCCTTTTTCTGCGTTTGGCACTGCAGTGTACCGCATCGGATTGTCCGGAAGCTCAATGGTCAGATGAGAAATCTCGGTTTTATAGGTTCTCGGCTGCTCCTCCGGGTGAATCACTACAAATTTTTTCGATGTATAATGGCCTGCACCAGAATCGTCGTTTCGCGCGATCATGGTGGAACCGTCATACGATGCTTTCTTTCCAACTAAAATGGTTGTACAAGGCATAGCTATAGCCCTCCTTTTGCTGTCTTATGCTTCCGATTATGACATCTTCAGCTGCGATTTGCAAGCACCATGTTATCTGTCGTTTTCTTCCTTTTTTACAAAATAAACCGTATCAATTCCTTCTCCCCGGTCATCCTTCAGCCGCCGGACAAGACGATATCCCAGCTTGTCCAGGATATGCTCCTGGGCCCCGTTCGTGGACCAGGTACGGAGAGTAATCCGGCTTCCCGGAAATTTTGCTGCGATGTCCTTTTCTGCTTCTGCATACATTACCTCCGAAATTCCCTGTCCGCGGTAATCCGGCCAGACGCAGAGGGTGGTCAGATAGCAGGAATCCGGATATGCTTCCAGATTCTCACAGTTAAAATGATCCTTCCAGGTCATAAAGGCCCGCACGACTCCCTCTTCCTTCCACAGCACCACATGCTGACTGCAGATATTCTCCAGATATTCTGCAATTCCATCCGTCTTTTCTTCCGTCTCGGCCCAGTTCGTCTGGGATGTACTGTTGCGGTGGGAAAGCGGCGGAACGAAATCCTGATCGCACAGCTCCAGCAGCTGCCGGATTTCCTCTTTCTCTTTTCGATCCTCTATCCCGTCCCTTACAACGACTCTGCTCTCGCAGCACATCCACGGAAGCCGGCATACGAGTGCTACGGCTGCACACATGCCATCTTCTACGCTGGCGGCATCGAGCCATTCTTCTCTGGTATGTGCTCCCCCGCCCCGGCAGAAACCGACGCAGATAGCAGGAATATGCCGCGACAATGGGATATTACAGTCTGTGGATGCCTCAGAGCATACCGCCTCTTCCCCGTCGGCTGCCTTCAGCGTTTTCTGTGCGCACCGCGTCATACGTGCCATCTGGACAGGATCGGTTTCTCTTGCGCACGGCCGCTTTCCGACGAGCTCACAGGAATACTGTACCTCCTCACTCTGGCGTGCTGCTATGGTCTCCTCCAGATATGTTTCGCAGGCTTCCAGACTCCTGTAATCCTCCGAACGGAATTCAAACAGCATGGAGGCATCCTGCGCAATCGTATTAACAGAGGTTCCTCCCTCTATTTTTCCCACATTGTATGTTGTATGAGATGCTGCATCCGTCTGAAAACGGTAAAGCTCTCCGATCAGGCCCGCAAGCTCTGCAATAGCATTTTTTCTTCCGAAATTCAGGAAGGAATGACCGCCCTTTGTTTTTGCCGAAATCCGATACCGGACAGACCCGATGCAGATGGGATACATTTTATCCCGATACAGATCAAAGGCTGCCATTCCGCACAGATTTTTTTCATAATGGTCGACAAGCGCGCGAACTCCGCACAGATTGCCAAGCCCTTCTTCTCCAAGATCCGCTGCAAAAATCAGACCGCATGGAAGCTCCGGCTCTGTCTCATGAACGTATTTTGCCGCCATCAGAAGCATCACAACATTCACGGTATCGTCCGTGATGCCGGGACAACGCCAGATCATTCCGTCTTCTTTGATCTCCAGCGGCTCCTCCAGCGAAAACACGGTGTCCAGATGCGCCGTATACAGAACCTTCTTTTCCTGTTCCGGCCGATACTCCCAGATTACATTTCCAAGCTCATCCGTATGAACCGACTCCATGCCCTGCTGTTTCATCCATTCCATGCAATATGCGATTCTCTGATCCTCTTTTCCCGTTTCCGTCGGGGTCAGTGTCAGCTCCCGCAGCGTCTGCAGCGCAAGTTCTTTGTTGTTCCGGCAAAAGTTTCGGTATTCTTCTTCTATTTCCCATTTTTTACGCATGAAGTACAATCCTTCCTTCTTTGTATTCCCATTCTGTTCCATATCTCTTGCTCACGCGGGTGAGATATTCTGCAATTTTTTCTGCTGTTTTTTCGTCTGCTACGTACGGAATATTTTTTTCTGCGTTTTCCCTGTCCATACCAAGCTCGACCGGCAGAAGCTCCAGATGTGTGCATTTCCCCTGACAGATCTCGAAATACGGCAGCACACTCCGATAGACCTCCGGAATTTCGTAGAGGGAATGTGAGGACTGCTCCTGCCGCCTGGCGATTCCGATGGATGCTGCCGTGTGAATATTCAGACCATATTTTTCCATGTAGTCCGCAGGCAGAAGGCGTACATACTGATTTTCAAAAATAAAATTTCCGAGGCAGTAGAAAATCGGACAGTCATGATACAGTTCGATTCCCTTCAGCTGATGCGTTCCGCCCCCGATCACCGCGCTGGCTCCCGCATCGATACAGGCGTGTGCAAATTCCTCCAGAAAATAATCCGCTTCCTCGTCATTGTCCTTACGGATTTCATGGGAATGTACCATAACCAGGACTGCCTCACATGTCATCTTCGCTTCCCGGATTGCATCGACGGTGCGTTTCACATCGATCGGATTCGGGCTGGAGCTTCTTCCCTCTGTTCCGTCCTTGCTGATTTCAAACATTTTCCCGCCAAATTCCATGACACCCTCGGAAAGCGGAGCTATAAATCCCTCCTGCCGGTGCAGATCCCGCAGTCCGTTGATTCCGGTCACCTCTGCAATCTTTGCAAGATCCTGCGCATGTTTCTCCGTAATGGTATATTTTTCCGAAAAGCGCAACGGATTTAAGCCCGGCCTGCCAGGCTGCCGTTCCGTCTGGCTTCCCGCCCTGGCTGCATTTTCAAAGGTAGAACAGATATCAATCACCGCAATCTGTCCCGCTGTTGTGTCCAGAATGGCAGGACGCGATGCTTCGTAAAGATTTTTGCCTGCTCCGGCATATGCCACATCCTTTTTTTTCAGTTCGCTGATCGTAGATGCAAGTCCTTCATAGGAATAATCCATCGTATGATTATTCGAAATCCCAAGAAAATTAAAACCGTAACGCAGGGTATCTTCCAGACACTTCGCATCTGCCGTCAGCCATGTTCCGCCGGAATACGCCGATGCGTAACAGCTGCCGTCCGATATCGTCGTTTCCAGATTCGCCATCCGAACCTCTCCCTGCATCAGAAATTCGCGAATCGGCAAAACATCCTGATATCCCGGCAGAAGCCGTTTCATAATCAGAATATCACCTGCCGCCGATACTCTTATTGTTCTGTTCATTCTTTTTTTGCCTCCCGAACGATTCCTGCTCTCTGCTTTTGGAATCGCATCTTTATCCATTCTTATTTTTTCGTAACGGTTCAAAAGTCCCATCCCGGTTTTTCTTTCCTTTTACATAGCTCCAAATCGTTACCTTTTCTCTCTGTATCTGCTGCTTCTTTCTACCAGATCCGCAAAAAGGCGGTTCATCTCCGGCGCTGAGTGGATCAGCCCTTCCGGATGCCACTGTACGGCCACAATCTGTCCGTTGCGGCTTTCTATCGCCTCGATGGTTCCATCCGGCGCCGTTGCTGAAACCACGATGTCCTCTCCCGGCGTACGCACTGCCTGATGATGCATGGAGTTTACCGCATGGGTTCCCGCCCCGAGGATTTCTGCCAGATGGGTTCCCTCTTTAATTTCCACATGGTGATGCAGATACGACCGCTCCAGGGACTGCAGATGCAGAATTGTGGTTTCCTTCTGTGTATAGATATCCTGGTACAGATCACCGCCGCACAGGACATTTAAAAACTGAATTCCCTTGCAGATGCCAAGCATGGGCATTCCCATCTCTTTTGCTGCCCGTCCAAGTGCGAACCATGCCTCGTCGATCTCCGGGCGAATGGTCTGGATCTGCGGTTTTGGCTCTTCTCCATAATACCACGGATTTAAGTCCTCTCCGCCGGGAACCAGAATTCCGTCGCACACAGCAAGTATGCCTTCCGGATCCGCTTTCATGGCAACTGCCGGAATTGCCATCGGAATTCCGCCGTTGTTCAGAACTGATTCGATATAATCGCTGTTGACATACATTCTCTCCGCACTTGAAAAAAGTCCCGGCTGTGTTTTATACGTATTTCCCAAGATTCCAATGATCGGTTTTCTCACTTGTAAACTCTCCTTTTTTACCAGATATGCCGAAAACGGCTTCACCTTTCCTGTGAACCCGCTTCCGGCATGCTTTTTCTTTCGTTATCGAATATTTTACAGTACATCCTGATGGCAGATATGACGGATCTTTTCCTCATCTAAAGCACGAATGACATTGGCTGCCATTGCGCTTGCTGCCTCCAGGTCTTCTTTTGCGCAGAAATTGTAATGGCTGTGCGCATAGCGGGATGGAACACCAAGCACCAGACACGGAACTGCTTTTCCTGTCACGCTGATTTTTGCTGCGTTTGTGCTTCCGCCTCTTCTTACGCTCTCCTGGTATTTAATTCCGCATTTTTCTGCTACTTCCTCGGCCAGTGAAATAAACTGCGTATTGGAAATATAGCTGTTGTCCAGGATACGAATCTGAACACCCTTCTTCATGCAGCCCTGTGCCTGTCCTGCGCTGATGAAAAAGTCATCGGAAGGAGATCCCTCAAATACAATGGCAAGGTCCGGTTTTACAATCTGACTTGTTACCACAGCACCGCGGGTTCCGACCTCCTCCTGTGCTGCAAAGGCGCCGACAACATTAACCGCAAGAGAAGCCTGCTCCTTTTCCAGCTGTTTCATCGTATCTACGATGCATGCGCAGCCGGCACGGTTGTCAAATGCTTTTCCGAAGCAGATTTCATGCTCTGCATCGTATTCAAAGGTTACATCCGGCATCATCGGATCACCGATATGGATTCCGAAAACGTTTTCAACCTCCTCGCGGCTGGTTGCTCCGACATCCACATACATTTTTTCAATTTCCAGAGTCTGGCTGTTGCGTTCTGCTGTTGTCATGAAATGAACCGGTTTCGCACAGATAATACCATGTACCATCTTTCCAGATCTGGTGCGGATCCATACCGCATGCGCCGGAAGGCTGGTCAGATGAAAGCCGCCAAGCATGATAATGCCAAGGCATCCGTTGTCCTGGATATTCTGTACCATGAAACCGCATGCGTCCAGATGGGCATCCAGCTGGATGACCGGACGGGAATCCTGCTTTGTTCCCGGCATCCGCACATACAGGTTATTCATTGCGTCATTTTCTACATCAAATTCTTTGCAGTAATCTGCTATGGTACGGATGACATCCTCCTCAAATCCACTTGGTCCAAATGCATCGGAAAGCTTACCAAACATTTCTATATCCATTGTTTTATCCTCTTTTCTTTGGGTTTCTATCAGATTTATATTCTTAATATACAACAAAGCAGTGTGCTGTGACAATATCCATCCAGCGATCTGTCTCCAGCTTATTTGTGAAGGTATCTACCCTCTGCATTCCCGGATAAAACGACATCGTGTACGCTTTTTTCCAGTCTTTATAGGTTACCTCATATGTAAAGTGCTCCGGAAGAGCCACCTGACACTCTTTTTTCTGTCCGGCAACTGCCTTTTTTACCCCTTCCCGGATTTCGGATATCACTTTTCCTTTCGCTTTGCACCACGTTGCCGCACCGACACCATGCTTCGTTTCCACTGTCGTAATGCCCGGAATCAGTTCTTTGGCCTGACGGCAGATCTCCTCATCTCCGGAAAGAAACAGCACCGGTACGTGATGTGATGCTGCTGTATAGCTGTTCAGCATGCACTCACTCATCACTTTTCCATTCAGATGAATATACAGGCTGTTTCCTGTCGATGTGTGGCTGATCGAAAAATTGGGATCTCCTGCCGGTGCATGGTATCCAAGATACAGTACGCCGTCATAGCTGTCGTCGATACCATACATCATATTATACGGATGACCACTCTTTCCCCGGATCAGGGTGACATACTCCGGCATTTTCAGCGGGTCAATGTTGGATGCATCTCCGTGACCGTCCTTTACGACAATCTCATCCGCGCCCGCTTCATGTGCTGCTTCGCATGCCGCAACGACCTCTTCGGTCATCTCCTCTGCAAATCTCTGGTATACGCTTTCCTTCTTATGTGTTTCATCGGTCAGTGCCACTCCGGCACAGCCCTCGATATCTGCACTGATAAAAAGCTTCATTTCTGCTGTTCCCTTCTTTCTTTATCATAAAGATGACAATATACGTAATGTCCGTCATCCACTTCATACCGCTCCGGCGCCTGTGTTTTGCAGCATTCCATGCATTTTGGACATCTGGTATGGAATTTGCAGCCTGTCGGCGGCTTGTGCGCGGATGGGATGCTTCCCTCAAGCAGAATTCTTTCTCTTTTTGCCGTCGGATCCGGAACCGGAACTGCGGAAAGCAGTGCCTGCGTATACGGATGCATCGGATTGCTGTAAATTTTCTCTTTTTCTCCGACCTCCACGAAATTGCCGAGATACATAACGCCGACACGGTCACTGATGTATTCCACAACGCTCAGGTCATGTGCAACAAAAATATAGGTCAGATCCAGGTCATGCTTCAGTTCATTTAAAAGATTCAGAACCTGCGCCTGAATGGACACATCCAGTGCCGAAACCGGTTCGTCTGCGATGATCAGAGACGGTTCTACCGCAAGTGCGCGGGCAATTCCGATTCTCTGGCGCTGACCGCCGGAAAATTCATGAGGATAACGGTTTGCATGGTAGTCATCCAGTCCTACCCTGTGCAAAAGATCCAGCACTTTCTTTTCCAGATCCGCTTTATCCTGATACAGATGATGCACCAGCAGCGGCTCTGCAATGATATCAAAAACGGACATTCGTGGATTCAGGGACGCATACGGATCCTGAAAAACCATCTGTACTTTTTTCCGGACGGAACGCATTCTCCGGTCATTGTACTCTGTAATATCTTCGCCATCCAGATACACATGGCCCGATGTCAGATTTTCCAGTTTGCAGACGCCTCTTCCCAGTGTGGATTTTCCGCAGCCGGACTCGCCTACAATTCCGAATACCTCTCCTTTTTTCACCTCAAAGGTAACTCCGTCTACCGCTTTGACGAATTCCTTTTTCCCAAATCCGCTTCCGGCAACCGGATAATAAATTTTCAAATCCTCTACTCTAAGTAATGTATCCGACATCCTAGTCACCTGCCTTCTCTACGTGATCTGTTTTGAGCTGTCCGCTTTCGCAGAGCCAGCATCTGCTGATATGGCCTTCCTCGATCTGGAAAAATCCCGGTTCTTCCTCGCGGCATTTTTCCGAAGCGTATGGACATCGCGGCTCAAATTTGCAGCCTTTCGGCATATATTTCGGGTTTGGAACGTTACCCGGAATCGACTTCAGTTCTTTCCCGGCGTCTCCCAGTCTCGGAATCGATCCCAGCAGTCCCTTCGTATACGGGTGGGACGGATTGGCGAAAATTGTTTTTACATCTCCGCGCTCTACCACGCGGCCGCAGTACATAACGGCAACATCATCGCAGACCTCTGCAACGACGCCAAGATCATGTGTAATAAACAGGATGGATGTACCTGTCTCTTTTTTCAGCTGATTCATCAGATCCAGAATCTGTGCCTGAATCGTTACATCCAGTGCAGTCGTCGGCTCATCCGCAATCAGGATTTCCGGCTTGCATACAAGTGCCATGGCAATCATGACCCTCTGCCTCTGGCCGCCGGAAAGCTGGAACGGATACTCCTTCATCATATGCTCCACACGCGGAACACCCGTTTTCCGGAGCATGTCCTCTGCCTTTTTCAGTGCCTCTTTTTTTGATATTTTTTCGTGCTGCAGAACGCATTCTGCCACCTGGTCTCCAATCTTCATGACCGGATTCAGACTGGTCATCGGTTCCTGGAAAATCATGGAAATTTTGCTTCCGCGCAGCTTTCTCTGCTGTTCCTTCGTCAGCTTTACAATGTCATCGCCATCCAGCAGGATTTCGCCATCAGCAATTTTTCCTTTCGTTCCGGCCAGTAATCCCATCACAGAGAGGGATGTCACGCTCTTTCCACTTCCCGACTCGCCTACGATGCCAAGCGTTGCGCCGCGTCGAAGCTCCACATCGACACCGTCTACTGCTTTGATCACACCGCCATCGGTATAGAAATACGTATGTAAATTTTTTATCTCAAGTACGTTATCAGTAGCCACTTCTGCTCCTCCTTATCAATCGGAAAGTTTCGGATCGAGTGCATCGCGAAGTCCGTCGCCTAACAGATTAAAGCTCAGTACGGTAAGGAAAATCGCAAGACCCGGGAAAATCGTCACATACATTGCGCTCGTCATATAGTTTCTTCCGTTGGAAAGAAGCAGTCCCCATTCCGGTGTCGGCGGCTGTGCTCCCATTCCCAGGAAGGAAAGGCTCGATGCCGTCAGAATGGAAGATCCAAATGACATGGAATACTGTACAATGATGTCCGGAATGGCTCCCGGCAGAATATGGTGAAACAGAATTCTCGCATCGGAAACACCGATGTTCCGTGCCGCCAGGACAAAAACGGAATTTTTCAGGGTCAGCGTTTTGCTTCGGACAAGTCGTGCGAAGGTCGGTGTAGAAAAGACAGCGACCGCAATCACAACGTTTGTCATGCCGCTTCCGAGGATTGCCACGATGGCGATTGCAAGAATCAGTCCCGGAAAAGCGAACAGGACATCGCAGATTCTCATAATAATAGAATCAATCCATCCGCCGTAATATCCGGCCAGAAGTCCGAGAATGGTACCACAGACTGCACCGACCGTAACAGCGCCGAATCCGACTGCAAGTGAAATCCGGGTTCCACAGACGATACGGGAAAACAGATCCCGTCCAAACTCATCCGTTCCAAACAGGTGCTTCATACTTGGTCCCTGCAGAATCGCATTATAATCATACTCATTGATTCCGTACGGCACAATTTTGCTTCCGAAAAACGCAAGGAAAATGAGAAAAATGATAAAACAAAGCGCAACTACTGCATTTTTCTGTTTTTTAAATTTTCGAACCATCTCAGAAAACGGAGTTTTAATTCTCTCCTGGTTCTCGGTCTGTACTTTTTTCTTTTCTTTCATTCCACTCATCTCCTACTGAAGTTTAATTTCCGGATTCAGAACCGCATAGAGGATATCGACAATCAGGTTGATGACGATAAACTGCAGCGAAAAGATCAGAATCAGGGACTGGATTGCCGGATAATCTCTGTAATTGACCGATTCAATCAGAAGGGAGCCAAGGCCAGGATAGGCAAATACCGTTTCTGTGACAACAGAACCTCCCAGCAGAAAGCCGAACTGCAGACCCACAACCGTCACGACGGAAATCATGGAGTTGCGGAAAACATGCTTCCAGATCACAACCTTTTCTTTGATTCCTTTTGCTCTTGCTGTTCTGACGTAATCTTCTTTTAAAACCTCAATAATGGAGGATCTTGTAAATCGTGCGATCACGGCTGCAATTCCGACGCCGAGCGTGATCGACGGCATAATCAGACTTTTCAGGCTTGTTCCGCTTGTTGTCGGCAGAATTCGCAGTTTTACCGCAAACAGCATAATCAGCAGAAAGCCGATCCAGAACGAGGGGAGCGAAATACCCGAGACCGCAATCGTCATTCCGGTATAATCCTGCCATTTTCCCCGGTGTGTTCCGGACCACACACCAAAGAGCACACCAACAACCGAGCTCCACAGCAATGTGACAAATGCCAGACGAACGGTATTTCCGAATCTTCCCGCAACCTCCTTTGTAACCGGCTGCTTTGTGCGAAGGGAGGTTCCGAGATTTCCTTTTAAAAGTCCTGTCACATAGGTAACATACTGTGCCGGAATGGATTTATTGAGGCCAAGCTCTTCTCTTACTGCCTCTACGTCATCCTGTGTTGCCTGCTCTCCTGCAACGAGTCTCGCCGGATCTCCCGGAATCAGGCGGACAAAGAAAAATACAAATGTAACAACAATAATCAGTGTGGGGATCGTACCCACAATACGCTTCAGTATATATTTTGGCATATTGTATCTCCTACTTTCATGCTTATCCTACAGGTACAATCCCACGGATCACTGCCTGCTTTCCTGTTTGTAAGAAACCGGCGCCCTCTTTTGACGGAAGGACGCCGGGGTCTTTTTCATATCCTTGTTTCAGTCTGCCGTTATTCGGCTGCCATTCTGGCATTTCTCATGCCGATGCTTCCATCGCCTAACAGATATACTCCGGTAATGTTGTTGCTGGTTGCCCAGATGTTTTTATCGCTTGCGATGCAGAGCAGCGGGAGATCCTTCCATACGATATCCTGTACTTCTCCATAGATCTCACCACGTTTGTCTTCATCTGCAGTTGCAAGACCGTCTTTGAGAAGCTGATCTACTTTTTCATTCTCATAGTAGCTGATATTGAAGCTCATCGGCGGCTCAGACTCGGTTGCCAGCATCGGGCGAAGTCCCCAGTCAGCATCACCGGTGGAAGTAGACCATCCGCTTATGTAGCAGTCAACCTCGGCATCTGCTCCTGCGCAGTCAGCTCCCTGAACCTTTTCATTCAGAACGGCATTTTCCATTCCGTTCAATTCCAGATCAATACCAACCTCAGAAAGCTGCTGTTTGTAGAACTCTGCTTTTTTCTGATTTGCTGTCGTGTTGCTGTACATCAGTGTTGTGGTAAATCCATCCGGATATCCTGCTTCCTTTAACAGCTCTTTTGCTTTTTCCGGATCGTAGGAATACGGATCATTTCCTTTGTAGTGCTGTACTTCTTCTCCTACCATAGAAGTTGCCACAGAACCGTAACCGTTCATAACGACCTGGATATATGCCTCTTTGTTGATTGCATAAGCCATTGCCTCACGAACCTTAACATCGTTGAACGGTGCTTTCTGTGTATTCATGAAGAAGTACCATACGGCGATGCTGTCGCCCATTCCAACGGATACGTTGCTGTCACCTTTTAAGGTGTCAACGCTTTCGGTCGGTACAGACCACATAATCTGTGCGTCACCTGCCTGAATTGCAGATACACGGGTAGCACTTTCTGCAACCGGTTTGAATGTGATGCTCTTAAATCCTGCATCTGCATCTGCCAGAGCAGTTCCGCCGCAGACGTCTGCGTCATATCCCCACCAGTCTTTGTTCAGCTCTACCTTCATATGGTCACCGGCAACCCACTCAACAAATTTGTACTGGCCGGTTCCTACCGGTGCCTGTGCACAGGCATCTTCTCCTGCTTCAATCTGTTTCGGGCTCATGATCAGCGTAGCCGGATGTGCCAGGTTGCTGATGAAAGCACCGAATGACTGTGTTAAATAAATTTTAACGGTATAATCATCTACCTTCTCTGCATGATCCAGAACATTGCAGAGGAATGTAGTACGTTTCAGTCCAAGGCTCTTATCTGCCCATTTGTTTACGTTTGCAATCAGGGCATCTGCATTCCACGGAGTTCCATCGGTAAAGCTTACGCCCTCACGAAGATGAATCGTATACTCGGTTGCTTCGTCATTTGCTTCGTAGCTGGTTGCCAGCATCGGAATGATCTGCATATTCTCATCAAATCCAAACAAACCGTCCATCATCATTCGCTGTACACCACCGGAAAGTGTATCGGAAGTATCCATCGGATCCATGGTGGTAAAGTCTACAGCTACCATTGCCGTAACATCAGAATCCTGGGATACCGACTCGCCTGCCGGAATCGTGATGGTATTCTCCGTACCTGCTTCTGAACCGGATGAGGTCGATGCAGCGGATGCTGTTGATGTGCTCTTACTTGTGTCAGAAGAACCTGTCGATCCACATGCTGTCAGTGCCAGTGCCGTTGCTGCTGCAACCAGAGCACGCATTACATGTCTTTTTTTCATTGTTGTCTCCTCCTTTTCTGCAAGTGTTGCTGTTTTCTTTGTTCTTTCTTTTCACAGATAACAGAACCATGATATAAAAAAGAGCAAAGATGCCTTACCTTTTTTTACAGCCCCTTTGCTTAATCGGTATTATAGATGTAATGCGTCACTATGTCAAAGCATTCTTCCTGATTTTTTCTTTTCTTTTTTGTCTTTTTGCATTTAGGTTGTTTATTTTCGTCAAAAATGATATAATTATCCTAATTTTTAACCCATTACCACTTTTTAGCAGGAAAAGAGGACCCTTTATGAACAGAACACAAAAGCTTGGCAACGTCTTGATCATTTCTTCCCGGAAACGAATGCTTTCCGAATTTCAGTCTTATCTTCACTCTGTGCTCGGTGAATATCTCACCTTCAATACCCTTTTAAGAGAGCAGGCCACAGACCCCTCTCTCTTCCGGGGATACCAGTGCGTCCTTTTCCCAACCGCACGCGCCATGGAAACCTTTCCGCTTACCCTTGACTCCTCCATTTTGCAGCTCCCCTGCGACCGCGTTTTCAACCACATGTTCCTGGATAAAATCATTCAAATTCCGCCGCACGAACGTGTCTATCTGGTAAACGATGATAAATATTCCACGCTCGCTATCATTTCCCAGCTTGAGGAATGCGGCATCACCCAATATGACTTTGTTCCGTTTTATCCCGGATGCAAGGATACCGAGTCTGACATTCAGTTTGCCATCACCGCCGGAGAGCCGCAGCTCGTTCCTTCCCGCATTCCCAATGTGCTGGATATCGGCAACCGCATCATCGATATTTCCACTATTTTACAGCTCTGCGAATATTTCAACATTCCTCTGCAGACCGTAAACCGTGTATCGCGCAATTATGTCAATCAGATTCTTCACACCGTCAAGACCTCAGAAACTTACTATACAAATTATGTACAGACCGAACAGCTCATGCAGGTGATCCTGTTCTCTCTTCCCATTGGCATCTGTCTTTTTGGTGCGGATGGCCGCATTCAGTTCATGAACGCTAAATTTGCACATGCCTTCTCGCTTCCTTCCTCCAACTTTGAAGGACAGCCTTTTTCGGAATGTCTTCCGCCTGCCTACGCGGACACTGCTTTCGACCGCAACGGTGACTGGACCATTCTCCTTTCGGATCAGAAAACACAGATCACGTTAAGCGTTCTCTCTATGGTTTTTCCGGATACAGAACCTGTTTTTCTTGCGTTTCTTCCCGAGAGCAGATCCATGGAAATGTCGGTATCGAAAGACGAAAAAACGGAAGAAAGCACTTTTTTCGCTTCCTCCCGTACCTTTTCACTTTCCCTGTCCCACGCAGATTCCGTCCAGAATCTGATGGCGCAGGCCAGACATCTTGCACTTTTTGATTTTCCGATTCTGATCCAGGGAGAAAGCGGTACACAGCGCCGGACACTCGCACGTGCGATCCACAATTTTTCGCGCCGCCACCATTATCCGTTTTCCGTTCTTCACTCTCCGGGAAATGATCTGACCGAAGCCTCCCTGCTCCGGCTTCTTGCCGAAACCAACCATGGCACACTCGTCCTCTCCCAGGTGGACCGTTTTCCGCTTTCCATTCAGGATCTGCTGGTCAATGTTCTTACCAATGTTCATGGTAACTTCTTTTCCGCACCGGAAACCCGCCGTTTCGATGTGCGTATCATTGCTATTGCGGATGATAACCTTTACAAAAAAGTAGAAAAAGGAACCTTCCTGCGGGAGCTTTTTCATCTTTTAAGTGCTTCCGAGCTTCAGACAGTCCCGATCCGCAGACGCAGGGAGGATATTCCCGATCTTCTCAATTACTTTCTGCTTCAGTTTTTCCACAACACCGATATGACCTGCGACCGGATCTTTTCGGAAGGGCTTCTGCGCTTTCTGAAGGAATATGCGTACCCCGGAAATATTCATGAGCTGTACAATCTGTCCTGCAGCCTGTTTACCCGGTACAGCAGCCATAAGCTGCAGCTTTCCGATCTGCCGACATACCTCCGCTCCCGCCAGATGGCTGACGTTTCCCTCACCGCCCTTCAATATCAGGTTCTTTCTTTCGTATCGACGCATCCGAAAGCAGGCCGCCTGGCAATCAAAAACGGACTGGCCGACGGAGAAACCTTTGTATCCGAAGCGGCTCTGCGCACCGTACTCGGAGAGCTTTCTTCCGCCGGTTATCTCATCGTGCACCGGACAAAAGGCGGATGTGAAATTTCCGAGCTGGGGCGTATGGTTCTGGAAAAATAATTTATTTCAGAAATCCCGGTGTTTCCAGAAATTCGGCAAGGCTGCGGTATCTGGCTCCGTCCAGGCCTCTTTTTTCCTTTGCGGTTACCATAGAGTTCAGGATCGCTTCCTCCACAGCCTCTGCCGCTGCTTCAAATGCCTCGTTGATTTTTTCTTCTTTTATCCGGGCGCACGCTTCCACCTCACATGTACTCTTTGTGTCTACGCGGTTTGCTGTTGTAAATCCGATCATGATTTCACCGCTTCCGTGGCCGGTGTAGGCTCCTGTTCTGGCGATTCCGACTCCACAGCGGCGGATAATCCGGTACAGCTGCCGCTCCGATACCGGAAGGTCTGTTGCCAGAACCGTCATAATCGATCCCCGGTCTTCGGCGCTGCTTCCGCATTCTTCCTTCCGGATCCGCTCCAGAATCTTCTCTCCTGCCGGTTTTCCACTGATTTTCAAATCTCTGGTTGCCCCGAAATTTGACTGTACCAGAACACCAATGGTATATGTTTTTCCGTCAAGCACCAGCGTGCGGGATGCCGATCCGATTCCCCCTTTCAGCCCATAGCAGATCGTTCCTGTTCCGGCACCGATATCACCTTCCGCAAAGTCTGTATCCGCCTGCTCCAGTGCCTGATACAGCTCTTTTTCCCCCACTACCCGGTTACAAATCTCATTGATCCTTGAATCATTACATTCTCCGACAACCGGATTGATGGAAAAAACATCTTCCCCTTCTTTTCGGGTCTGCTGTATCATCCATGAAATCATGGCATCCGCCACTTTTCCAACATTCAGTGTATTGGTCAGGGCAATGGGCGTTTCAAGAGTTCCAATCTCCTGTACCTGCACAAGACCGCACGTTTTCCCAAAACCGTTATGCACGTAGGCAGACGCCAGGTACTTTTTCAGAAACGGATTGCCTTCTCCCGGCACAATCACCGTCACTCCGGTATGCTGATTGCCACTTTCCACCGTCGCATGGCCTACCCGCACACCAGGCACATCTGTAATTTTGTTTCGCGGTCCATTTTCATGATGTCCGATCCGATATCCGTAATCACTGATTCTTTTCTGTTTCATCCTGTTTCCTCCTCTTTTTATGATGTACTCCCGGAATTTTTCAGCTCACGCAAATACAGGCACAAAAAAGACTCCGAAGATACATTTTTCTCTCACTTTACGCTCTCTTCTCTCTTCTGTCCATACCTCTTCCCACAATTTTTCTTCTTTTCTTTATATTTTTTCCATTTCTTTTAGAATTTGGACACACTTTGCTCACATATTCCTTTTATAATAAAGCTCGGATAGTTGATAAACCACTCACTATCTCCCCCCTCATAAAAAGATGGCGATATACTTTTGTATATCGTCATCTTTGTTTTTACTGACAAAAACGCCCCCGGGCGGAAAACGTAACCACTTCCGTTTTCCGCCCGGGGGCATTCTTTCTTCCTTTTTGCTCAGGCCTCTGCAGCAGCTTCCTCTGCTTCCGCTTCTGCCATCGCCTGTTCGTACTGTTTCAGGATAATGGTCTGAATTTTTTCTCTGGTTCCGGAGTTGATCGGATGTGCGATATCGCGGTACTCCCCGTCCGTAGCCTTACGGCTCGGCATTGCGATAAACAGTCCTTTTTCTCCTTCAATCACCTTGATATCATGTACAACAAATTCGTCATCGATTGTGATAGACACAACCGCCTTCATTTTTCCTTCTTTTGTTACCTTGCGTACTCTCACGTCTGTAATGTTCATAAACTTTTATGCCCCTTTCACCCCATAATCAGATGGCGTATCTTTCGTTTTTTTCGACAACAATTTTGATGCCGTCCTCCCCACAGTGATAGGAGTTTGCACGGATGGTGTCCCTGCTCTCCACAATACAGTTTTCAATGTGAGTGTTGTCTCCGAGATATACATCATTTAAGATGATAGAATTTTTAATCACACAGTTGTTTCCAACATATACCTTCTTGAACAAAACAGAGTTCTCAACCTGTCCGTTGATGATACAGCCGCTGGATACAAGAGAATTTTTCACTGTGCAGCCAGGATTGTATTTTGCCGGCGGAAGATCGTCGATCTTGGAGTAGATGCCCGGATACTGTCCGAAGAAGTAATCTCTTACCTCCGGTTTCAGGAAATCCATGTTGGTTCTGTAATAGGAATCTACGGTAGCAATGTTGCTCCAGTAGGTATTGATCTTGTATCCGTAAATCCGTTTCAGGTTTTTGTAACGGATTAAAATATCCTTTACAAAGTCGTAGCGGTCTTCCTGTGCGCTGCGCTCAATCATTTCGATCAGCTGGCGACGGCGGATGACATAGATACCGGTAGAGATCACGTTGGAGCTCGAAACCATCGGTTTTTCCTCGAACTCCTCGATGCGGCAGTCCTCATTCATCTTCAGGACGCCGAAGCGGCTGGTATCTGCTTCCTTGGAATCCGTGCATACCACGGTAACATCCGCACGTTTTGCAATATGGTATTCCAGTACCTTATTGAAATCCAGTTTGTATACGCCATCTCCCGATGCGATGACTACGTACGGTTCATGGCTGTTTTTCAGCCATGTCAGGTTCTGACTGATCGCGTCTGCCGTTCCACGGTACCACCAGCTGTTATCTGATGTAACGGTTGGAGAAAATACAAACAGACCGCCATGTTTTCTTCCGAAATCCCACCATTTGGAAGAGCTCAAATGTTCATTTAAGGATCTGGCGTTGTACTGTGTCAGGACAGCCACCTTCTGAATATGAGAGTTTGCCATGCTTGACAGCGCAAAATCGATGCTGCGGAAGCTGCCTGCGACCGGCATAGCTGCAACGGCTCTTTTATTGGACAGCTCTCTCATTTTGTTGTTGTTACCGCCTGCAAGAATAATTCCCAATGCTCTCATATTACTCACCGTCCTTTTCTACAATTGCTCCGCCGGACGGAAGTGTG
Organism: Blautia sp. AF32-4BH; assembly: GCF_003460565.1. Taxonomy (NCBI): domain Bacteria; kingdom Bacillati; phylum Bacillota; class Clostridia; order Lachnospirales; family Lachnospiraceae; genus Blautia; species Blautia sp. AF32-4BH. The sequence goes on along the minus strand of NZ_QTVL01000011.1, from coordinate 31,948 downwards.
CCATCCGGGTAATCCTCAAGGGAAGTTTCGCCGGAAATGCAGACATTCTTTCCAATGGTTACGCCATCCGGAATGACTGCCTTTTCTCCAACGGTCACAAGTCCGAATCCGTAAATATTCGGTTTTAAGACGTTCGGCGCTTCCTCGCCAACGCCCATCACAACATGCCTGCCGACATGTACGTTTTCTGCAATAATGGCCTTATTGACCTGGGTTCCCTCGCCGATTGTGCTGTGGCGCATAATAATAGAATCTCTTACAACAACACCCTTTTCAATGCGCACATCCGCACCGATGACGGAATTATGTACCTCTCCGTAGATTTCAGCGCCCTCGCCGATAATACAGCGGTCGACGACAGCGTCCCCTGAAACATACTGCGGACGGATGATATCACCTTTGGTATAGATCTTCCAGAACTCCTCATATAAATTGAATTCCGGAATAATATCGATCAGCTCCATATTTGCTTCCCAGTAGGAGCCAAGCGTTCCGACATCTTTCCAGTAGCCGTTGAACTCATACGCAAACAGACGTTTTCCGTTGTCGCGGCAGTACGGCAGAATGTGTTTTCCGAAGTCACAGCTCGGCTGATCCTTCAGGGCTGTCAGAGATTCCTTTAATGCTTTCCAGCTGAAAATATAGATGCCCATAGAAGCGAGGTTGCTTCTCGGGTGCTCCGGTTTTTCTTCAAATTCGGTAATTCTTCCGTTTCCGTCTGTGATCATGACACCGAAACGGCTTGCTTCTTCGATCGGTACCGGCATACATGCGATGGTCACATCTGCGTGGTTTGCTTTGTGATAGTCAAGCATCACCTCGTAATCCATTTTGTAAATGTGGTCGCCGGAAAGAATCAGAACATATTCTGGATTGTATGTTTCCATATAAGCCATGTTCTGGTAAATTGCATTTGCAGTTCCTGTATACCATTCGCTGTTTGTACTTTTTTCATATGGCGGCAGAACGGTTACGCCGCCTTCGTTTTTATCGAGATCCCACGGAATACCGATTCCGATATGGGTATTCAGCCGCAGCGGCTGATACTGGGTCAGTACGCCTACCGTATCAATTCCTGAATTGATACAATTACTGAGCGGGAAGTCGATGATTCGATACTTTCCGCCAAATGCTACTGCCGGTTTTGCCACTTTCTCCGTGAGCACACCGAGACGGCTTCCCTGACCGCCTGCCAGCAGCATTGCTATCATCTCTTTCTTAATCATGCAATCACCTCTTGTCGTATCTAAAGATTTGCAGTAACTGTAAGAATGTACGGCATACTTCCTGTCTGCCTTCAGAAATGATCCCCTGTCGGTCCTGGCTTTTCATATCCACGCACTTCTTTGATAACTACAAGGTAAATTATACCACACTTCCGTCACATTGTGAACGTTTTTTATAATTTTTCTTTATTTTTTTCTTATATTTTATTACTTTTGACTATGCATTTTTCAGCCTGTCAGAATCGCATCATGATTTTCAACAATTTTCGACAAACCGTTTATTATTTTTTTACCAGTTTTTGTCATTTCCCGTCGTTTTCATTTTGCAACATTGCATTTTGCACATGATCTGTTCTATAATGTTTATCTATTATTTTTTATTTCATTTTCATTTTCCTGTGCTTTTTTTCTTTTACTTTTCCGGCAAATACGTGTATACTATTAGCCAGAACAGTTCCGGCCGGATTCCGGGGAAACGGCTTGGGATTTTGCTCTGTTCTTTCCTATAATTAATTGAGAAAATTTCCCCAATTCAGTGAAAAGACACATTGAAGGAGATACTATGTACGAAGTAGATTTCAGTAAACCAATCCATATACATTTTATCGGCATCGGCGGCATCAGCATGAGCGGCCTTGCTGAAATTCTTTTAAAAGAAAATTTTACGATTTCCGGTTCCGATGCAAAGGAAAGTGACCTGACCCGCCACCTGACTTCTCTTGGCGCGCAGGTTTTCTACGGCCAGAAGGCGGAAAATATCATTCCTGGCATCGACCTTGTCGTTTACACCGCAGCGATCCACCCGGACAACCCGGAATTTGCCGCCGCCAAAGCTGCCGGCATTCCGATGCTGACCCGTGCTGAACTGCTTGGACAGATCATGCGCAACTACAATACGCCGATCGCCGTTTCCGGTACCCACGGAAAGACGACGACAACCTCCATGCTCTCCCACATTCTGATGGCAGCCGACTGTGACCCAACGATTTCTGTCGGCGGTATTCTTCCGTCCATCGGCGGAAATATCCGTGTCGGCCATTCCGAAACTTTCCTGACCGAAGCATGTGAGTACACCAACAGTTTCTTAAGTTTCTTCCCGAAAATCGGCATCATCCTCAATATGGATGCGGATCATCTTGACTTTTTTAAGGATATTGATGACATCCGCCATTCCTTCCGCGAATTTGCCCGTCTGCTCCCGGCCGACGGCATGCTGATTATCAACGCCGATACGCCGAAATACGATTACGTAACCGAAGGCCTTGGCTGCAAAATTGTCACCTACGCGCTGGAGAATCAGTCTGTCGCTGATTATACCGCTGCCAACATCACCTACGATGAGTTCGATCACCCGTCCTTCGACTGCATCTGCCGTGGCGAGCTGCGCGGTCGCTATACGCTGATGGTTCCGGGACTTCACAACGTTTCCAACGCCCTGGCTGCCATTGCACTGGCCGATGAACTGCAGCTGCCGGAAAACGCCATCCACGAAGGCTTTGCCACCTTCCGCGGAACCGACCGCCGTTTCCAGTATAAGGGTACATACCACGGAGCAAAGGTGATCGACGATTATGCGCATCATCCAACCGAAATCCGTGCAACGATGGAAGCCGCTGAAAACTGTGCGCACAGAACACTGTGGTGCGTCTTCCAGCCGCATACCTACACCAGAACGAAAGCGCTGCTCGATGATTTCGCCGCCGCTCTTTCCCTGGCAGACCATGTGGTTCTCGCCGATATTTACGCAGCCAGAGAAACCGATACGCTCGGCATCTCCTCCAAAGATATCCAGGAGCGCATTGTAAAACTCGGCACTGCCTGCGAATATTTCCCATCCTTTGCGGAAATCGAAAACTATCTGAACGAAAATCTTGCCGAGGGCGACATGCTGATCACCATGGGCGCCGGAGACGTTGTAAAAATCGGCGAGGAGCTTCTTGCTTCCGAAAAATAAAATCATTCTTTCGCTTCACCTGCTCCCTGCGGAAATATGGAATTTTCCTTTTTCCGCAGGGTCTTTTTTTACTCCGAATCCACACAATCTGTCTTTTCGCCAAATAGTTACGCACATTTTTATTCACAGCTATTTTCCTGTATTTTCGCCTGTTTTCAGAGTTATCCACATTGTCCACAATTTTATACACATTTTTACGATCCACACAATGTGGATTCCCTGTGTATAACTTTGTTTACATAACGATATCACCAGAAAGTCCTATACTTCCCTGTTTTCCTCCATTTTTCAACATTTTTGGTAGATGATAATATTTCACAAAACAGATTTCTCCACATTATCCACATTGTCCACAGTCCTTTTTCATCCACCGTGCCTTTTTCCCGGAATGTTTTTTTCCGCAAAACACCTATTCACTTGTCGAAAATACTGTGTTATACTTGATTGTGTATGAGAAGGCAAGACGTATAATAAAAAACAGATCGCTAAAAGTAAAAATCTGCCGCACGATAAGAACAGGATGGTGTAATTTTGAGTATGCTGACATTAAACAATGACTGCCTGGCCAGTGTGACTGCTGTGCCGGATCTTTTTCTGGAACAATATATGCCCGCAGCCAACGGAGAATTTGTAAAAGTGTACCTTTATCTGCTGAAGCTGGTCAAGGATCATCAGCAGGATTCCACTCTGTCATCGATGGCAGATTTTTTTTCCTGCACGGAAAACGATATCGTCCGTGCGCTGAAATACTGGGAGAAGCAGGGACTCCTCTCGCTCTCCTACACCGCCGGGGAAAGCGTTCCGACCGGAATCGCCTTTCTGCCGCTTGTACGGAAGGAAGAAAGCGGAATCCTTCCAACACCGGAATCCTCGATTTCCGGCCCGATTGCGGCTGCACCGGCTGTTTCTGCTGTATCCGTTGAAATCCCGCAGACGGAACAGACCCCGGCTCCATCATCACAGCCGGCCGTTTCTGCCCCATCTGCCTCTTCTCCGGCAGATGATCTTTCCAGTTCCGGTATTTCCGGACAGTCAGCAGAAAAAAAACACGCTCCCGGCAGCCGCGAAGAACTGCAGCACGTTCTTTACGTTGCGCAGACGTATTTCGGTCATCTTCTGTCGCCGACGGAAATCGAATGCATCATGTTTTTCTATGATGATCTCCACTTTTCCGCGGATCTTCTGGAATACCTGGTGGAATACTGTGTTTCGAAGGGAAGCACCAGCATCCACTACCTGAAAAAGGTAGGACTCGCCTGGCAGGAAAGCGGAATCCGCGATGTTGCCTCTGCCAAACAGGAGACCACGACATTCAACAAACATTACTACACAATTTTGAAAGCATTCGGCATCCGCAACCGCGCACCGGTGGAAAAAGAAGCCGAGATGATGGACCGCTGGCTGAATACCTACGGTTTTACGATTGATCTTATCACGGAAGCCTGTCAGCGCACCGTTTCCAAGATCGGCCAGCCGAGCTTCCAGTACGCGGAAGGCATTCTCTCCAAATGGAAGGAACAGGGCGTCCGCTCCATGGCAGACGTCGAACAGCGCGATGCGGAGCACCAGAAAAGGAAGAAAACCGCTTCTGATCAAAATGCGGCACGAAAAACCGCTCCTGCTGCTTCAAGTAACCGCTTCAACAATTTCCATCAGAGAGAATACGACTACCAGAAGTTAGAAGAACAGCTTCTGAAATAACGCCCGGAGGACGAAACAACTATGGCACTGACAAACCCGCAATACGATGCGATTATGCGCATGTACAACGAACGGCAGCTCCGCCACCAGAGAGAACAGCAGGAGCACATCCGCATTGCTTATGAAAAGATTCCGCGCCTTGCGGAAATCGACGCCGAGATTGCATCCCTCTCGGTCCGGAAAGCAAAAGCGATGCTGAACGGAGACGCTTCCATGGATCTCGACCTGAATGCTGCCATCCGTGACCGTTCCCAGGAACGCGCGGCGCTTCTTTCCATGCACGGCTACCCGGCAGACTATCTCGAGCTGACGTATGACTGCCCGCTCTGCCGCGACACCGGCTACATCGACGGCACGCAGAAATGCGCCTGCTTCAAAAAAGCTGCCGTCGATCTTCTGTACCGGCAGTCCAACGTGGAGGAGCTTCTGAAAACCGAAAATTTCAGCCAGTTCTCCCTGGATTACTACTCGGACAGCCTGACCAGTACCGGAACACCGCTCACTTCCCGCGAGGCCGCTGCTGCCGCGCTCGAAAAAAGCCAGGCGTTCGTCCGCAATTTCGGCTCGTCGTTTGAAAATCTCTTCTTTTACGGCGACACCGGTGTCGGAAAAACGTTTCTTTCGCACTGTATTGCCCGCGAGCTGATCGAGCAGTCGTTCTGTGTGATTTATTTTACTGCATTTGATCTGTTTGACCTGTTTGCACGCCACACCTTTTCCAGTTCAGAAGAAGCAAAAGACGCTCACGCCAATATCTTTGACTGCGATCTTCTGATCATCGATGATTTAGGTACGGAACTGACCAACAGCTTCGTCTCTTCCCAGCTCTTTCTCTGCATCAACGAACGCATCCTGCGGAAGAAATCGACGATCATCTCCACGAACCTGCCCCTTGACCGCTTCATGGAGACGTACTCGGAACGTACCTTTTCACGAATTTCAAGTAACTACACCATCATTAAACTTTTTGGAAACGATATTCGGATCCAGAAAAAACTTTTGGGAGGAACCAAAGCATGAGTAAGGGAACTGAAGGACATTTTGACACACTGCCAATCGGAAGACTGGGACTGATCCCGCTGAACAGCAGCGCCGCACTTGGAAAAAAGGTCGACGATTATCTGGTCAGCTGGAGAAAAGGACGCGGCAATGAATTTGCGGAAAAATATGTCGCTGCCTATGAAGGATATGAGCGTGACAGCTACATTATCCAGTCTCAGGTTCCGCGTTTCGGTTCAGGCGAGGCAAAGGGTATCATCAACGAATCTGTCCGCGGTGACGATATCTACATTCTGCTCGATGTCTGCAACTACAGCCTGACCTATTCTCTGTGCGGCTACACCAACCACATGTCTCCGGACGACCACTTCCAGGATCTGAAGCGTGTCATCGCAGCCATCGGTGGAAAAGCCCGCAGAATCAATGTCATTATGCCATTCCTGTATGAGAGCCGCCAGCACAAGAGATCTGGAAGAGAGTCTCTCGACTGCGCACTTGGTCTGCAGGAGCTGACTGCTATGGGCGTAGAAAACATCATCACCTTCGACGCTCACGACCCGCGTGTCCAGAACGCGATTCCGCTGCATGGATTTGAAACCATCCAGCCGGCTTACCAGTTCATCAAAAACATCCTGCGCAATGCACCGGATATGAAGCTCGACAAGGATCATCTGATGGTCATCAGCCCGGATGAGGGCGGTATGGGCCGTGCTATCTACATGGCAAACAACCTCGGTGTTGACATGGGTATGTTCTACAAACGCCGCGACTACTCTACCATCATTGACGGACGCAACCCGATCGTTGCCCATGAGTTCCTCGGTGCTGATGTCAAAGGTAAGGATATGATCATCATCGACGATATGATCTCCTCCGGCGAGAGTATGCTGGAAGTTGCCAAACTCTTAAAGGATCGTGAGGCACGCAACATCTACATGTGCTCGACCTTCGGACTGTTCACCAGCGGACTGGAGAAATTCGACAAGGCTTATGAGGAAGGACTCTTCACAAAAGTTCTGACCACCAACGTCGTATACCAGACACCGGAGCTTCTCTCCCGCGAATATTACATCAGCTGCGACCTGAGCAAATATATCGCTCTCATCATCGACAAGCTGAATCACGACGCCTCCATCAGCGGACTGCTGGATCCGGCGGATCGTATTCAGAAAGTTATTAAGAAATTTAAGAATCACGAGAAGATCTGATACTCCAGGGTTCGAATTTGGAACCCGCCAAACATGAGGAAGTAGCGCCAGCGGATTCCGAATATTTGCAGAATCGCGGAACAATTCGTGAATATCCACAAACGCCGAAACTGTCACGAAAACGGTTTCGGCGTTTTTTTATATTTTTAGCAAATTCTTGCTAGTTTTTTCTTTTTTCGGCTGTATAATGAAATTACATTGTACGACGAAGGAGGTATCACACATGCAATTTGGACATTTTGATGATGCGAAAAAAGAGTATGTCATCACAAGCCCGAAGACTCCGCTTCCGTGGATCAACTATCTGGGATCTGAGAACTTCTTTTCTCTGATTTCCAATACCTGCGGCGGATACAGCTTCTACAAGGACGCAAAACTTCTGCGTCTGACCCGTTACCGTTATAACGATACGCCGCTCGATCAGAACGGACGCTACTACTACATCAAGGACGGCGATACCGTCTGGAACCCGGGCTGGCAGCCGACCCAGACGTCGCTCGATTCCTACGAGTGCCATCATGGCCTTGGCTACAGCCGCTTTGTTTCTTCCAAAAACTTAGTTGCCGCTGAACTGACCGCTTTTGTTCCGCTGGCAGATTCCTGCGAAGTAAACCGTCTCATGCTGACCAACAACAGCACCGAAGAAAAAACACTGACTCTGACTTCTTTTGTAGAGTTCTGCTTCTGGAACGCCGTGGACGATATGACCAACTTCCAGAGAAACTTCAGCATCGGCGAAGTTGAGATCCAGGGTTCTGAGATTTACCACAAAACTGAGTACCGCGAGCGCCGCAGACATTACGCTGTTTATGCAGTCAACTGCCCGATCGACGGATACGATACCGACCGCGACGCTTTCCTTGGCGCTTACCGCGGAAATGACCGCCCGGAGACCGTTCTGCGCGGCACTGCAGGCAACACCGTTGCCAGCGGATGGGGTGTGATCGGTTCCCACCACATCGACGTTACCTTAAAACCAGGCGAGTCCCGCTCCTTTATCTTCGTTCTCGGCTACTGTGAGAATGCAGCGGATGACAAATGGGAAGCTCCTGGCGTGATCAACAAAAAACCGGCAAAAGAGATGCTCTCCCACTATCAGACCGACGAGCAGGTTGACGCAGCACTTGCAGAGCTTGCTTCCTACTGGGAAGGCCTGCTGGCAAAATATGCGCTCTCCTGTGCAGATGAAAAACTGGGACGCATGGTCAACATCTGGAACCAGTATCAGTGTATGGTTACCTTCAACATGTCACGTTCCGCATCCTACTTTGAGTCCGGCACCGGCCGCGGCATGGGCTTCCGTGACTCCTGCCAGGATCTGCTCGGCTTCGTTCATCTGATCCCGGATCGCGCAAGAGAGCGTCTGCTCGATATTGCCGCTACCCAGTTTGAAGACGGAAGCGCATACCATCAGTACCAGCCACTGACGAAGAAAGGAAACATGGATATCGGAAGCGGCTTCAACGATGACCCGCTCTGGCTGATCGCCGGATGTGCCGCCTATATCAAAGAGACCGGAGATTTCTCTATTCTCGACGAGCAGGTTGATTTCGACAACGATTCCACCAAGGCACAGCCTCTGATGGAGCACCTGAAACGTTCCTTCGACTTTACCGTAACCCATCTCGGACCGCACAAACTGCCGCTCATCGGCCGTGCAGACTGGAATGACTGTCTGAACCTGAACTGCTTCTCTGCAGAGCCGGGCGAACCGTTCCAGACGACAGGACCTTCCGAGGGACCGGTTGCTGAGTCCATTTTCATCGCCGCTATGTTCGTGAAATACGGCAAAGAGTACGCAGCCATCTGCCGCCGCAGAGGCAATGAGGAAGAAGCTGTTTACGCAGAAAAAGAAGTCGAAAAAGTTTACCAGGCAGTGCTCGATGCAGGCTGGGACGGCGAGTGGTTCCTGCGTGCGTATGACGCTGCAGGTGAAAAAGTCGGCTCCAAGGAATGTGAGGAAGGCAAGATCTATATCGAGCCGCAGGGCTTCTGTGTTCTTGCTGAAATCGGTGTCAAAGAAGGACTGGCAGAAAAAGCCCTGACTTCTGTCCAGAACATTCTGGAAACCAAGTACGGCGTTGTTCTTCTGCAGCCGGCTTACACCAAGTATTACCTGAATCTTGGTGAGGTTTCCTCCTATCCGCCGGGATACAAAGAGAATGCTGGTATCTTCTGCCACAACAACCCATGGATCTCCATCGCTGAGACCGTTATCGGCCACGGAAACCGCGCATTTGACCTGTACCGCAAGATCTGCCCGGCTTACATTGAGGACATCAGCGAGATCCACCGCACCGAGCCGTACGTCTACTCTCAGATGATCGCCGGAAAAGACGCTGCTCACTTCGGTGAGGCAAAGAACTCCTGGCTGACCGGTACTGCCGCATGGACTTTTGTCAATGTTTCCCAGTACATCCTCGGCATCCAGCCGGATTACGACGGACTTTCCTTAAATCCGTGTATTCCGTCCGATATGGAAGAGTTCAAGATCCGCAGATACTTCCGCGGTGCATGGTATAACATCACCTTCCAGAATCCGGAGCACAGGGAGAAAGGTATTTCTTCCCTCACGGTAAACGGAACCGCAGTAGAAGGAAATCTGATTCCGCTCACCGAAGGCTGCACCGAATATGATGTTGTTGCCGTAATGTAATTTTTCAAATTTCAAATCTCCATAAACATAAGGCGAGCCCCGGAAAGCACAACTGCTTTTCCGGGGCTCGTCCCTTTTATTCTTATGTTTTCTTACGGTAGCTGCCGTCTCTCTCTGACACCGGAAAGATCTTTGATGACCTCTCCCGCCAGAATCAGTCCTGCTACGGACGGCACAAACGCTACGCTGCCCGGGATATCACGCCGCTCCGTGCATTTTCTTGCAGCTCCCGGAGGACAAATGCAATTTGTCCGGCAGCTGATGCTCATATCCTCAAGCGGACGGAGGGATTTTTCCTCTGAATAGACCACTTTCAGTTTCTTCACGCCGCGTTTTTTCATCTCACGCCGCATGACCTTTGCCAGCGGACACATGTTCGTTTTATAGATATCCGCCACGCGGAACTTCGTCGGGTCCAGCTTGTTTCCAGCTCCCATGCAGCTGATGACCGGCACATTGCACGCTTTGGCGCGCATGATAATCTCAATCTTCGCTGTCACGGTATCAACAGCATCCACCACGTATGAATACTTCGAAAAATCAAAATCGTCCGCATTTTCCGGCAGATAAAAGCATTTGTATACCTCTACCTCCGCTTTCGGATTGATATCCAGAATGCGTTCTTTCATTACGTCTACTTTATATTTTCCGACACTGCTTCTCGTCGCAATAATCTGACGGTTGATGTTGGTGAGGCAGACCTTATCATCGTCTACCAGCACAAAATGGCCGACACCGCTTCTTGCCAGTGCCTCCACGGTATAGCCGCCCACGCCGCCGATACCGAAAACGGCAACGGTTGCATTCGCCAGAAGATCCATGCTCTCCTGTCCGAGCAGAAGCTGTGTTCTGGAAAACTGATTTAATGCCATTTGTTTTCCTTCCTCCTTGTTTATAATCTCTACTACAATAATAGGTTATTTGCTTTTGTCTGTCAACACCTTACGGAACCAGCTCTGCGGAAACTCAAAAACAAAGAGAATGCCAAGCACAATCGCAACTGCATCCTTCAGTGTCAGAAATCCTCTTGCACCGGCGCGCTCCAGATCATTGGTTACCACGTAAAAAGCAGTCCAGTAGATGCCGCTTCCCGGCACCAGCGGGAAAATACCCGCAATCAGAAATACCGTTACCGGGCAGCGCTTGTACACCGCAAAGCTGCGCGACAGAAGGATGACGAGCACCGTTGCAAAAAAGATGGACACCGGCTCTGTCGTATGCGGGAGGATCAGTTTATAGCAGATCCAGCCGCAGGCACCTGCCAGTCCGCAGTACAGGTAGTATTTCCGCGGCACCTGGAACAGCAGCGCAAACGCAATCGTTCCGACGCAGGCTGCAAAAAATTCCGCAATTAAACGAATGGTATCACTCATAGCTGCAGCCCTCCCGCCAGTTGATGATATCCTGTGATAATCAGTCCGACGCCAAGCGCAATACAGAATGTCACAAGCAGCGCATCGAGCATCCGCACGGAACCAGCGATGTAGTCCTGATCCGCAATATCACGGATGGCGTTCGTGAAATTGACACCGGGCACCAGCGGAATAATCGAACCGATGATAACCTTGTCCAGATGATGGCCGATCCCCGCCTGATACAGAAAAACGGCAATCAGCGTGACAAGCGCGCCGCCGGAAATATTCGTCGCAATCTTTGACATTCTGCCACGCAGCAGGTACAGCAGATAGAAATACAGAACAAAGCCCGACAGAAACGCTACCATGCTGTCCACCACATCGCCGCCGAACAGAAAACAGAAGCAGGCGCTTCCGACACCGGATGCAAGCACCTGGTGCCATCTTGGTTTGTCCGGCATCCGCTGAATATCGAGCAGCCAGGCCTTCGCCTCCTTCGGCATGTGCAGACCCTCCTCGATTTCACGGGAGAGCTGGTTGACTGCCGTTACCTTGTCGAGCCGCGCCGCCGACAGCGGAATGTGACGCACGCGGGCAAATTCCTGCTTTTTTCCGCTCTCAGCTGTCAGGAAAATACCACTGCTCAACACAAACGCATCGCTGGAGTCAACGCCATACGCCCGCGCAATGCGGTCGATCGTCTCCTCCACACGGAAGATTTCCGCGCCGCTCGCCAGCAGGATGTCTCCCGCCAGCGATGCCACATCAAGCGCTTCTCTCGTCGATTCTGCGTTCATCTTTGTTTTCCTCCTTTTTCAAAACCGTATACCCATTTTCCTTTCAAAAACAGATACAGGAAAATGACAGAACTGATACTCCAGGTCAGCGGGTAAGCCCAGAAAATCACGCGGATATCCGGGATCAGCCGGACCGTCACGGTAATGTAGCTGACGCGGAACAGGCACCAGACGCAGAGCATGACAACCATGGGAACCGCGGCGTGCCCGGAACCGCGGAGCACAGCCGCGATGCAATGAGAAAACGCCAGCAGAAAATAAAACAGTGCAATCGTTCTCGCCTGCATCACGCCGTAATGGACAACGGCCGGATCGCTGTTAAACGCCGCAATCAAAGTCGGTGCGGCCGCATAGATCACAAACCCGATCAGCTCGGCGATGGTAATGGAACAGAGAATGCCAAACCGCGCTCCTTTTTTCGCCCGGTCATACTGTTTTGCACCGAGATTCTGGCTGACAAACGTCGTTAATGCCATCGTAAAGCATGTAACCGGAAGGAATGCAAAACCCTCGATTTTTGCATATGAACCGCAGCCTGCCATCGCCATTTTCCCGAATGCATTGATGTTCGTCTGCACGAAAACGTTTGCGATCGAAATAACCGAGTTCTGGAAACCGGACGGCACACCGTTGCGGATAATCTCGCCAAGCGCCCGGCCGTCGAAACGGATTTTGCGGATATGAAGACGATACTCTTCCTTCGTCCGCAGCAGATGGATCATGCAGAGAATCGCGCTTGTGAACTGGGAAATGACCGTTGCAAGCGCCGCCGCACCGACCCCCATGCCAAGCCCTCCGATAAAAAGCAGGTCGAGCACAACATTGATGCACGACGATACGATCAGATAGATCAGCGGGTGACGGCTGTCGCCAACGGACTGCAGGATGCCGACGAAAATGTTATACATGATAAAACCAAGAGATCCTGCAAAATAGGTACGGAAATATTCGACGGACTGCGGCAGGACATCGGACGGTGTTCCCATCAGCACAAGGATTTTCGGCGCCAGATACATGCCAAGCACAGTCAGCGCTACACCGGCCGCCAGGCCGAACGCCACGGTCGTATGGATCGCTTTCTGCAGATCTTCCCGGTTTTTCGCTCCGTAATACCTTGCAATCACGACACCGGCGCCCATTGCGATACCGTTAATAAAACCAACCATCAGAAAGATCAGATTGCCCGAAGAGCTGACCGCTGCCAGCGCATTGCTTCCCAGAAAATTTCCTACAATCAGTGAGTCAGCCGTGTTGTACAACTGCTGGAACAGATTGCCAAGAAACAGCGGAATCGCAAACAGAATCATCTTTTTCGAAATGCTGCCCTCCGTCATTCTTGTCTTACTTTCTGCACTCATTCGTAAAAACCCCCATTTCTTTTTCGTACAGTCAAAACCGGTCATCCACAGGTTTCCGCCCGGTGTGTGTCCAGCCTTCTTTTCAGCAGACACACACCGGAACTCACCCGAGATGACCGGTTTGGAAATATCCTTTTTTCTATTATATCGAACCTTCTCTGGAATGACAAGCCACAAATTCATGCAGAATGGCTTCGACACGTTCCAGCATCTCCTCTTCCGTGCAGAGTTCTTCCGGCCTCATGGATTCCAGGTAATCGTAGAATGCCATAAGAACGCTTGGCTCCCGGATACCGAGGTAAATCAGCCGCTCTGTCCGCGTCTGGAACAGAAGATAGCCCTCGTTTGCATTGACCGAAATATTCAGCGCATGCTCTGCTCTCTCTTTCGTTTCCCGGATCATACGAAGATTTGCGCGATCCCGCAGCGCCAGAAAGCGGCGGATCAGGGCGATACGCTCGTCAAAGTCCAGCGGAGAATAGCATTCTTTTGGATACTCATCCACGCGCCCCGTTTCCAGGAAACTTTTGATGCCATCCTCTGAGAAAAACATCGTCGTTTTTTTATCCAGCACCTGTGTCTGCATCACCTTTGCGTACTGTGCAACCGCCCGTATCATCTGCTCACGCCCCGGCATTTCTTTTACGAGATGGCGCTCCAGCATTTCTGCTGTCAGAAGGCCGGAAAGACACGGCATTCTCTGAAAGAAATACCGCGGAGAATCTGACGCAACAAAGTGACGAATCAGCGTTTCCGTATAGCCAAGCTGGGACTGCACCGTGTCAAGACGTTCAAACAGCGGTTCCGACTGTTTTAAATAGCCTTTAAACATCTCACGCATCATCCGCAGCGTCGTTTCCTCCCGGAACAGAATTGCATCCTGGTAATCGGCACTGAATGCAAGTGCACAGTGTTCCGTCAGAATGAGATATGGGAACAGACGGAACTCATTCAGCCGCGCCGCCACATTGTCATAGTAGTACCAGGCACGGTAATCACAGCCACAGGCACAGATCGGCAGAATCTTCTGCAGACAGCTCAGATTGTAATTTTTCCGCATCGAAACCATCTTCTCGTTGTTGTTCATGCAGAACAGATGTTGAATCGTCAAATTCGGGTTCTGTTCCCCGAATACCTGCAGAAGTTCCATGGCAAAATCGAAGTCCGGCTGGACCAGAACGGAAATTTTTCCGTCTTCTTTTACAGCTTCACCGAAAAACAGCTGCAAAATTGCATGCCGCACATGCACTGCGCCCCGAAAGGGAATCTCTCCGCTCCCCCCGTTCAATTCCAGTTTTGCAATCTCCGCCTCATGGAAGATATATTCCTTTTTCCCCTCGCGGCAGCTGAACGTTTCAATCAGTTCTCCGACTGATTTGCGTCGGTAATAAACTTCCGCACCCATCCGGGCAATGTAAAACGCATTCATGAAATCTATTTTTTCCTGCGGCGTCAGCTGCATGAACTGCGCCATCTTGCGCACAACATCCTCTCCGGCCGGTTTTCGTTTTCCATTGATGATCTTATACATGGAAGAACGATCGAGTCCGCAGAACTGCGAAAGCGGGTAAACCCCGACATCCTTCATGGTGATATATTCGGATAATAAATCTGAAAAAACTGACATAGAGTCTCCTGTATCTTTATCTTTTGCGTCGATCTTTTTCCAAGATAATCAAAATTTTACCATATTCAGAAAAAATTGGCAATTCTTCTCTCGGACTTTACATATTGTTTCCCTCTTTTTACAGGATTTTCACACAGTTATGTAAAAACCGGCGGAAAATTCCGCCGGTTTTTCTCTCTTTCAATCTATTTCATCTTCTTTTATCCCAAACACAGTCAGTACCTGACGCGGTGAAATTCCGAGTCCACCAACACTGATCAGCGTATCCTCTGCCTCCAACAGAAGATTTTCCTTCTGGAATCTGACAATCATGCGGCCACCACTCAAACCGTCCATCCGCCGAATCTCCATCTCGAGCGTATTTAGCGTACGCCATGCGGCAGAACCAGCATAAATATGGCCATCCGCTTCACTATAGGCGAAATCCCGGCGCATGGAGAGGACAAATTCCTTTTCTTTCCCGCCTTCTTGTACTTTCCAGTACATCTTATCGCAGCCAAAAGCGAATCGCATCTCCTGAATCGGGCTTGTCTCCAGCGAAAACAGGCCGCTTCCGCCGATCAGAATTTCTGCGGAATCCGGCAGCTGCTGGTTCCCCATCAGCGGGGCAGATACATAAACATGCTTACTTACCTTTTCTTCCATAAACGGATTTCTCGTTCCTCTGCGCGGCGGCAGAGCCAGATCTGCGGTACGCGCTTTTACTGCATCGGCAAGTGGGGACGGCGGCAGCTCTCCTGCCTCTTTCTTCACATACGGGATCAGTTCCTCCTGCAGTGCACTCAGCTCCTCCTGCGTCTGTTCTGTTGCTGTTGTCAGGATCACAATCAGATCGAGATCCGGGAACACAACGCCGAACTGACCGTACGCACCATCTGCGCGGAAGGAGCCCGGATAACGGCACATCCAGCACTGATAGCCGTAGCCCTGCGCCCAGTCTTTTACGTGGCCTTCCGAATCGCCCTCCGTCTCAATCTGCTTGCGGCAGGCGCGTTCAAACCAGTCTTTTCGAAGCAGCTGCTTTCCTTCCCACTCACCCTGTCTGGACAGAAAATACGTGAATTTTGCCATATCCTCCGTCACCATCTTCATACCGCCTCCACCGAGCTCCGTTCCGTCTCCGAGCAACGCACAGGTAAGGGATGTGATGCCAAGCGGCTCCAGCAGACGGGATTTCAGAAACTCTGTGACGTTCTGTCCCGTTTTTTTCCTCAGAACGGCAGCCAGCATGTTGGTTCCGGCTGTATTGTATTTATAAAACGTTCCCGGCTCATGGAGCACCGGATGATGAAGAAAGGTAGAAATCCAGTTTTCGGAATTGTCCATAATCTCCGTCTCGTGGCCGCACCCCATAATCAGCAGGTGATGCAGCGTGATTTTTTTGAGATTTTCGGATGGATTTTCCGGCAGCAGGTCCGGAAAGATATCGACAATTTTCTCATCCAGCGATAAGATTCCCTCCTGCTCGGCAAAACCAATCGCCGTTGCTGTCAACGATTTGCTGAACGAATACAGTGGATGACGGAATTTTTCATCATACGGCTTCCACCAGCCCTTCGCTGCACACTGTCCATGGCGGATCACCATAAAGCTATGCAGCTCAATCTGGCTTTCTTCCATCCGGTCGAGAAAATTCAAAATTCCTTTGGAGCTGATTCCAGCTGATTCCGGTGTCACATCTTTAAAGTATCCCATTTTGCTTTTCCCCTTTCTCGCAGCCCTTATGCATCAATTTCGTAAAGTTCGACAGAAAGATCGCCCTTCCAGCTTACACGGTCGTACGGTGTCTCCGGATAAACCACTGTGGAAATAGCATCTACGCCGTCCTCAGCAAACAGTTCCAGAATAGAAACATCAAAAACAAGCTCCAGATTCCATGCTCCGTCTTTCTTTCTCGCTGCGGTGCTGATGGAATATTTTTCCGTCATGAAGTGCTCACTGAATTCTTTGTAGCCCGCCATGGTACGGTCAACCGTGATTTTGGTGTCAGTTACATAAATCTTCAATTTCTGTCCTACTGAGTTTTTCAGGCAAATTTTCGCATCTCCTTTTCCGGAAACCTTCAGTCCAAAGGTCTCTGTGCGGATCGTTGTATGATTCTCGATCGGATAGCTGCTGTGGCGAAATTTTTCCAGTCCGGCCGGAGCAACCACGAGGGTCAGCGCACCATCTACTTCTGTCAGGGACAGCTTTCTCGCCAGGGTTGCCTGGCCACAGTACTCTTCTGTCGGAGTCTGTGCTGCATACTGCCAGTTCATACCCCATCCCATCAGCAGAACATCTTTCGCATTCTGGAATGTAACGGCTGCATAGTTGTCGAAGCCTTCATCCAGCCATCTTGGCTCATCGGATGGATAGGTGCAGAGGAATTTTTCTCCATCGAAATCACCCAGGAAATACTGCATTTTGCAGTGGTCATCTTCGGAAGCTTTCGTCATGCTGACAACGAGAACCCATACATTTTTCCCCTTATACTCAATCGGGAACAGATCCGGGCATTCCCACACCCCCTTCACATGATTTCCTTCCGGTCCGAATTCTCCTGTTTTCTCCCAGTTTTTCATATCCTGGGATGCGTAGAAGAAGACACGGTCCTGCGCTGCAAGAACAAGACTCCAGCATCTTCTGACCGGATTCCAGAACGCTTTCGGGTCACGGAAATCGGAAATTCCCGGGTTTTTGATGACCGGATTCAGATATGACTTTTCAAAATGCCGGCCCTTATCATTGCTGTATGCAATACTCTGCTGTTCCAAACCGTCCTTGTGATGGCTGGTATAAATAGCAATGATCGGCGGGTTTTCATTGGTACCATACTCAGAAGAATTCTGCGTATCATACACAGCACTTCCCGAAAAGATAAATCCCAGTTCATCCGGATAAAGTGCGATCGGCTGATGCTCCCAGTGAATCAGGTCGCGTGATGTTGCATGGCCCCAGTGCATCGGTCCCCAGCTGGTATCATACGGGTACTTCTGATAAAAGAAGTGGTACACGCCATCTACATAAACCATGCCATTCGGATCATTCATCCAGCCTTTTTCCGGCGAAAAATGGATTTTCGGTCTATAATCTCTTTTTTTCATCATTTTTGTAAAACCTCCCAAAATAAACATATCCCCTATTTTTTAATGGTGTACATTTTTACTTCCAGATCTCCGTCTGTGGAAACCACCTGATACGGAGCATCCGGGTAAACGCATACGGAAGCGGTCTCCAGACCACCATCTGCATAAATCTCCAGATAGGAAACGTCAAAAATAATCTCCATGTTGACATTTCCGCGCATGTAACGTTTTGTTGTAGATACCAGCAGATCCTCTTTTTTGAAGAGCTTCGGATCTACATCATCAAAGTAACTAAGGTCGCCGCTCTTAGAGCGGTCCACCGTGATGCTGTCCACCGTCACTTCGATGACTACTTCCTCACCTCTGCTGTTTTTCAGTGCAATTCTTCCGAAATTGCCCTGCACGAGAAGTCCAAAGCTCTCGGTCAGCAGCGGCTTCTGATTTCCGATCGGGAAGGCACCCGCACGGTACTCATCGATCCCGAACGGTTTTGTTTTCAGGCGGTAGCCCTCATCGGTCTCACAAAGCGAAAGTTCTCTTGGCAGTGTCATCAGACCGGAATACTCACCGGTCGGAACAAAGTTCGCGTAGAGAGGATTAACCCCCCATCCAAGGTAAACCGGGCGGTCGTAGTTTCCATACGTTACGCCGGCATAGTTGTCGAATCCGAAATCAATCCACAGCGGCTCGTCTGTGATCTCGGTGCACTGGAAGGTATCTCCATCAAAATCGCCGACGAAATACTGTATATTGGCACGGCCTTCGGTTCCCGGATGTATCATGCTGACTATCAGAATCCATTTGAATCCGTCAAATTCATTTCCTGTTTTAGCACGGATCAGATCGGTGCATTCCCATACGGTCGGCACTTTATTGACACCGACACCGAACTCGCCTGTTTTCTTCCAGTTTTTCAAATCCTGGGATGCGTAAAACTCTGCGTGGTCGCCGGATGCCAGAACAAGGCTCCAGCAGTCCTTTTTGTCATTCCAGAAGACGCGTGGATCACGGAAATCCGGTGTGCCCGGGTTTTCGATCACCGGGTTGCCATAATATTTTTCAAAATGCTTTCCCTGATCCAGGCTGTATGCAATACACTGCTGCTCCAGGCCCGTTTCCATATTGTGCGCCGTGTAGACAGCCACCATCGGTTTCTCACCGTATTTCGCAAATCCGCTGGTGTTATTTTCATCGTATGCCATACTTCCGGAGTACATCGTTCCGATCTCATCCGGGTACAGGGCGACCGGCAGATGCTCCCAGTGAATCAGGTCTTTCGATACTGCATGACCCCAGTGCATCGGTCCCCATACAACGTCATTTGGGTTATGCTGATAATACAGATGCCAGATACCATCGATATAAATCAGTCCGTTCGGATCGTTGTTCCAGTTTTTCTCCGGTGTAAAATGAATGTTCGGTCTAAAATCTCTTTTTCCCTGTTTACTCATAGGATCCCTCTTTTCCTGTTCTCTCTTTTCCTATTTTATCTTTTTCCATTTGGAACTTCAACAAAAAAGAAATAAGAACGAAATAATCTTCTTTTTAAATATGGCCATGTTATATGGGATACAACATGGCCACATTTGGAATTTCTTTAGTTATAGAACATTAATTGCAAATCGTTTACGTTACTGTTTTTTCGTAATCGCTTTTCGCCCGATTTTTAGTTTGCTGCAGAAGCTGCTCGATCTACTGCGCCCTGGTAAATCTCAACCAGTTCGCTCAAACCAGCGCCCTCAAGCTCTGTCTTATAGGACTCCCAGCTTGCATCATCAACGCCGCCGGTTACCCATGTAGTGATGTAACGGTCAACGATATCGGAGACGGTCGGCTGAATCTGTGCCAGACGCTGAATCTCTTCCTGGGTCATCAGAACACGCGGAATGGTGTCATACTCTTCCATGATGTCATCTTTACCGTTTTCTTTCTGCATCTCGAGAAGTTTTACAGCATCGAAGGTGTAGCCGCAAACGGTGTCATAGTACTCGTTCTGAACGATCATAGAACCACGGCAGGTTGTGGAGTTTACACGAGCCTCACCAAAGTTCTTATATTCCGGATTCAGAGGTTTGTAGTTTCCGTTTTCATCGAGCGGTGTACGAAGAACGCCGTCTTCGTCTTTCTCATAGTTGTATCCGATTGCGCCCCAGTTAGATGTAACAGAGATTTCCGGATCGCCTACCATGTAATCTACAAATCTTGCAACAACGTGCGGGAATTTGCAGGTCGTTGTGATTGCTGTATCGGAAGAATCCTGCAGCTCAGAGTAGTTGCACTCGAAACCGGTCATACCGTCTTCGCCCTGCAGTCTCGGAACTGCTACGTACTGATCATGTACTTCCTGGTTTGTAATTTCCTGATCGCCCCAAACACCGAAGGAACCGATCTTTGCAACATTCTCTTTGATCAGAGAAGATTTGAATGACATACTTTCATCTGCCTCGAAGGAACCGTTCCAGATCAGTCCTTCTTCATACAGCATGTTGAAAAATTCTGCTGTTTTCTTGAATGCTTCGTCTGTTGCAGTGAACGTAACTTTTCCGTCAACCATTCTTAAGTGATCCGCATAGGAGTTTCCTCCGCAGTAGGAGTCAGCGCATCCGAATGCACCTGTGAAACGATAGAACAGGTTGTAGGAACCAAAGGTATCGGTTGCGCCGAACCAGGTTGCCATCGGGATTTCATCGTCTTCGCCGTTTCCGTTCAGATCGCCGCCGTCGCGGATTGCTTTCAGGCAGTCTACCCACTCGTCTACGGTTGTCGGCACTTCTTTGCCTACTTTATCCAGCCATGTTTTGTTGATCACGAATGGTCCAGGTGTTAATACAAGACCTTTCATTTCCTCTACGTACGGGAATCCATATTTATGGCCGTTCGGAGCGGTGATCTCAAGCTGATACTGCTCATTGTCATCGAGGAATGCTTTCAGGTTCGGCATATACTCTTCGATCAGGCCTTCGGTCGGAAGGAATACATCCTGGTCTGCGTACTGAACTACGGTGTTTCCGGATTTACCATCGCCGAAGTTCCAGAATACATCCGGAAGATCCTGTCCGGAAGAAAGCATCAGATTGATTTTCTCTGTTGCGCTCTCCTGCGGGATCGGCTGCCAGTCAAACTCTACTCCTGTGTCCTCGAACCATTTCTGGCACATAGCCAGGTCGCCTACTTCTACAGTTCTGTCTGCAGAGTTTACGATCAGAGCGGAAATTTTTCCGTATTTCTCTTCGAATTTTGCCGGATCTTTGATGATCGGAAGGGTACCGTCGAGCTGGATGATTCCCTCATCTACTGCTTCCTGCTCTTCTGCTGTGAGACCTGTGTCACCTGCTTCTGTACCGGATGCAGAGGTGGTGTCTCCTCCTGTGCTTCCTGCACCGGAGCTGCTTGAGCTGCCGGAGCTGTTTCCACAGCCTGCGAGCATGCTGGTTACCATAAGGCTTGCCAGTAATACGGATACGATTTTTTTCTTCATATTGTTCCTCCTTTATTTTGCTGCCTTTTCCGGCAGTGAAATACGTTAGTATTTTTGTATTCCTACACATAAACCATGTCTGCTATATCCATGAATTCTGCAACAATAAATTTTCTGTTCTGCATCAGCCCTTGACTGCACCGATCGTAACACCTTTTGCGAAGTATTTCTGCAGGAAAGGATATACGCACAGAAGCGGGAATGCGGAAACAACTACGACACAGTATTTTAACTGCTCAGCCAGTTTCTGTTTTGTTACCATCTCAGAAGCACTACTTCCCATCTGGTTGGACTGGTTCATCAGTACCAAGTTTCGAAGAACGACCTGAAGAGGCATCTTGCTGTCATCCTGCAGGAACATCAGTGCGTTGAAGAACTGGTTCCACATTGCGGTTGCATAGAACAGACACATAACTGCGATGATCGTTTTCGACAGCGGAATTGCAATTTTGAAGAAGAATCCAAAATCGCTGCAGCCGTCGATTTTTGCTGCTTCGAGAAGCTCGACCGGAATACCACTTTCAAAGAAGGAGCGGCATACGATCAGGTTGTAAGCGGACACTGCTACCGGAAGGACCATAGCCCATGTTGTGTTGTAGATGTGCAGCTGCTGTACGGTTAAGTACATCGGAATCATACCGCCGCTGAAGAACATCGTGAAGGTGAACAGGAACATAATCGGTTTTCTTCCTACCATATCGTATCTGGAAAGTGCATAGCCGGCCGGAATGGTGCAGACCAGGGAAATCAGCGTTCCTAATACGGTATATTTGATGGTGTTTGCATAGCCGGTCCAGAGCGGCTGGTATTTCAGTGTGGTTTCATATCCGTTGGTGTACCACGCTTCCGGATAGAGAAGAATTTTACCGGAGCTTACAACAACCGGGTCTGTAACAGATGCCAGAAGCACGTAATACAGAGGATATACAATTGCAATACAGACAAGGATCATGATGACGGTATTGATCACGGTAAAGACCTTGTCTCCCGTACTCATTTTTACTTTTTTCTTTTTCACAGTGTTATTATTTGCCATTTTTCAAGCCCCCTGACTCTTAGAAAATACTGATATCGCTGGTCTTCTTTGCAACTGCGTTTGTGATAACCAGAATAATGAAGTTTACAACGGAGTTAAATAAGCCAACGGCTGTCGCAAAACTGTACTGTGCGGTCTGGAGACCTACTTTGTATACGTATGTCGAAATGATCTCACTGACGGTTGTGTTGGTACCGTTCTGCATCAGATAAGCTTTCTCATATCCCACGTTCATAATGTTACCTACCTGAAGGATCAGCATCAGGATGATGGTCGGCATAATCAGAGGTAAATCAATGTAAAGGATCTTCTGAAATCTGGAAGCACCATCCATCGTTGCTGCTTCGTAATATTCCGGGCTGATTGCGGTCAGTGCTGCGATGAAGATGATGGCGTTGAATCCCATCGTCTGCCAGATGTTACTTCCGATGAAGAGTTTGCGGAAGTACTCCGGAAGGCTGGTGAACATGATTGCTTTTCCGCCGGCTCCCATAACTGCGTGGTTTACAAGACCGTTTGCGGAAAACAGTACGGAAATCAGGCTGACTACAACTACGTTTGACATAAAGTACGGTGCGTAGGAGATGGTCTGGATGATTCGTCTCGGTCCGCTTCTCTGTACCTGGTTCAGTAAGAGTGCGAAGATAACCGGAATCGGGAATCCGATGATCAGGCTCTCCAGACTGATGACGATCGTGTTCTTGATTGCCGTCATGGCAATACTGGTACTGAAGAACATCTTGAAATACTTGAAGATCGGATCTGCCCACGGACTTCCCATGATTCCCATGCGGCCTTTAAAATCTTTAAAGGCGATGATCAGGCCGTACATTGGATAGTAAGCAAAAACGATCAGCCAGATCAGTGCAGGAATCAGCAGGATGTACAGCTGCCAGCACGAGAGCGCTTTTTTCAATTTTCCACTTTCTGCCGTTTTCGGCGATGACGTTTTTTTCTTCATAGTTCCCTCCTTATTTCTCTAAAAGCTTTACCAACCGCTTTTCGTTCCACATTTGCATCGTTTCCGTTTTGGCACTTTGCCTTGTGGAACCTGTTCCATACCTGTATCATAGTACGCAGTTCGCCCAATGTCAACAAATCATCAATATTTTTTCGTCATTTTCAATATTTTCACAATTTTTATTTTGTGTTTTTGTGCAATATGCATCCTGTTTTTCATAAAATTCACACTTATCTTCTTTCTTCTCCCATTCTCCTGTTCCACATGTTCCGCTGTTCCATGCTTTTCCTGTTCCATATGTTCCACTTTTCCGTTTTTCACTATTTTTTCGACAATTGCAACTGTTTCAGCAGCGATTTCATATCCTTTTGCTCAGTCTTTCTGCCCTTTTGCCGTATATAAGTTGGTTTTATTTCATTTTTATTTTATACATGAAAAAGAGACACCCTTTCTTTTCAGATCGAGTGTCTCTGATATCTGTTCTTCTTCTGTTCTATCGCAATCCCGGAAAATGATGCAAAATTCGGTAATTCCCTGTTTTGTTATCTTCAGGTACTTTCTCCTTTTCGGAAGGTCACATCCACAATCTGCTCCATCTCCTCAATCTTCTTTCCGTCAATCATGCGGATGATTGTGTCCACGCTCCGCTTTGCGATTTCCGGCACATTCTGACAGACCGTCGTCAGCTCCGGTGTCAAAAAGCGGGTAAAATCCAGGCCGTCGTAGCCAACCACCTTCAGTTTTTTCGGAATCTTAATCCCTTTTTTCTGCAGCATCTTCATGCACGCTGCCGCTGTGACATCGGCTGTAAAGAGTCCATCAATTCCATCAAAATGGCTGATGTATTTTTTCCAGATCGTCGGGCCGCTCTGAAAATTCAGAATCTTGCTTCCGGCATCAATCGCTGTAATTTTACATTTATGCTGTTTGCAGACTTCCGCAAACCGTCGGTAACGATCCATGGAGCAACCACGCTCTGTTGCACTCGATGCAAAATAGAGCACATTCTTACATCCTGCGCTCAAAAGCGCCTGCGCCGCAAGCTCACCGCCGCGCTTATGGTCGGAATGTATACACGGAATCCCTTCGGTGACGTAGCGGTCAATCATGACAATCGGACGGTGAATTTCCGCCAGGCTGACAGAAGACGGGATATCCGCACAGCAGATAATGCCGTCCATGACATTTCGCTGCAGCATTTCCACAAATTCCTCGATGCGGTTCGGATTGTCCCCAACCTCGCAGAGCATGCACTTGTAGCCATTGGTGTACAGATTATTCTCGACATGTTTCACCAGAGATGCCATAAACGGATGTGAAAGATTCTTAACAACAATTCCGATAAAACCGGACTTGTTGCGGAACAGGTTCTGGGCAAGCTCATTTGGTTTATAGTTCAGTTCCTCCACTGCCTGCATGATCTTCTGTTTTGTTTCATCGGAAATATACCCGCTCCCATTGAGTGCACGGGATACCGTTCCGATTCCTACTCCCGCTTTGATCGCGACATCTCTAATACTTGCCATAGTTTCTCCTAACTCCTATTCTGACACTGGGCTGTTTTCTCTGACTCGTTCCGGCTTTTCCCCCGCTGCCGGTCTGTGGAGCCCGTTCCACAACGCTTTATTACTTTTATTTTAAAGCACCGCAATCTACAAATCAAGTTAAAAGCTGAAAATTTAAGTACAAAAAACAAGCGACTGTTTGGATCATTTCCCTTTTTCTGGTGAAACCATCCAAACAGCCTCCTGTGTTTTTGTCACTTTTGTCTTATTTTCCAAAAACGCTCATTCATGCGGGCATGCTTTGCGATTTTTCTGGAATTTCATATGCCCCTGAACAGTCACAAACGCTTAATCGTTTTCCAACGAGATATCACCATCCTTTGTCATCAGTGTGATTCTGCCCGCAGCCTGATCCGGTACATAAGAAAAGCTCTGCTCGTCCTCCTCTTTCTGCATCAGATTCTCCATGGTATCCGGTACATCGATCTCCCCAAAATCTGTCTTTGCCGTAATTTCCAGCCGTTCCAGATCTTTTTTACCCAGTTCAAGTTCAATATCGCCGTAGGAGTTTTCCACCGACACGTCTCCGGAAAGCTTCGTATTTTGGATTTTCGCATCGCCATCCTCCAGCGTGATCGACCCATTCTCCCACGTTCCGCTCTTCAGTTCCACATCACCGTAATCTGCTTTGCATTTGATATTCTGCATGTCACATCCGAAAAGTGTGATATCTCCATCCGCATTTTGCAGTCTTCCGCTTTCCGCCTGGATGCCATTCATCTGCACATCACCGAATCCCATCGTTACCTCTATTTTTTTCAGTACCTTCTTTTCCGGTACATACAGAATCACTCCTGTTTCCGACTGTTTACCGCCACTTAAGATTTCTTCCGTAAAGTCAATATTAATGTAAATCGTATCGGACACTGCGCTTGTCTCTTCGATGCTCAGAACACCGTCCCGCACGCGATATTCCACTGCATTCTCTCCTTTTTTCGACGGAATCCGCCAGGCGAGATAACAGGAATCGTCACCGGACGGAAGGATGTTCAGGTCGCCGATCGTAAGGTCTGCCTGCAGTTCATCAAAATCATCAAGTTTTATCTTTTCCTGTGTGGAAATGCCGTCTTCCTTCTTCGCAGAACCGCTCATCGCATTCAGATCATACGTTTCCGCGTATGCTTTTCCGCCGCTTGCCCATCCGCTGAACATCAGCACTGCACCGGCAATACAGCAGGCACATCCTGTCAGTAATGCTGTTTTTGTCCATTTTTTCATGATCTGCTTCCTCCTTTTTTCGTTACCTTACGTGTACACCACACGAACAGCCGTCCCATCCATTTTGCAAAGTATACGCCGAACACTGCGCACAGAATACTGATTCCCAGCATGAAAACGCCCATTCCGGTAATAAAGCAGAATCCGCCGAAGGAAACCGTAACTGCCAGAATGCCGCGCAGCAGCATTTTAATTCCGGCGGCCACGCCGACAACTGCAATCAGAAAAACGCTCATATCAAGCAGTGCCGCACAGAGGGCCGCGCAGAGCAGAACGATGAGAATGCTGATCAGAATCGGGGCTCCGACCGGGGCTGCAAACAGGGCGAGAATCGCGATCCAGACGATGTTGGCGCCTGTCGTTTTTTTCTTCTCTTTCCGTTTTTCTTCCTTTTCCATTGCCTCGCGTTCATCTACTTTTTTGTCCAGAAGATTCCGCATCAGCTCGGCGGCTGCCTGTTTCGGTGTTCCGAGTTCTTTGATCACGGCCTGCTCATTTTCCGGACCGGCATCTGCAAAATACTCGGTGAAGTATTCCATCGCATCTTCATAGTCGCTCTGCGGAAGCTTCCTCAGATACTTTTCCAATTGTTTCAGATATTCCCCACTCGTCATTCTTTTTTCCTCCACACGATAATGTCGTCAATGGTGTCACGGTAGGACTTCCATTCGCCCTGCAGGTACGCCATCTGTGTTTTTCCTGCTTCTGTGATCGAATAATACTTCCGTTTTCTGCCCTGGTACTCTGCGGAATACGTCGTCACGTAGCCCGCCTTTTCCAGTTTTTTCAGGATCGGGTACAGTGTCGACTCTTTGATGTCGGCAACCAGTTTGATCGTCTGGCTGATTTCATATCCATAAGAATCTTCCCGATTCACAATCGACAGGATCATAAATTCGATCAGCAGTGCTGATACCGGAAAATACATAAAAAACCACCTCCGTTAGTTTCTGATATGTAAAATATTTATATATATAATTTATACATATCATAAGACGATGGAGGTGGTTTGTCAAGGAGAATATATAAAATTTTTACATATTCGCTGTCATGTCATCATCTGTGTTTATTTCAGGGCTTTTCCGGAACCGAATGCGTCGCCGACTTTGTCGCCCATGGCGAGATAGGTGTTGTTGACCGGGTCGAAGGCGATTGGTTTCAGTTTTTTCGGGTCGATCTTTCCGTCGGTCAGAACGCTCTCGTCTGCGCAGACGTTCACGATCTCGCCGACCAGAATGCCGTTGTCAAAGCTTTTCACTTTGCACTCCAGTGCCATCGGAAGCTCGTCGATCAGCGGCGCGTTGACGAATTCGCTCTTCGTTGCATGGAAACCGGCGCGTGCAAATTTATCCGGAACTTTTCTGCCGGACTCGATGCCGACGTAATCGCAGCCAACAACAGTATCCTCGGTTGCCATGCTGACGGTGAAGGCACCGGTTGCGGCAAGGTTGTCTGTTGTCTTGTGGTCGCCCATGCTGATGGAGATCTCATTGAAATCTGTGACTACACCCCATGCAGCATTCATGGCATCCGGGGTGCCATCTTTGTCGTATGTTGCAATAATCAGAACCGGAAGTGGATACATGTTTGGTTTTGCTCCAAAATTTATTCTGCTCATGGTTGTTCCTCCTGTTTTGCTTGATTTTCTTTATTATAACGCTTACAGCAAACTTTAACATAAGAGATTTTCTCTGCAAATTTTCTTAATCGTTTAATTTTCTCGTCATATCATGCCATTCCTCGCCGCCCCAGGTGGATGCGGAGATTCCCTCGTCGCGGAAATTCATCTTTTTGTACATCTCCACCTTATCCTGCAGGCAGGTCAGAATGAGCTGTTTTCTTCCGTTTTTCTGTTCCCGGCGGCTGTACTCTTCCATCAGCGCGCGGGCGATTCCCTGGCCGCGGTATTCCGGCAGGACACTGAGACCCAGCAGCATGACGTTTTCTCCCTTCGGGTCGTACAGACTGATTTCATCGAAAAAGGCATCACGGAATTTTGTCTCGTTTGTTGCAAGTCCGTTCAGCGTTCCGGCGATTTTTCCGGTTTCTTTGTCTACTGCCGCCAGAAACAGCTCCGGCGCGTACTGCACCCGCTCGCGCATGCTCTTTTCGGAGCACGCCTCATTCGGCGGAAAGCACGCCAGCTCAATGGCAACGCCCTGTTCCATTTCATCCTGGCGGATGGTTCGAAGTTCATATCGTTCCATTTTATGGTATTCCTCCATTGCCCGCTCAAAAAACTGCAGAAAACCGTCTTCCACGGCAAGCTGATCGAGCGCGGCTTCTTGCTCATTCAGATCGTAATAATATTTTCCGGTCCGCAGATCGATCGACAGACGGTCGAGCGGAAAGCCTTTTTTGCTCATCGGATGGGGTGTGCTGACCATGCGGAAAGGAGCGCTCTCCATTGACGGGTCCATCGCGTCATAGCGGTGGTCCGCATCAAGAATCAGCGAAACTGCGTTTTTGTAGCGTCCCGTCAGGCCGCCGTACTTTTCTGCAAGGGCGGCGTAATGCGCGGTCATTTCTTCATCGGACAGATACTTTCCGTTCACGGTCCGCACATGGACGCCGGGCTGGTCGTCCTCTGCCACGTTGTCAAAATACAGACCGGAATCACAGGAGAACACCGGCATATGAAGCGCGTTGAAATACGCCTCCGCCTTTTTCCTGGCATTTTCCAGCGGCGTTTTTCCATCCTCGATAATCTCTGGCTGCTTAACACCGCCAAGATCTTTCAGCCCGATCAGCTCAATCCCAAGACCGGCAAGGCGGTGACGCATCGCGTCGAGTTTTGCCGGGTTGCCGGTTCCGTACAGTAACTTCATTTCTGCCCCCTTCTATGCCTCGATGCCGAACTCTTCCGGGCGGAAGCGCGGGCAGACATTTTCCGACGATGTGATGACGGATGCAGCAAGACGCGTACCGATTTCAACTGCCTTGCCAAGCGTTTTTCCATAGGTCAGACCGGCGGAAACACCTGCGCAGAACGCATCACCGGCTCCTGTTGTATCTTTTACCTGTACTTTCTGCGCCGGGCAGAAGCCGCTCTCTCCGTCTGCTTCCGCATAAACCGCTCCGTCGCCGCCCATTGTTACGACCATGGCCGGAACATTTGCCGCTTTCAGACGCTCGGCGAGAATCTTTTCCATCTCGGCCGGTGTTTTTTCGCTGTAATCATCGGAGAAGAAAACGCCTGCCTCGATCTGGTTGCAGATCAGGCAGTCAAATTTCTGCAGAAGATCTCTTCTGCTGACTGCGATGTTCATGTTGCTGACAACGCCGTACAATTTTTTATCGTATTTTTCACAGAGCTGTACCAGCTTTTTGATGATCTCTTTGTCCATATCGATCTCTGCCACAATGGAATCGCAGTTTTCGATAATTTCATCTCCGTTTTCTTCCAGAATATCGAGAATCGGCATCAGGTTCGGGCGCTGGGAAATGGAGCCCGCCAGGTCACCGTTGTGATCGAAGACAGCAAGCCATGTTCCCATACCGTTCGGGATTTCTTTCATGTATTCGGTATTGACTTTGTGGCGCTGCAGTTTGCGCACAACATCCTCGCCGAGTGCGGTATTATCCGCGATTCCAAGGAAGGTCGGGCGCAGTTCCAGGTTTGCGATATCCTCCACCACGTTTCGGCTCACACCGCCGTGGATGTA
The DNA here is from genome assembly GCF_003460565.1 of Blautia sp. AF32-4BH. Taxonomy (NCBI): domain Bacteria; kingdom Bacillati; phylum Bacillota; class Clostridia; order Lachnospirales; family Lachnospiraceae; genus Blautia; species Blautia sp. AF32-4BH. The sequence goes on along the minus strand of NZ_QTVL01000011.1, from coordinate 2,076 downwards.
TTCGACATGGCCGGCGTTTCTGCCGTCCGGGACGTAGATGTCCTCTGGAAAACCTTTGATATCCACAAAAACTGCTCCTAATACTACGATTCCATTTTTATTTACTGCCATGTTTCTTTTTTCCTCTCCTGTTTTTTCATTCCTTCTTTTTTCAGACAAGCCTCTTCGTCTGTTTCACGAAATTTCTGTCTTATCAGCATCCAAATAATGCAAGGCACTTTTACATTGCTGCTCTCTGCTACTGTCTCGACAGTTGAGACAGTGAAGAACGCTCAACTCCTACACAATCCATCCGCTCTGACCTCTGATTGGCCATACACTCGCAGGGAGTTGAGTTGCCGGATTTCACCGTCTCGACCTGGAAGCTGGTCCTTATTTCTTTGTTTTGACATCAAGACTACCGTCTCAACGGTACTTTCGTTGTTCCAACAAAGTTCCTGTATTTCCCTGTCTCCAAAATACACCGGGAAGCGGAACTTTATGTGCTTCAGGAATCTGCCATCCGGCTGCTCCTGCTCATAAATGTCCACCTGTTCTACAAAGCTGTTAAGAAATTCTTTCTTCTCCAGGTCGGTGAACTTATCATATAGTTTATCAAAATATAAAAGAAATTGATAGACGTTTTCTTCTGATATTTTCTGTTGCTGAATATTCAGCAGGCGATTCTTGACTTCTTCTATACTGTTCTCCACGCCTTCAATCTCATCATACAAACGGTATAACCTTGTCTCCATATCCTGATATTTCTTCTCATAAAATTTATCCATGATATCCAGACTATCCATCTGCTGTCCGAGTCTTGCTTTTGCTCCTGTCAGCTGCTTATGCTGCTTTTCTAATCCTTCAATCTCTTTTTCTATTTCTTCTGTATCTATTCTTGAACCGATTTTATTCAGAATTGCTTCTTCGAATTTAGGATTCTTCACCAGCTTCCGAATAACTTCTTCCACTGCATTATTAATCTTCTCCTCGCTCCATTGTTTACGATATCCACATTTATGACCGTCTACCAGGCGACGATGTTTGCAGGCATAATAGAAATAATCCTTATATAAGGTTCCGTCTTTCTTTTTCTTTCGGTTCACATTCCCATACATACCGCTTCCACATAACGGGCATCTCAATATTCCGGATAAAATATGCTCATGCTCGAGACTATGTGTCTTTTCATATTTCACACCTGTTTTTTCCCGTTTTTGATGTGCCAGCTCCCAGTCTGTTTCTGAAATGATTCCTTCATGGATACCATCGTGTAGCATATAATTTTCCTGCTTTACAATACGGTATTCATTTCTTGTACCAGATACTTTCTCATTCTTCCTTCGTCCATAATCCAGCTTTCCACAGTATACCGGATTATCCAGAACGCCTTTTATAAATGAAGCGGCAAATGCGTCCAGTGTATTATTCTGTCGTTTTTTCTTTTTATATCCATGCTGGTTCAGCCATGCAGCAATCGCAGAAATTCCCATATTTGTATGAATAAATTTATCATAGATCAGACGAATAATCTCTGCTTCGTCCTCTGCGATCTGCAATTCTCCATTTACCAATTCATAGCCATATGGAGCAAACCCGCCGTTCCATTTTCCTTCCCTTGCTTTCTGCTTACGTCCTTCCATTGTCTGAACAAGGATATTCTCCCGTTCGATCTCTGCCACCGCAGACAGAACAGAAATCATCAGCTTTCCACTATCTTTTGAGCTGTCAATCCCATCTTCAACACAGATCAGATTCACTCCAAAATCCTGCATCCTCTGCAAAGAGTTTAATACATCTGCCGCATTACGACCGAATCTGGAAAGCTTGAACACCAGTACAAACTGTACCTCATCTGTTCCATTCTCAATATTATCTAACATTCTCTGAAATTCCGGTCTGCCCTCTACGCTCTTTCCAGACTTACCTTCATCGGAATACTCATTTACGATTTCCATATTCTGAAATTCTGCATATCTCTTGAGTTTTTCTTTCTGAGCATCCAGACTGTAGCCATCCACCTGCATGGTTGTGGATACTCTGGTATATATATCGCATTTAATCTTTTTATTCTTCATAATCTTCCTCGCAGTATAA
>NZ_QTVL01000010.1:0-113073 GCF_003460565.1 Blautia sp. AF32-4BH | reverse complement strand
GCGGAAGAGGTATCTTTAAACCGGACACCTGTCAAAGAACAAACGATCTGCAGTGTGGATCTCGGCATCAATATGGATGCAGTCTGTACCATCATGCGTCCAGACGGAACTATCCTGGGGAGAAAGTTTATTAACTTTTCCAGTGACAAAGACCGGATGTACCGTGTGCTGGGGCGGATCCGAAGATTTCAGCGGGAACATGGATCGCGTCAGGCGCAGGGAAGATGGGCATATGCAAAACGTCTGAATACAGAGCTTGGCAGAAAAATTGCAAAGGAAATCATTTTTTATGCATCAGAAAAGAAGGCAGATGTGATTGTTTTCGAATATCTGGAAATGAAAGGAAAACTTTCCGGGAAGAAAAAGCAGAAACTGCAGATGTGGAGAAAACGTGATATCCAGAAACGGTGCGGACAGCAGGCACATAGAAAGAAAATCCGAATTTCCCGAATCTGTGCCTGGAACACGAGCAGGCTTGCCTTTGATGGATCAGGAGAGATTGACCGTGATATACGGGATCATCGTCTGTGTACGTTTCAGACTGGAAAAAGATACAACTGTGATTTGTCAGCATCGTATAATATCGGAGCGAGATATTTTATCCGTGAAATTTTAAAACCCTTGCCGGAAACGGAAAGGTCTTTGCTGGAGGCAAAAGTTCCTGCAGTAAAGCGTAGAACCTCATGTGTTTATGCAGATCTGAGAGAACTGATTTCAGAAATGGAACTGCGTAAAGCAGCATAAACACAGGCAGATATGCAGTGGATTACCTGTTATGTGGAAACCTGCCGTATCCGGCATGGAAGAAGCACATATCTGTGCAAAATCTAAGTAACAGGCGTATCCGCCGATATTTGGTCTGCCGCCTAAAGCGGCCGGAAGCACGTGACTTTAGTCATGTGAGGTTCACTCGGTAGTAACTACCGGGTAAGATAACCATAGTATAGAATTCGGACTTTGTCAAGCGATCAGCTCTTCAAATTTTTTCTGTTCCATCGGTTTATAATAATAGAATCCCTGCAGCTCGTCGCATCCTTCGGCGATCAGAAAATCTACCATCTCTTTCGTCTCCACACCCTCGCAGACAATCCATTTGTCTGTGCGTTTTAAAAGATGGAACATCTCTTCCAGCACAATTTTTCCTTTTTCGGAGAGGCCCGCCGAGAGGAAATGTTTGTCAATTTTAACTTCATCAAACAGAATATCCTTCAGCGAATTTAAGGACGAATATCCAGACCCAAAATCGTCCATGGAAATGCGGATATCCCGGTCGTGGAAAAAGCGGATCATCTGGTTGACGGCATCAATGTTATGAATGTACGTTGTTTCTGTGATCTCAAAAACCAGGTACTTCGAAGGAATCTGATAATGATCGAGCAGCTGTGTGATCCGCTGTGTGAACGTATCGATCTTGCGGAAATGAATCGGCGACACATTCAGCGAGAGCGGCAGCAGCGGAAGTCCGTTTTCCCGGCGGTCAGCGAGCCACTGGAAAGCAGCATTATACACATAATAGTCGAGCGACTCAATCTCTCCGGTCTCCTCCAGAATCGGCAGAAAGCTGTCCGGGAACCAGAGCGTGCCGTCCTCGCGCAGCCAGCGTACCAGCACCTCGGCGCTTGCAATTTCCTGCGTTTTTCCGCTGATTTTCGGCTGGAAATAAATCTGAAATTCTTTTTTCGCAAGGGCATTCTGGAAGGAATGAATGGTCTCCGCGCGCTTCTGTTCCGTGCTGGAAAGCTCGGCGTTGTATTCGAAGACGCAGGTGGAAGTTTCCTTCGCACGCCGCCGCGCAATGTTGGCATGAGAGATGACTTCCTCCGCTGGTGTGTCCGTGTCATTCAGATAATAGACGCCAGTGTTCAGCGTCATGTAATTCAGCGGGTACGATTCCAGCACTTCGCGGATCGCCTGCTTGTGATAGGCGGAAATCTTTTCCCGCACCACGGCCGGATCCTGCCCGGTGATATCGATAATGCCGACAAAGATATCGGAGTGATAGCGGTTCACAAAGAGTGTCTGCGGAAAGAGTTCCAGCTTTTTCAGGATGAAATTCAGAATGTTCGTACCCATCTCATAACCCCAGTAATCGTTGATCAGATGAAAATTGTCGACATCCGTCATCAGAAAGGCGTACTGCTTTTCTTCGCTTCTGTTATTGAGAAGCGTAAAAATTTTTTCTTTAGAATCGAAATCCTGGCCCCGGGAACAAACCCCAGCGACTCCAGATAATGGCGCTGTTTTTCCTGGCCGCAGATTTTATTGATGACGTAAAACTGATTGAAATCGGTTAAATTTAAAGGCATGCAGTTCCTCCTTTATTACGAGAGTACATCGAGTTAGAATTGCCTAACAGACAGTATAGCATAACATATTTGGAACAAAATAGAAAACTTTTTCATTGAGAAATTTTTTCAAAAAGGTTTTACGGGGGCGGATGCATTTTTGCGTTTCTTATTTTGGGGGAATCATGTATAATGGAAATGAAACATCAGTGACAAACTATGACATGGGAAAAGGAAGAGAAAACAATGAAACATAGAATAAAAATCCTGCTGCTTGCAGTTCTGATCGCAGCACTCTGCAACTGTATGCTGATGATCGGAATGACAAAAAAGAAAGAGAACAATACAATTCCAAAAGATGCAAGCCTGATCTGCGAAGAAACCGTATCGCCGAACAAGGACTATATTACGGATGAAAAAGACCTGGTAAATTATACCGTGCGCGTCTATCAGGAAAAAAACAACGACATCATCGTCTATGCGGAATCCAATTCGCCGCTGTTCGATGAAGCACAGTACATCGTAACATGCGACCACGCCATCACCGCCGACGATGTCCAGATCAAATGGACAACCCTCATGGGCAGTACCGAAGCGAGCGAGAAAGATGAGATCGGACTCGCACACGTTTCGATCGCAAAAGACGGGGAAGTGTTCAATGAAAAGACGATCAGCTTTGTGGCGAAAGCGGTGAATGCGGTTACGGATGTGATAGGGTAAAGAAAATAGGATAACAAAAAAAGAAACGAGCAACTCCCTCGGCTCCTGATGAGCTTACCGGACAAAAACCCCGTTTCTTTTTTTATGTTAAATATAGTACATTATTTGTCAAGAACCGCAGAGCAGTTTACATTGCCAAAATCGTAGCTACCAGCTTTTTACACTGTGTCAGCAGCGACGACGGAATTGCATACTCATCAAGTGAATGTGCGCCTGAGCCCTGGATGCCGAGGCTGCAGAGGGCGGGGATTCCGATGCGGGTGACGAAGGAAGTGTCGGAGCAGCCGCTCTGCTGGATGCCCTGCGGGATTGGTTCGCCGAGGAGTTTACAGCTTTCCTGGTAGAGGGAGAGGAGGCGGTCAGCGCCGTCGACCATTTCCATGGCTGGGTAGTAGCCGTTCTGTTCCATCGTGCAGCTTGTGCCCGGAACGGTGACGTGTTCGCAGAGATTTTTTAAGAAAGCGATGGCTTCCTCATACTGAGCATTTGCCGCATAGCGGATGCCGATGGAAAACTCACAGGAATCCGGGATAACGTTAGCACCGGTTCCGCCCGAAATGCGGCCACAATTGAAGGAAAGATAGCCGAAAACGGAGCGGCTTTCAATCTCTGTAATCATGCGTGCCGCCTGCAGAACCGCACTCGCGCCTTTCTGCGGTTCCTTTCCGGCATGAGCAGCTTTTCCTTTTACTTTTACGCGGATGATCGCGCCGCCGCTTCTTCTCGTAGTCACTTCACCGTTGGTATAACTCGATTCCAGATTAAACGCCGCCTCACAGCCGCTGGCATATTGTTCGACAAGCTTTCCGGCCTCGCCGTGGGAAAACGCGTGGGCAACTTCCTCGTCACCAGTGAGAACCAGCTTGATCTGGCGGTCTTCATATCCGACAGCATTCAGCGCGCGGAGCGCAAACAGCGCAATGACATCGCCGCCCTTCATATCATAAACGCCAGGGCCGTACACGCGGTCATCCTTCACAAGAAACGGTTCCGGCCCAAATTTTCCGACCGCATGCACCGTATCCATATGTCCGAGCAGAAGAATCGGCTTCTTCTCCTGCGGCCGAGTCCATGCCGCAAACGTCGGACCGGCCTTCTCAAAATGATGAATCTCCCGCTCCATACCAAGCGCATCACAGTACGTATCAAGATGCGCCGCAATCCGCTCATTCGCCTCGCGGTCAGCAGAAGGCGTTTCAATGGAGACAAGATTTTTCAGCAGCTCCATCATACTGTGTTCGTTTTTCTCAAGATAGGCAAATGCCTGTTCCGTTCTTTTATCCATAAACATTCTCCATTTCTTATGTTTTATAAAGTGATTTTCATAATCCGTGCCGGCCGTCCCCTGCCGCCGCTGATTTTGCCGATCGTGGTCACACAGTTTTCCTGTTCCAGCCGCAGAATCAGCCGGTTGGCGCTCCGCTCCGTGATCCCCATATCTGCAGCGAGCTGTGCGGAAGTGATTACCTGATCATGTGACCGCAGAATCTCTTTCAGTTTTTCATACGTACTGCTGCTGATGTGAAGCCGGTGCAGAAGATACGCCGTGTGATCGGTCGGGTCATTGATCTTAATTTCGGTAAACTGATGCTCATCCTCCGCAATATAGTTCGCGCCGGAGCGGTCCGCGATCGAGTGGTTGAGCGCCATCGCCGCGCGGGATTTCGCCTCCATGGGAGTATCACCGTAGCCGATGCCGATCCACAGCCGGTTGTGCGGCGTCTGCTGTCCGTGAAACAGAATCTTCTGATATTCCCCGTTCTGAATAAATTCCCGCATCAGAACCGGACGGGATGACATGATATAAAAAATAGAAGCGCCCTCGGAGAACGCAGCAGCCCCCATGCGGTGGGCGGCAGAGTAGATCAGCTCGCGCATCTCATTCTGATAATGAATCTTCTCCCATTCCCGGAGCGAAAGATCCGTCTCCTGATCAAAGGAATAATCAAAATAGATCTGCACGGAAGCACTCTGCCCGCGGTTCTTCTGCGCCGTATTTTCCAGAAACTGAAGATGATAAACCTGTTCCAGAATTACATCCTCGGAAACCGAGATGCGGATGCAGGGAATGCCTTCTGCCGACAGTGCCTCATACGTTTTTTCCATGTTGGTAAAGCAGATTTTTGCCCCGTTGTGAAAATAGTTGTAACGGTGAAAATCCGTGAGGGCATCCTGAAAATCGCCCTGATCGGGAGAAGAGCCGTGTGCCACAAGGACGCGGCCATTGGAAATGCCGATCTCTTCCAGCGTTTCCTGCACAAGCTGTTCCTCATACATATCGATACTGATGACATCCGGCACGCAGGAATAACGGACAGCAGATTCCGCCAGCGCTTTTAAGATGGAAGCCTGATTGTGCGGAAGAAAGGTCCAGGGAACGTTTGGCTCCAGCCGCTTTAAAGCATAGTGATAGTTGGTCGGCCCAGTAAAAATAATGCCGGATACTTTCCCTTTCTGAAACTGGGCAGCCGCTTCCAGACCGTACCGGTAATCGTTGGAACGCCGGTAGACCACTTCAAGGTCCGGCATGCGCTTCTCCAGCGTTTTCTGAATCCTGTCGCAGATATGGTCAGAACCTGTTACGCCGATTTTCATATATAAAATTCCTTTCCGAGAATTAAAGACATAAAAATGAATTATGGCATAATTTTACACCTATTAAGGACGAAAGGCAAATGGTAAGATGTAGAAGAATTGTTTTTGAAAATTTTTTTCAAGAATGGAGAGTGGAAAAGAAATGAAAAATCAACGTATGTTAGATGAACTGACCGAATTGATGCGGATTGATGTGTCGAGCGGTCAGGAGACGGAGATTGCAGAGCATCTGGTGAAAAAACTGGAGCAGATGGGATTTGCGATTACGCGGGATGAGGCCGGGGCTACGTTTGGCGGCATGTGCGGCAATATTCTGGCGGTTCGGGAAGGAGAGCGGGACGGTGTTGTCTGTTTCTGTTCCCATATGGACCGTGTGCCGGGCGGCATTGGAATCAAACCGGTGGAGGAGGATGGAATCCTTCGTTCTTCGGGCGACACGATTCTGGCGGCGGATGATCTGTCCGGTGTGGCAGCCATTTTAGAGGGCGTGCGTCAGGCGATTGAATCCGGGAAGGCGCTTCCGAAACTGGAGATCCTCTTTACGGTCGGCGAGGAGGCCGGTCTGTACGGTGCGAAAGCATTCGATGTAAGCCTGCTGACATCAAAAACGATGTATGTGCTCGACTCCCCGGGACGCATCGGCCGAATTGTAAATGGTGCGCCGGGCCGTGCCCTTCTGGAAGCACAGGTTTTCGGCAAGGCAGCCCATGCGGGAAATGAGCCGGAGAAAGGCATTGATGCGGCAAAAATTATGGCGGAAATGCTCGCAACGATGGAGACGGGAAGACTGGATGAAAATACAACGTCGAACTTTTCTCACCTCTGGTCCAAAACATGCGAGGCAATGAACGTTGTCTGCGACCACGCAATCCTGCGCGGAGAGATGCGGAGCCGGTCGGGAGAAAAACTCGACCGCTATGAAGCGTATTTCCAGTCGCACTGCCGTGAAATCGCAGAAAAGCGCGGTGCGCGTGTGGAATTTAAAAGAGAAAACACCTTCCTGCCGTTCTTCATCCCGGAGGATTCCGAGATGATTCAGATCGTCACGGAATCCCTGAAAGAGATGGGAATCGAACCGCAGATCAACGGCGGAGGCGGCGGTATGGACGGCAATATTTTCAATCAGAAGGGAATCACCTGTGTCGGTATCGCAACAGGATATTTCAAGAATCATTCGACCGAAGAATATCTGCATCTCGATGACTTCTATCATGCCGGAGAGCTTGTGGCGCGGATAATTGGAAGGATTGCATAAATATGCAAAATATAAAATAAAAACTGGATAAAACTTGCAAAATAAAAGAAAATTATGTATAATTTCAAATTAAAAAGAGCAAGGGAGAAAAAGAAATGGCTGAGATTTTAACAAACAACGCAATGTTCTCCAGCTTCATGATTGTTCTGATCGTGTTTGCACTCGGCGACATTGTCGGTAAAATTACAAAAGGAAAGCTGTCCGGAATGATGGTCGTCATGCTCCTGTTCCTGGTAGGCTTTCTGACGAAACTGATCCCGGCGGACATCATCGATCAGGGAGGCCTTACGGCGTTATCAAAACTGGCAATTGCGATGGTACTGTTCAACATGGGTACTACCCTGAACGTGAAACAGCTGATCGAGGAGTGGAGAACCGTATTAATGGCGGCACTCTGTATGCTGGCGTCCTGCCTTGTGATGCTTCTGGTATCCCCGATCATCGGATTTGACACTGTGCTCGTCGGCATGCCGGTTATCAACGGTGCGGCAATGGCAACTTCGCTGATGGCAAGCGCCGCAGCAGAAAAAGGACTGGCAACGGCGGCAGCGCTCTGTGCAGTCATCTATTCCGTACAGAAATTCGTCGGTGCGCCGATCGCATCTGCCATGGGTATCCGTTACGGAAAAAAACTGCTGAAAGCATATCGCGAGAATCCGGCGCAGTTTAAAAAGCAGGAGACCGGAAACGGTGCTTCCGCAAAAGTTTCCTTTGCAGATAAACACAAAGAATGGTATTCTGCCAACGTCATGATGGCGCTCGTTGCAGCCGGTTCCTGGGTTGCCCACATCCTTGGCGATCTGACTCCGATCAACTACAGCATCTGGGCGCTGCTTCTCGGTGTTGTCTGTGCCGCTTCCGGACTCGTTCCGACAAAACCGCTGCAGAAATCGAATTCCTACGGCCTTATGATGGTTGCTGTCTTTGGCTCCATCATCCCGTCTCTGGCGAAGGTTTCCTTAAGTGATCTCGGTACCATGGCATTCCAGACAATCGTTCTGTTCGCCGCAGCGCTGATCGGTGTTGCACTGGTTGGCTGGGTTCTTCCGACCTGGAAACTCGTGGGCGACAAAGACCTGGCAGTCGGCATCGGTGTCGAGCAGTTCCTCGGATTCCCGAGCAACGTGGTCATCTGCCGCGAGGTCGGCGATGCGGTCGGAGAGACACCGGAGGAGAAAGCGTTTATCGAAGATACCTTAAACGTGCCGTATGTCGTGGGAGGAATTACGGTTATTACGGTTCTGTCCACGATGCTGGCTGGATTTGTTATCAATATGCTGTAAAATTTTAAAATCATAGGAAAAGAAACATGACCTTGATGCAGAGGAAGAGTCCCCTGATCAAGGTCATGTTTTATGTTGGCATGTGGAGCAGTTCCCTCTGCATGAGACGATTAACTTTACGAGAAAAGAAAAAAATATCCCCCCACCCGGCTTGTGAGAGCCTGAAATATCAAATATAATGAACGAACAGTACATGGATCAGGCGCGCAGATCATGGGAGTACAAAGCAAAAAAGCGGTCAGTCCGGGTAAAAACGGTCTGAAAATGGGAGGAAAAGGATGAAAAAGAAAATATTATCTTTGATGCTGATGGTGTCTCTTGCAGCATCCCTTGCGGCATGCGGTCAGGACAGCGGGAAAAACAGCAACAGTACAGATTTGTCGAAAACAGAGACGGAAGCTTCTTCCGGCCAGACAGGGGAGGAAGAGACGACCCTGGTTTACGGTTCTGCTGATTATACCAGGATTAATCCGGCGATGGATGAGCACGGTGAAATTAATCTGCTGCTGTTCAACGGACTGACCGCACACGATGCGGATGACAACATTGTTCCGGGTCTGGCAGAAAAATGGGAGTACGATGCAGAAACCTGCACCTACACCTTTCATATCCGGGACGGCATCCAATGGCATGATGGAGAAAAATTTACGGCGGACGATGTGAAATTCACCATCGAAGCGATCATGGATCCGGAAAACGGATCTGAAAATGCACCAAATTATGAGGATGTAGAAGAGATTACAGTTATAGATGACAGCACCGTTTCCTTCCGCCTTTCCGAGCCGAACGTGGCTTTCCTGGAATACATGACGATGGCCATCCTGCCGAAGCACCTGCTGGAAGGTGAAAATATGCAGGAATCGGATTTCTTCCGTGCACCGGTTGGAACCGGCCCGTATAAACTGGAGAGCTGGGACGAAGGCCAGTCGATTGTTCTGGTAAAAAATGAAGATTATTACCTTGGGGCACCAAAGATTGACAAGGTCATTTTCAAAATTGTACCAGATGATAATGCACAGGCGATGCAGCTGGAATCCGGCGAACTGGATCTGGCGCTGCTTGACCCGAAAAATGCGCAGAATTTCAAAGAAAAAGACGGTTTTACCTGCTACGACATGACAACGGCAGATTACCGCGGAATCTTATTTAACTTTGCGAATGATTACTGGACGAAAAACAGGGACATCATTCCGGCCGTCTGTTATTCGATTGACCGCCAGGCCATTATCGATTCTGTGCTTCTTGGCGAGGGAATGGCGGCATACAGTCCGCTGCAGCGGAACATTTACAATAACGAAAACGTAGAACATTATGATTACAATCCGGAAAAAGCACAGGAAATTCTGGAAGCGGCCGGATGCACCAGAAACAGCGATGGTTTCTATGAGCGGGACGGCGAAGAAATCGGTTTTGTCATCAGCGTGATGTCCGGTGAGCAGGACCGCATTGATATTGCCCAGGCAGCAGCACAGCAGCTCCGGGAAACCGGAATCAACTGTACCGTAGAAATTCCGGCACAGATGGACTGGGGCGGACAGATGGCGTGCCTGATCGGCTGGGGAAGCCCGTTCGATGCGGACGATCATACATATAAGGTTTTCGGCACGGACAAAGGGGCGAATTATTCGAGCTATTCCAATGAAAAAGTAGATGAGTATCTGTCTCTTGCCCGTCAGAGTGACGATCCGGAAGTGCGGAAAGAATATTACGGAAAATTCCAGGAAGAACTGGCAGAAGATCCGGCCTATGCATTCATCTGTTATATTGATGCAAATTATGTGGCAGATTCCGGTATTCAGGGCATTTCCAAAGACACGGTGCTGGGCCACCACGGCGTTGGTATTTTCTGGAATATTCAGGACTGGACAATGACAGAATAAATAAAAAAGCAGACGAAGGGGGTATGTTTACCCCCTTTTTGTCTGTACAGGAGAAAAACGGAATGAAGGAACGATTAAAAGTGGAACATCTTTCCGTCAGCTTTTTTACGGATGAGGGGGAAGTACAGGCGGTCCGCGATGTCAGCTTTTCCCTGAATGCAGGTGAGGTGCTCGCTGTTGTAGGCGAGTCAGGCTGCGGAAAAAGTGTGCTCTGCAAAAGCATTATGAAGCTGCTGCCGGAGAATGCAAAGATCAAAAACGGAAAAATTCTGGTCAATGGAGAAGAAATTGCAGGATACGGGGAGAGAAGAATGCGGGAACTGCGGGGAAAACTGTTCTCGATGGTTTTCCAGAATCCGATGACTTCCTTAAATCCGACGATGACAGTCGGAGCGCAGATTGCAGAGGCAGTGCGGGCGCATCAGAAAGACATGGGAAAAGAAGAAGTGGAACAGAGAGTGACAGAACTGATGCAGCTGGTGGGAATCGAGCAGGCAGAAGAGCGGAAAAAGGCATATCCGTATCACTTTTCCGGCGGAATGCGGCAGCGGGTCGTACTGGCGATTGCGCTGGCGGGCAATCCGGAAATTCTGTTTGCTGATGAGCCGACGACAGCGCTGGATGTGACGATTCAGGCACAGATTCTGGACCTGCTTCGGGAAATTCAGAAAAAACTGGGAACGGCGACGGTCTTTGTCACACATGACCTTGGCGTTGTAGCGCGGATCGCAGACCGGGTAGCGGTCATGTATGCGGGAAAAATAGTAGAGATTGGAACCGTGGATGAGATTTTCTATGATCCCCGTCATCCGTATACGTGGGGACTGCTGCGTTCCATACCGGCGTTTTCGAGGGGAAAAGAAAGCCTGCCGTCTATCCCGGGAATGCCGCCGTCTCTTCTCCATCCGCCAAAGGGCGATGCCTTTGCCAGCCGCAATGCTTATGCGCTGGAAATTGATTTTGAGGAGGAGCCGCCGATGTTCCGGGTCACAGACAGCCATTATGCGGCAACATGGCTGCTGGATGAGAGAGCACCGAAGGTTGTGCCGCCGATAGGAGGAAACACAGATGGAACATGAGATTTTGCTGGATGTGCGTCATCTGACCCATATTTTTCCACTGTCCCGGAAAACAGCAGTCAAGGCAGTCGATGATGTATCGTTTCAGATTCGAAGAGGAGAAATTTTTGGACTGGTAGGAGAATCCGGTTCCGGAAAATCTACCGCTGCACGCTGTGTGATGAATATTTATCAGCCATATGCCGGCCAGATTTATTATAAAGGGATTGATACCTGCGACAGAGGCCAGTTCCGGAAAAATAAAAAAATGCTGCAGACGACACGCCAGATGATTTTTCAGGATTCCGGTTCCAGTCTGAATCAGAAGATGAAGGTCCGCGACATTATTGAGGAGCCGATGCGCGTGCAGAAAATCCGGCCGCTGCGGGGAAGCTATGAGGAGGAAGCCAGATTCCAGATGAAATACGTGGGGCTGGATCCGGAATATCTGAAAAAATATCCGGGAGAATTGTCCGGCGGACAGCGGCAGCGCGTTGCGATTGCACGGGCACTGACGATGGAGCCGGAGCTTCTGGTGGCGGATGAACCGATTGCATCGCTGGACGCGTCGATACAGGCACAGATTGTGAATCTGTTCCGTCATCTGCAGAAGGAGCACGGTTTTTCGTTCCTGTTTATTGCGCATGATCTGGATATGGTCGAATTTCTGTGTGACAGAGTAGGTGTGATGTACCATGGAAAACTGGTGGAGACCGGCCCGGCGCGAGCCGTGTTTGAAAATCCGCTGCATCCGTATACGAAAGCACTGATCGCGGTCATTCCGATTCCGGATCCGCGAAGGGAAAGAGCGCGAGCTGTACCGGATTTTTCCAATACAGAATTTCCCCGGACGGGAACACTGCGGGAAGTGGAAAAAGATCATTTTGTGCTGATGGAGGGAGGCGATGCAGGATGAAAAGCCGGAACAGAGTGCTTTACTATGGAAAAAAAGCAGCGGCATTTCTGGCAAGTGTTCTGCTGCTGTCTGTGCTCGTATTTTATATTTCAAGGCTTGCGCCGGGAGATCCGCTGGTATCATATTACGGAGACCGCGTGGAAAAAATGACGCCCGAAGAAAGAGTGTGGGCCGAAGAAAAATTGGGACTGAAGGATCCCATTTCCGTACAGTATATCCGCTGGGCAGGCAATGCGCTGCAGGGGGATTTCGGAATTTCGTACAAATATAAAATGGATGTAACGCGCGTGATCGAGGGAAGAATTGGAAATACGCTGGTGCTTGGCGGCATTGGGTTTCTGCTGATTTTCACCCTCGCGCTGCTTCTTGGAATTCTCTGTGCATGGAAGGAAGATACATGGCTGGACCGCATCATCTGTAAGGTGGGAACCATCACGGGATGTATTCCGGAATTCTGGCTGTCGCTGCTTCTGATTCTTGTTTTTTCCATGCAGCTCAAATGGCTGCCGAGTTCCGGTGCCTACTCTGTTGGAAAACAGGCAGATTTTTCTGACCGTGTCTGTCATCTGATCCTGCCGATGACGGTCGTAGTGCTGAGTCATTTGTGGTATTACGCATACATGATCCGCAATAAAATTCTGGATGAAGTGCGGGAAGAGTATGTGCTTCTGGCAAGAGCCAAGGGGCTGAAACGAAAGACGGTTCTGTTCCGGCATTGCCTGCGGAATACGATTCCGTCGTATCTTGGCATCATGGCCATTTCTGTTCCGCATGTGCTGGGGGGAACCTATATTGTAGAAACGGTTTTCTCGTATCCCGGTATCGGAACGCTGGCGTATGAGAGCGCACGGTACAAAGATTACAATCTTCTGATGCTGCTTTGCCTGATGTCCGGAATCGTTGTGATTCTATGCAATATGGCGGCACAGATCATCAACGAGAGAATTGATCCGCGGATGCGGGAGAAAGAAGCGGCAGAAACATCGGAGGTAATGATGCTGTGACAGAAAAAACACAATTATTTCAATTTGCAGGAGAGAGGCCTGCAGAAAAAACAGAAGCAGAAAAAAAGAAAAAATGGTATCAGGACCGGCCGGTGGCAGCAGGGCTTTTTCTGGGTCTTCTTGTGCTGGGCTGCCTTTTCTGTCGGCAGATCATGACGAAGGATCCCTCATATATGGATCTGAAAAACTGTTCCGTCATGCCGTGCCGGGAATTTCTGTTTGGAACCGATACGATGGGAAGAGATATTTTCTCGATGATCTGGTACGGCGGCAGAATATCGCTGGCGATCGGTCTGCTTTCTACGCTGATTTCCACTGTGATTGCCGTTCTCTTCGGCGCAGTCAGCGGATGTGCACCGGCGTGGCTGGACGCACTTCTGATGCGGCTGACCGAGATCTTTTTGTCGGTGCCGAATCTTCTTCTTGTCATTTTTCTTCTGGCCGCTGCGGGAAAATCCAATGTGATTACGATTTCTGCCGTGATCGGAATGACAAGCTGGACAAGCATTACAAAGGTTGTGCGGACCGAAGTACGGCAGATCCGGAACAGTGAATACGTGATTGCGTCGCGCTGTATGGGAGGCAGTTTTTTCTATATTTTATGGCACCATCTGGCACCGAACTTTTTTTCGTCTATTATGTTTATGGTGGTTATGAACATCCGAAGTGCGATTGTAGCAGAATCCACACTGAGTTTTATGGGAATCGGTCTTCCGCTGGAGGTGATTTCCTGGGGCAGCATGCTGTCACTTTCGGAAAAAGCGTTGATGACAAAGGCATGGTGGATCATTCTGATCCCGGGTGTTTTTCTGATTGTGACGCTGCTTAGTTTTACAAGCATTGGAAATTATCTGCGGAAGCAGGCAAACAGAAAACAGAGAAATCTGTGAGCTGTTCAGAGAGGCTGCGGTCTGTGGGGAATCCCTGCAGACTGCAGCTTTTTTGTCTTGCAATCAAATACAGGGATTGCTATAGTGAAAAGCAGAAAGAGTATTTTTAATACCTAAAAAACAGCGGGAGGAGAAGGAAATGCTGAAGAGTCAGGAAATGCGGAAACTTGCACCGGAGATGGATCCGCTCCGGATTGGAACAGGATGGAAAAAAGAGGATCTTGAAAAACCGCAGATTATGGTGGAGAGTACGTACGGGGACAGCCACCCGGGAAGCGGCCACTTAAATCTGCTGGTCGAGGAAGTGCGGAAAGGCGTTGCGGAAGCGGGGGGCTTCGGGGCGCGGTATTTCTGCACCGACATCTGTGACGGCGAGAGCCAGGGAACGGACGGCATCAACTACAGTCTTGCGAGCCGCGAGATGATCGCCAATATGATCGAGATCCACGCGAATGCGACACCGTTTGACGGCGGCGTCTATCTGTCGAGCTGCGACAAGGGTATGCCGGGCAATCTGATCGGCCTTGCGCGTGTCGATATTCCGGCGGTTGTTGTGCCGGGCGGAACGATGAATGCGGGACCGGAGATGCTGACACTGGAGCAGCTTGGCATGTACAGCGCAAAATTTGAGCGCGGTGAGATCGACGAGGAGAAGCTCGACTGGGCGAAATGCAATGCCTGCCCGAGCTGCGGTGCCTGTTCGTTTATCGGAACGGCATCCACGATGCAGATCATGGCGGAGGCACTCGGCCTCGCCCTGCCTGGAAGCGCTCTGATGCCGGCGACAAGCCCGGATCTTCTGGCATATGCACAGGAGGCAGGCAGCCAGGCGGTAAAACTGGCACAGATGGAGCATATGCGGCCAAGCGATCTTGTGACGAAAGAGAGTTTTGAGAATGCGATTCTTGTCCACGCGGCAATTTCGGGAAGCACAAACTGCCTGCTGCACATCCCGGCCATTGCGCATGAGTTCGGCATCGAGATTACCGGCGACACATTCGATCGTCTGCACCGCAACGCGCGGTATCTGCTCGATGTCCGCCCGGCGGGAAGATGGCCGGCAGAGTGCTTCTATTATGCGGGCGGCGTTCCGGCGATTATGGAAGAAATCAAAGATCATCTGCATCTCGATGTGATGACAGTGACCGGAAAGACACTGGGTGAAAATCTGGCGGAGCTTCGTGAAAATGGATTTTATGAGAAGTGCAGCGGATGGCTCGCAAAATTTAATGAGCGGTATGGAACTTCGATTACAAAAGAAGATATTATCCGCCCGTATGACAAGGCGATCGGAACGGACGGCAGCATCGCTGTTCTGCGCGGAAACCTTGCGCCGGAGGGAGCCGTCATCAAGCACACGGCCTGCCCGAAAGAAATGTTCCACGCCGTCCTCCGTGCCCGACCGTTCGACAGCGAGGAGGAGTGCCTCGATGCCGTGCTGAAACATAAGGTTCAGAAAGGCGACGCCGTCTTCATCCGCTACGAAGGCCCGAAAGGCAGCGGTATGCCGGAGATGTTCTATACTTCCGAGGCAATCAGCAGCGACAAAGAGCTTGGAAAGAGCATCGCGCTTATCACCGACGGCCGTTTCTCCGGCGCCTCCACCGGCCCGGTCATCGGCCACTGCAGTCCCGAAGCTGTAGACGGCGGCCCGATCGCACTCGTCGAGGAAGGGGATTTGATTGAGATTGATGTGAAGGAACGAAAACTTAACATCATCGGAATCGCAGGAGAACGCAAGTCCATGGAAGAAATTGATGCGATCTTAAAAGAACGCCGCCGGAACTGGAAACCGCGCGAGCCGAAATACAAAAAAGGCGTACTCCGTCTTTTCAGCCTCCACGCAGCAAGCCCGATGAAAGGGGCGTATCTGGAATACTAAAAATACTTGCGTTTTTCTGGGATGGTCTTTAGAAGTTAAGGCAGAGCAAAAAATGGAGGAAGGAGCAACAGAAAAACAAGTGAAAGAAAATACCTAAAAAACAAACTGTTCCTGTATAATGTTGCATCTCTTCAGAAAATGGTCGGAAGTCCAGATTCTGTCCAGAAGAATGTGGTGCTGGAGAACAATTCGCTGTCGGCGGAGCAGATTACCGGTGTGGAAAACCGAAAGAGCAAGGCAGGCGAAGCCGTTCTTCCGGTACTGCGCAGTGTTTCGCTGTTTCTTCTCGGGCTGCTTGGCGTGCTTCTGATTCTGCTGACGCTGCTTGTGATTGCGGCGGAGGCGGCGCGGATCATCTGCCTTGGACAGGCGGCAAAGAAACAGCAGCAACCGATGCAGAACTCGCCCGCAGATTTCCGGCGGTCGAGCCAGGCGAATATACGCGTGTCTGCCATCTGATCGAGAAACATATCTACGGTGAGATTCTGCTGTCTCCTTATGAGGAACGTACGCTGAACCATTTTCTGGAAAAGCTGATGGAGCCGGTACCGGGCTGCAGCTGGAAAATGCGGCTGAAGCTGCGCTATGCGTGTCTGCGCCGTGTGAATACGAAGAAAAAGAAGAGAAAGCACAGCGCTTTCCAGCAAAAATAAGGGTTAGGAAAACAAATGAAAAGAGGGATTTTACCATGAAATTTGTAACATTTAATATTCGCTGTGATTTTGGCCAGGATGGAGCCAATAATTTTATCTACCGCAGACCGCTGATTCTGGAAAAAATCAGACAGGAAAAGCCGGATATCATCGGTTTTCAGGAGGTACTGCCGCATGTGGCTGCCTGGCTGAAGGAAAATCTGACGGAATATTACATTGCCGGATGTGGAAGAGAAAAGGATCTGACCGGTGAGGCAATGATCATTGCCTATCGGAAAGAACGTTTTCAGAGTGTGAGCCTGGAAACCTTCTGGCTGTCACCGACACCGTACGTGCCGGGATCCCGCTATCCGGTACAGAGTATGTGCCCGCGTACTGCGACGGATGTGGTATTTGAGGATATGGAGACCGGAAAAGTGTTCCGCGTCATCAACACCCATCTGGATCACGAGTGCGCCGGGGCGAGAAAGCTTGGCCTGGAGCAGATTCTCGCACATCTGAGAGCAGAGAAAGCATTTGCCGATGTGCCGGTGATTCTTAGCGGCGACTTCAATGCCGAGCCGGACAGCGAAGAGATGAAACCGCTGAGGGAAACTGCCGGTCTTGTGAATGCGACGGAAGGAATCGGCATTACCTTCCACAACTATCATCGCGATGATCCGAATGATCCGCAGTGCTCGATTGACTACATCATTCTCAAAGGGGACTGGGAACTGAAAAAGGTGGAAAAATGGACGGAGCAGAAGGACGGTGTGTGCCTTTCTGATCATTATCCGATCTGTGCGGAACTTATTTAAAATATGGATGCAAGAGGCGGCCGCCGGGAGAAAAAATCTTCTGGCGGCGTTTTTTTACGATAGTTATAGGAAAAACTTATAACAAGTCAAAGAAAAAAGGGAATATACAAACGCCGCATTTTCTGTTATGATAGGTTACGTTACAAAACCTATCAGATTAGTATAGAAAGAAAAATTACGAAATAACAGGAGATTATTCATATGGCAAGAGGAATTGACACAAAATGTATCCATTTAGAAGAAGACGAAGGACAGTGTAGCCACTACGGCGCACTCAGCTACCCGATTTATCAGACCGCAACGTATGCGCATCCGGGCGTAGGACAGAGCACCGGATTTGATTACAGCAGACTGCAGAACCCGACCAGAGAGCATTTGGAGAAGATGGTGGCTGCACTGGAAAACGGAATTGATGCGTTTGCATTAAGCTCCGGCATGGCAGCGATCTCTCTTCTGATGGAAATGTTCCGCCAGGGCGACCACATCATTGCGGATTCCGATCTGTACGGCGGAAGCATTCGTCTGTTCCACAACGTCAACGAGAAAAACGGCGTCGAGTTTTCCAGCATCGACTGCTGCCGTGATGACGTGGAGAGTTATGTGAAAGAAAATACAAAAGCAATCTACATCGAAACTCCGACGAACCCGATGATGAACGTAACCGACATCCGAAAGATGGCGGATATTGCAAAACGCCACAACCTGATTCTGATTGTGGACAACACCTTTATGTCCCCGTATTTTCAGAATCCGCTCGATCTCGGTGCGGACGTTGTGATTCACAGCGGCACGAAATACCTGAGTGGCCACAACGATACACTGGCAGGCTTTATCGTGACGAACCGCGAAGATATTCAGGAAAAACTGCGTTTCCTGATCAAGACAACAGGTGCAGGCCTTGCTCCGTTTGACTGCTGGCTGGTACTGCGCGGCATGAAGACGCTTGGCATCCGCATGGAACGCTCCCAGGAGAATGCAGAACAGATTGCCGCATGGCTGCAGCAGCAGAAAGCAGTCACAAGAGTGATTTATCCGGGACTGCCGGATCACCCGGGCCATGAGATTATGAAAAAACAGGCAAGAGGCTTCGGTGCCATGCTGACAATCCAGCTCGAGAGCAAAGAGTTTGCCCTTGCCATTCTGGAAAAGGTAAGAATGATCCGTTTCGCAGAGAGCCTCGGCGGCGTGGAGACACTCGTTACGTATCCGACGACGCAGACACATGCCGATGTGCCGAAGGAAATCCGTGAGCGGAACGGAATTACGGAGAGCACCCTTCGCTTCTCTGTTGGAATTGAAAATATCGAGGACCTGATCGGCGAGCTTGAGAAGGTTTTTGCAGAAATTGAGGAAGAGAAAAATGACGGAAAGAAATCTTGATTTTGACAGAATCATCAACCGAAAAAATACAGACTGTTTAAAATATGACTTCGCAGTAAAACGCGGTATGCCAGCCGACGTGCTGCCGCTGTGGGTGGCGGACATGGACTTTGAGACATCCTCCTACATCGAGGATGCGCTGGTAGAGCGTGCGAAAATGGGCATTTACGGCTACAGCGATGCGCAGACTCCGTATTTTGAGGCCGTTGCGGGATGGATGAAACGCCATCACAACTGGGAGCCGAAAGAAGAATGGCTGATCAAAACGCCGGGCGTTGTATTTGCACTTGCGATGGCAGTCAAAGCTTACACCGCGCCTGGGGATGCCGTGCTGATCCAGTCACCGGTTTACTATCCATTTTCGGAAGTCATTGCGGATAACGGCAGAAGAGTTGTCAGCAGCACGCTGGTGCTCGGCAATGATAACCGCTATCACATGGATGTGGCGGATTTCGAGGAGAAGCTGAAAGCTGAAAACGTGAAGCTCTTTTTCCTCTGCAATCCGCACAACCCGGTCGGAAGAGTCTGGACGAAAGAGGAGCTGACGGCGATCGGCGATCTCTGCGTGCAGTACGGCGTGACCGTTGTAAGTGATGAGATCCATGGAGATTTCATTTTTAAGGGCGAGCATCAGGTGTTTGCTGCGATCAAAAAAGAGTACGAGGACATCACGATCACCTGCACCGCGCCGAGTAAGACATTCAATCTGGCAAGTATGATGATGTCAAACATCTTTATCGCCAACCCGGAACTCCGTGCGAAATTCCGGAAACAGCTCGATGCAGCCGGAACGAGCCAGCTTGGTGTGATGGGTCTGGTGGCATGCGAGACGGCATATAATAAGGGCGAGGAGTGGTATGAGGCAATGCTTTCCTATGTGAAGGCAAATGCAGAATTTACAAGGCAGTATGTGGAGGAGCAGATTCCGGGCGTGAAGATGATCGACCTGGAGGGAACATATCTCGTATGGCTCGATTTCCGCGAGACGGGGCTTTCTGTCGACGAACTGGAAGACCTGATCATCAACAAGGCGAAGCTGTGGCTCGACAGCGGCAAGATCTTCGGAGACTGCGGTCGCGGCTTCCAGCGGATCAACATCGCCTGCCCGCGCGCAACCCTGACCGAGGCACTGGAGCGGATTCGGGATGCGATGAAAAGCAGATAAAGCCACACCGATGAGATGCGTAGCATTTTGGAAGTTGGCTCTGAACAGTGACGAAAACATGTTGAAAAGGCGCAGCTTACGGAACATCTTTTTGGGAGATATGATTTTTTTTGTGTCTCCGGTAGAGAAAGAAGAAAGCTGCGCCTCCGCATATCAAAACGAGTACTTTCACCGGAATCTGATATACCGGATACACAGAGGTATAAATGCAATGATATTCTGGCGAAGAAACTTCGCTTTCCTCAGCAGGGCTCGGGCTCCAGGAAAAAGATGCCAGAATTCGAAAATATTTTTTATCAGAAGAAAACTGGCTATAAGGAAGATAAAAATCTGGGTTTCCAGGCGTTGTGATTTTCCGTTCCAGCGTCCAGGGTTCTTCCGTGCTGTTCCGAGTCCACAATTCTGCTTTTTCTAATTCAAAAAGATACATCAGTGGATCTGTCTCCAGACGGATAAAGTCTTCTTTCGCAGTTCTTACCTGGGTTATATTTTGAAAATCGAAAACTGTCTGATATAACAAAGAACGATCTGATTTTTCCTGATAGGTGAGTACATTTGCGGCATACAGATCTTGGAAACTTTTTGTCTTTTCAGATCGTTTAAAAAAATAGAAATCGATAGGTTTGGAAGAAGTTTTTCGATACTCGTTTTCTAAACTGGATTCTATTGGCGAAGCATTTTCTGGTACGTTTTCTTTTAAAAAAGAGCACAATACCGTATCGTCATTTTCGAATGCAGTGTCTGCTTTGACTGGAACAGAAAAACAGAATAACAGGGTGAAAAATAAAAATTTGATTTTTTTCATAATGAGTTACCTCTTATTTATGGCTTTATTCAGTTGATGCCGGATTTAAAAGTTTTTTTGAATGGTTGTTCTGTACTTTTTGTTCCTGCAATTCCTAAAACATTCATAATCTGCCCGTTTTTCTACGAGTAATGGCGACTTGCTCATGATTTTACTTAAATTACTTGAAAATACCTTAAACACAATTTGCCTATCAGAGAAATTTGTGCTTCTGGATAGGCAAATTGTTACTTTGAAAGAGTAATTAGAAATTAAATGTACTTGTATGTGGTGAATGAAAGTTTAATAACTTAGGTTCATTGTTTTATATGCAGTATAGGCTGTTCCTGATGGAGAGTAGCTAATTCCACCACCGTTGTAGGAAAAAGAGATACTGTAGCCGGTTTTCTGGGGATTATATAAGTATCCCATTACAATTCTTTTATCACTGCTATTACCTGCAGTAGCGTGACAGT
Source organism: Blautia sp. AF32-4BH (assembly GCF_003460565.1). Classification (NCBI taxonomy): domain Bacteria; kingdom Bacillati; phylum Bacillota; class Clostridia; order Lachnospirales; family Lachnospiraceae; genus Blautia; species Blautia sp. AF32-4BH. Next base: position 92,050 of record NZ_QTVL01000010.1, on the reverse strand, counting down.
ATGTAACACCTTTAAGCTTCATGGCATAGTCGGGTGTTCCTAGTTGACTCCCTGAAAATTCAGCACCAGATAATTGCTGATTATTTGCAGTAAGAGTTCCACCGACTTTCCAATCGTTCATAGTATTATCTTTGTACCATAATTTTCCACCATATTCATACGGTCTCATAGCAGCGCCTAATTGAAAAGAAAAACTGTCTTTTCCGCGAGGTTGTTTATTAGAAGTAAACTCGTATGTTGGATAGATATAAATGGTTGATGCATTTTTAAAAGCTGATGCAGTAAAGGAAATACCGGTTAAAGTTTCGCTACTGAGTATCGATATTTGATTTTCGATATTTGAATTAATATATTCAAAATGTTTACCTCCACTTTTTAAGTCATCCACAATGAACTGCATGACGTCATCATCCAGCTTTTCTATTTCCTTTTGTGGCATTCCGGTTTTTAATAGATATGCTTTGTTAGATAGAACAACATTATTATCTGCCTTTACATTGCAAATTACCATATTTAAGGACAGAATACAACAAATAAAAAATGCAAGACATGTTTTTAATTTTTTCATGATGAGTGGTCTCCTTTCATAAGTATTGTTGGATGGTTTTAGTTTTTTATTTATCCTTAGATTAGTGCACTATCTGAAAAGTAAATTCGTTCGTTAATATGGATGATAAAATAGAAAATTAATAAAAATGCTTGTAATTATTATATAAATATATGAAAAATAAATCAATAGTCAAAAAACATATAAATAAATATATGAATTTGTAAAAAACAACGATTTTGTAAAAAGAATGTAATTTTAGAGAGATATATACGTATAAAAAAATAAAACGTGATTTTAATTTGCAGTGATATGGATTCTATGATATAGTGTGGTAAAGTGATGCTGTGAAAAAAAACAAAACCCCGTCGGCAAACAAGGCGGGCAGCGCAGGAAAGGGGATCATAACAATGTATATTACATGCCTGGACGTAGAAGGAGTACTGGTACCGGAGATCTGGATCGCATTTGCGGAGGCAAGCGGAATCCCGGAACTTAAAAAAACGACACGTGACGAGCCGGATTACGATAAACTGATGAGATGGAGACTTGGAATCTTAAAAGAGCACGGCCTTGGACTGAAAGAAATTCAGGCTACGATTGAAAAGATCGACCCGCTGCCGGGCGCAAGAGAGTTCCTCGACGAGCTGCGCACCTTCTCCCAGGTGATCCTGATCAGCGACACCTTCACGGAGTTTGCCGCACCGCTGATGAAAAAGCTCGGCTATCCGACCCTGTTCTGCAATTCTCTGGAAGTCGCAGACGACGGAGAGATCACAGGATTTAAGATGAGAGTTGAGCAGTCGAAGCTTACGACTGTAAAAGCACTGCAGTCCATCGGATTTGAGACAATCGCAAGCGGTGATTCCTACAACGACCTTGGCATGATTCAGGCAAGCAAAGCAGGATTTCTGTTCCGCTCGACCGACAAAATCAAAGCCGACTATCCGCAGATTCCGGCGTATGAGACGTATGAGGAGCTGCTTGGTGCGATCAAAAAGGCAATGGAGGAGAAGTAAACAAAAAAGGTGATTTCCGGCCGGAGGCTGCGACGAACGGTCAGGAAAACAGAAATATGGGGGTTTTATTACATGAGAAGAAGAATTCAGGTAGAAGCAGAAAAACCACAATTCTGCGTCACAACAGGAATTACATTTGCACAGGCGGATGCCTGGTTTGGAAATACGGTGCAGGATTTGAAGCTGGATTTGATTTACCCGCGGGATAACACCAGAAAATATCCGTGTGTGGTATGGATTTGCGGAGGGGCCTGGATCCAGATGGACCGCTCGGCACATCTTGCCTATCTGTCCGTACTGGCACAGCAGGGATTCGTTGTTGCATCGGTAGAATACCGCACAAGCAATGAGGCAAAATTTCCGGCGCCGCTGCAGGATGTGAAAGCAGGAATCCGTTATCTGCGTGCACATGCCGATCGCTTCAATATTGATCCGGACCGCATCGGTGTGATGGGAGAGTCTGCGGGCGGTTATCTGACCTGCATGGCAGCGCTTGCGACAGATCCCGTTTATGATGTGGGAGAAAATCTGGAATATTCCAGTGCCGTACAGGCCGCCTGCCCGTGGTACCCGCCGACCGATTTCCGCGGATTCCCGTACAGTGATCCGGAGCAGTGTGCGGCATCTCCGGAATCCCTTCTGATGGGCAAAAACGTGATGCGCCATCCGGAAGAAGCACTCGCATGCTGTCCGGTCAGCTTCGTGACAAAAGCCGCACCGCCGTTTCTGATCATCCACGGAGAGGATGACCATACTGTTCCGTTCGGACAGGGAGAGGAACTGCACGACGAACTGGAAAAAGCGGGATGTGACGTCACACTGCTTTCGATCGAGGATGCCGACCACGCAGATCTCCATTTCTTCCAGAAGGAAGTGTGGGACGAAATCTGTGCATTCTTCCGCGCAAAACTGTAAAAGAAAAATAGCAGAACGAAAGTGAAGTGAAATGCTCCCTTCTGAACAGACAGGTGAAAGAAGAAAAACTTGTCATTTAGGAAGGAGCATTTCACTTTCAACATTTTGTTCTGCTTTTTTGATGTGTTTTATCCAATGCGTCGTAAAACTCCTTGCTTTAGCTATAGGGATATAAGACGCGTCCATCGAATTTACGCAAGTAATTGAGATGGACAAAATAGTGGTTGTATTAAATAAAAAAATATAGTATAATACAAATATGGATACAACATATAAATCAAACAACAATGTCGTCTATTCGTGCAAATACCATGTAGTATGGTGTCCTAAATATAGACGAAAAGTATTAACCAATGGTGTAGATACCAGGTTGAAGGAACTGCTCACAGAGTATGCTGCAAATCTTTCTGTAGAGATTCTGGAAATGGAAATCATGCCGGATCATGTTCATATGCTGCTGGAAGTAGACCCTCAGTTTGGTATTCACAAAGCCGTAAAATCTTTCAAAGGCTATACTTCCAGAATTTTAAGACAGGAATTTCCATATCTTAAAACTAAGATGCCGACGCTTTGGACAAACAGCTATTTTGTATCGACGGTGGGTGGTGCTCCACTGGAAGCAGTAAAACAGTATATCGAAAACCAGAAAACATCGCAGAGACAAAAGGATAAGATGGGATAATGCAAAAAGGGATCAAATTCAGAATCTACCCGAATAAAGGACAGAAAGCCTTCATTCACCAGACGCTGGGATGCTGCAGGTTCATCTATAACCGGGGACTTGCCATGCGTAAGGAAGGCTATGAAAAAGGGGAAAAAATCGGCTATGGCCAGACTTCTGCCATGCTGACGGAACTGAAAAAGCAGGAAGAGTTTGCTTTTCTGAAAGAAGTCGATTCCATCGCATTACAGCAGTCATTGCGGGATCTTGACCGGGGATTTGTAAACTTTTTTCAAAAAAGGGCGTCCCATCCAACTTTCAAAAGCAAACATAACCATTTTCAGTCGTACAGAACGGTAAATCAAAAAGACAACATTCGTATCGTGGGAAGATATATCAAACTTCCGAAGCTTGGATATGTGAAAGTGCGTCAGTCAATGGAAGTGGGAAACATTCATCACGTAACCATTGAGCATACGCCATCCGGAAAATATTTTGCGGTTCTGAATGTTGAATTTGAACCGGAACCGCGACCTAATCAGGGTGGAACGATTGGGATTGATGTTGGAATCAAAACGTTCTATTCTGACAGCAACGGAAATACAGCAGCGAATCCCAAATATCTGGAACGCTCGATGCGAAAACTTGTAAGGGAACAGCGCAGACTTTCCCGAAGAGAGAAAGGATCCCATAACCGGGATAAGCAGCGAATTCGAGTTGCCAAAGTACATGAAAAAGTAACGAATCAAAGAAATGATTTCCTGCAGAAACAGTCAACGATGCTGGTGTGTGAAAACCAAACCATCTGCATCGAAGACCTGCATGTAAAGGGAATGATCCGGAACCATAAACTGGCAAAGTCGATAGCCAGTGTTTCGTGGACAAAGTTTTTCGAAATGCTGGAATATAAAGCTGTGTGGTATGGAAATGAAATCCGCAAAGTACCAACGATGTATCCGAGCAGCCAGACCTGCAGTTCCTGTGGCTATCGGAATCCGCTGGTGAAAAATCTGCGCATTCGTATCTGGGAGTGCCCCGGGTGTCATGCAGTTCATGACCGGGATACGAATGCAGGCATCAATATTTTGAAAAAAGGGCTGCAGCTGCAGTCGGCATAAAGATAAGAAAACTGTACCGCAGGGCATGCGGGAACAGTATAAATATAGCCTGTGGACACCGTGTAAGACATTGCAGTACCGTAAGGTATTTGCCAATGCAATGGTGGAAGAAACAGGAATCCCCCTGCTTTAGCTGTGGGGAGTGTCAAGAGGAAGTCATGAATGGTCATTCGAAGATCCGGAATAAAGGCATTGCCAATATATTCAGTCAGATGGGACTTGTAGAAGCATGGGGAAGCGGAATAAAAAGAATCCTTAATGCTGCAGAAGAGTATGGACTTTCGAAGCCGAGATTTCAGGAATTCGATAATATGTTTCGGGTAGAGCTGTTCCGTAGTTCATTTCCGATGACAAATGGAAAAGAAAACATCGGAGAAGCATCGGAGGTAGTGTGGAGAACAGACCTCAACGATACACAGCAAAAGATTATAAAGTTACTTTCAGAAGATCATCAATTATCAGCAGTTAAGTTAGCTGAAAAAATTGGGGTTGCCAGTCGAAATATTGAGAACAATATTAAGAAGTTAAAAGAGTATGGTATTCTTATAAGACATGGATCTCCAAAGAATGGTTACTGGGAGATTGTAGATAAAGATCTACAGGAGTGAGAAGTAAATTAGTCCCAGATAGCTCAAGATTAGTCCAAGAGAATATATATATAAATAACAAAAATAGATTGACATTTTGTAGTAATCAGTAGTAAACTGTACTTGTGGAAGGGAAGTGATATGTTTGGCTAGAAAAACACCAAAAGATGGCAAAGAAGAAAACATACGAGTACGGGTGACTCCAGAACAAAAACAGAGACTTGTTGAGTATGCAGAAAGACACTATCAGAGCATGAGTGGTGTTGTATGTCAGGCATTGGATCTCCTGTACGCAAGAGAAGAACAACAAAATAATAAAGAGTAAAATGGAGTTATTTTGGAGTTTATTTCTTCATAAGCGGTGCGAAAAACGCAAAAACAGAACGCATGTTCGAAATATAAACCTCTAATAACAGCCTTTGCGTGTCATGAAACGCAGTCCGCAAAGGAGTTCGAGTAACGGACTAAAATGCCGAAAGCCTGTATTTATGCGGGTTTTCGGCATTTGTTTTATCGAATGGCTCTAGTTCGGCTCTATTTGTGGGGAGAGTAATAGCAAGATTAAGGAGTAAAAGAATGTAATTACTCTGTTAGTAAATTGACACAAGTTGGCTGTAGAGTATAATTATAGTAAAAGTACAGCAGAAGCTGTCGCAAAGATATTTATAAAAATGTTGTGGAGGTATTGAACATTAATGAATGTAAAATTAAAATCTGCAAGCAAGCAAGCGACTGTAGCCTGGAGGGTGGGAGAAAGATGAAGAAGTGCAAATTAGTACAGAATATAAGAAATTTCAAATTTTGTTATTTTATATTTTGCATAATGATATGTTTGGTTGTTTTTCCTGTTTCCACATCTGCCCAAGAAAATTCTGATCATGTTATCCGGGTAGGATCTTTTGAGGAGACTTATAATGTAGTCAATGAAAAGGGAGAAAGAAGCGGCTATGGTTATGAGTATCTTCAAGATATTGCAGGTTATGCAGGATGGACATATAAATACATAACAAGTGATTGGAAAAACTGCTTTACACAGTTGGAAAATGGAGAAATTGATATTCTTGGTGGCATTTCCTATACAGACGAACGTGCTGAAAATATGCTTTTTTCCGATATGCCTATGGGGGAAGAGAAATATTACATCTATACGGATGCATCCAATATGGATCTTACAGCAGGAAATTTGGATTCTTTTGAGGGAAAAAATATTGGTGTGCTTAAAGATAATATAACGGAGGATGTGCTTAACGAATGGGAGTTAAAGTATGGTCTGCATACGCAGCATGTCAATGTTTCTAATACCGCAGAAGTTATGGACAAACTGTCGAAACACGAAATTGACTGCTTTGTTTCGGTAGAAGAATCCCGTTGGGAAGAATCGGATATTTCACCGATTACAAGTATTGGAGAGACAGAAATCTATTTCGCTATAAATCCAGAACGTCCGGATATCAAAGAAGCACTGGATAGTGCTATGCGCAGAATCAAGGATGACAATCCATTTTACACTGATGATCTCTACAGGCGTTATCTTTCTGCACAGAGCAGCTCGTTTCTTTCAAAAGAAGAAAGGGAGTGGATCGGGCAGCATGGAGCAATCAGGATAGGGTATCTGAATCAGGATGGAGGTATCAGTAGTGTAGATCCATCAACAGGCAAATTGACAGGTGTTATTACAGATTATGTGGATCTTGCAGAAAATTGTCTGCAAGGTCAGACTCTGGAATTTGAATTAAAGGGGTATGATACAAGAAGTGAACTGCTTCAGGCATTGCAGGATGGAAAAATAGACCTGATTTTTCATACAAACCAGAATCCATACTTTGCAGAAACAAAAGGAGTTGCTTTGTCGGATACGCTATTGACTCTCAATATGGCAGCAATTACGGCAAAGGATTCTTTTGATGAAAATAAAGAGAATACAGTTGCCGTTGAAAAAGATAATTTTTCATTGAAGGCATATCTTTCATACAATTATCCAAAATGGGAGATTATAGAATATGGGACATCAGATGCAGCAGTAAAAGCGATGCAGAAAGGGGAGGCAGATTGCATTGTAAGCAGTTCAGGTACTGTTTCTGACTATTTGAAAAATAATAAGCTTCATAGTGTTTTCCTGACAAAAGAAGCCGATGTTCCATTTGCTGTTCGGCAGGGAGAACCGGTTCTTTTGTCCATTCTGAATAAAACACTGACATCTATGCCTGCAGCTCAATTTTCGGGTGCAGTAGTTTCGTATAATGCTTCCTCACGAAAAGTTACAGTGAGGGATTTTATTCAGGATAATTTACTGACAGTTTCACTTATCGTTGGAATTTCTTTTTTCGTTGTTCTGTGTATCATTCTTCGTTCTTGGAAGAAGTCAAAACGTGCGGAGGAAAGATTCAAGAAATCTGCTGAACAGGCATTAAAACTGAATCAGGAACTGGAAGAAAAACGGCAGGAATTACAAAATGCACTTGTAGAAGCACAGAGTGCCAATAAGGCTAAGACTTCCTTTTTAAATAACATGTCTCATGACATCAGGACACCGATCAATGGCATTATGGGCATGCTTACAATTCTTGAAAAAAGCGGAAATGATGGTGAGCGGGCAAAAGATTGCCTGAATAAAATAAATGAGTCTTCGAAACTGCTATTATCATTGGTAAATGATGTTTTGGATATGGCAAAGTTAGAATCGGATACCGTGGTTTTTGGTGATGAATCCATCAATTTGGATCAGGTATGTAAAGAAATCACGGAGTCGCTATACTTTCAGGCAGAAGAAAAAGGACTTCATGTTATAGGAGAACATGATGATTACAGTGGTATATATGTTTGGAGCAATGCAGTTCATCTGAAAAAAATATTGATGAATCTGTTTACAAACAGTATGAAGTACAATAAGGTGAATGGTTTTATTTACATGAGTATGAGAACGATTGAAAGATCAGAAGATCACATGACATGTGAATTTAAAATAAAAGATAATGGAATTGGAATGTCAGAAGAATTTATAAAAAATGAATTGTTTACTCCATTTGTACAGGCAGATAATTCCCCACGTTCTGATTATAATGGGACAGGTCTGGGAATGCCTATTGTGAAACAACTTGTAGAAAAGATGGGCGGAACCATAACCGTTGAAAGCAAGCTTGGTGAAGGAAGCTGTTTTACTGTAATACTTCCATTTAAAATTGATACGAATGCACGGCCAGAAGAAAAAGAAGATTTTGATGCAGATATATCAGATATCCGGGTATTGCTGGTTGAAGATAATGAGCTGAATGTGGAAATAGCAGAATTTATGCTGACGGAAAATGGAGCTAAAGTAGAAACAGTGAACAATGGGTTAGAAGCTGTTCAGCATTTTGAAGCTTCCGAACCGGGAACATACGATGTTATTTTAATGGATGTTATGATGCCGGTGATGGATGGTCTTACTGCTGCAAGAACAATAAGAGCTCTGGATCGGCAGGATGCAAAAACAATTCCTATCATTGCTATGACTGCAAATGCATTCAGGGAAGATGCCGAAAGGTGTATGGAAGCAGGAATGAACGCACATCTTGCAAAGCCGTTGGATGATGAAAAAATTAAGCAGACCATAAGCGAAGAGTTGAGAAGGTCAAATGCCTGTCATGAATGATTATGAGGCAACCGCAGCAATCAGGAGCCTTCCAGGTGCATGGGATAAGCAGACAGGAAACAGAGGATGTGCATCGGAGAAACTGTATCAGTTTTGTGATACAATGGCTGCATCTGAATACCGCTCGCTGATCCGTCCATTTCTGGATATCTCTACACTTTCAGCAAGATTAAAGGCGGAAGAATGCATTTCCACAGAATACCGTATGTGTGATGGCAGTTGGCACAGGATGCTTTTTACTGTAAAAAAAGGGATGAGTCTGGAAATGTAACCCATGTTTGTAAAATACGTGAAGAGTTGAGACGTTTTTGTATTAAATTAAAATTAGATAAAAGGCATGTGAAATACGATGATGAAAAATAACTATATAAAACAAAAAAGAAAAGATCAAAATCCGGTAAATCATTGGAAAATTTTTGAGGGACGGTTGGTATTCCTTCTGGCAATGGTGATTTTGGCTGTTGTCGCATATACTTTTATTTTACAACAAGCATATACCAAAACTGCTCTGAAAACAGAAATTGAACGAGATATTTCCAGTGCAGATGCGGTTCATAAGCTGGTAAATGACAGACTGGGACGAAAAGATTTTAATGAAATAAAAAGTAAAGCTGATGAGAATACAGAACTATTCAAGAATATGTCGACATATATGAATGAAATCAGAACGCTGAATTCTACGAGATATATTTACACAGCAACCAGAAATGAAGACGGTAGATTGATTTACGTTGTAGACGGACTGGATCCATCGGCTGGTGACGTCAGACATCCAGGAGATCCGATTGAAAAGGAGATGGTTCCTTATATAGAAAAAGCACTTTCTGGAAAAACAGTATATTCTCAGGATATTGTTGATACAACATGGGGACCTATTTTTACAGCCTGTTATCCTGTGACAGCGGAAGATGAATCTAATGAAGTGATAGGTGCTTTCTGCATAGAAATGGATATGCAGAAAGCGTATGGAATGGTTGAGAAGACGAATAAGTTAAGTATTGTACTGGGATGCATTACAGCGTGTATTTTGGTAATATTATGTACCTGTGGATATTCTGTATATAAGAAGCAAAAAGAAAATGAGCAGAAACAGCAAAAACTGTTGCAGGAAGCTGCAAGACTGGCCGATTCAGCTAATAAAGCAAAATCAACATTTCTGTTTAATATGTCTCATGATATTCGTACCCCTATGAATGCAATCATTGGATATGCAGAATTGGGAGAGAAACATTTAAAGGAGCCAACTATATTAGAGGATTACTTTGAAAAAATATTATTGTGCGGAAAGAAAATGCTGCATTTGATTGATAACATTCTTGAATTAGCACGAATCGAAAACAACCAAGCAACGCTGGATGAAACAATAACAGATGTTTCTAAAAACTTTGATTTATGTATTGATATGTTTAGAAAACCGATAGAAGAAAAACATCAAACACTGAAAGTCAATAAGAACATTCGATATCCATACCTGCATATGGATGATGCAAGATCATCTGAAATTACGATTAACATTTTGAGTAATGCTGTGAAATACACGGGTGAAGGCGGTAACATAAGCTGCACATTGAACCAATATCCCGGCGAAAAAGAAGGTTGGAGTGTATTAGAGCTTATCATAGCAGACAACGGAATCGGAATGTCAGAAGAATTTCAAAAACATATTTTTGAATCATTTTCACAGGAACGATCTTCGTCAGACAGCGGAATAGAAGGTAGCGGACTTGGCATGGGAATCGTGAAGAAACTGGTGGATTTAATGAATGGCAAGATCACAGTTCAGAGCAAACCGGGAGCAGGTTCTACTTTTACAATCACGCTTCCATTAAAAATAGCAAATGCGGAAGAAAGGAATCCGAAACATGCAGACGGTCAGTTGAATATCAAAAAACTGGAAGGAAAAAGGGTTCTTCTGGTAGAAGATAATGACTTGAACGCAGAAATTGCAACGGAACTTTTGACGGAAGAGGGAATCATGATAGAAAGAGCGGAGAACGGCGTTGCATGTATTGATATGTTTAACAAAGCAAAGCAAAATTACTACAGTCTGATTCTGATGGATATTCAGATGCCGATTATGAACGGATATGAAGCATCCAGGAGAATTCGAGAACTGAAAGACGGTAACAAATCGCAGATTCCAATTGTTGCAATGACAGCAAATGCGTTTGAAGAAGATAAGAAGATGGCTTTGACAAGTGGCATGAATGATCATGTTGCAAAACCAATAGATATGAATATATTATTGCCGACTATTATGAAATATATGTAAAGGAAGAAAGAAGGACACTGATTTTGTAGTCAGTGTTCTTCTTACATATCAGTCGACTAAAGAAAAACATTTTATCCAGTCCATTCTTTTTTGTCAGTCTTCTGCCGGCAAGTCAGAGAGCAGGACATTTCCGTTGACGGTACTTGCCTGAATGGTGAATGCAGAAATACCGGAGCGGGTGAATGTTTTTGTGTAGGATTCCGTTCTTCCATTGGAGACGAGGCGGATTTTTCCGGTTGTCGTGGATACATGAATGGACGCATCGGTAAGGTCGTGCGGGAGATGGAGTTTCACGGAACCGTTGACGGATTTTGCTGTCAGGGACTCGGAACAGGTTCCCTCGAAGAGGACTTTGCCGTTGACACCGTTTAAAGCTGCGCGGGAGCAGTCACCGGTGATTTCAAGTCTGCCGTTTGTGGCGGAAACATCGAGGCTGTCTGCGCGCAGACGGGTCAGGACGATCTTTCCGTTCGCAGCCTGTATGCGGCAGCTGGATGCGGAAAGGGAATCGCCGGTGATTTTGCCGTTTGTGGCGGAAATTTCGAGCGTAGTAAGGGAGAGGGTATCAAGCCCGGCCGCGCCGTTCAAAGAGCGGAGCGTCAGCTTCTGTACGGTGGACGGCACCTGGAAGGAGAACACCTCTTTCTGGTGATTATTGCAGAAAAGATGTTTCCAGAATACGGAAGGGATGAGCTTTTTCTCTCGCAGACAGAACGTATTGCCCTCAATGCCTGCTTCGAAGCGGTCCGGATCGAAGTCGCCGGAAAAGTCAAACTCAACCGAAGCGGAAGTGCCCGGAGCAAAGTCGGCAGAAGCGTTCCGCAGGGAGATTTCCATAGCGGTGATGGCGGTGGAAGGGGCGTACGGGTAGTTCTGATGTGTTTCTTCAGAATTGGAGTGGATTTTCTCCTGTGGCAGCACGTTTGCAACAGGCTGCTCCGTCGTGGCATATTCCTGACGGAAAAATTCGAGGACATCGTCGACATTGCCGAGTTCCGCACAGATTTCCTCATCGGAGAGACCCTGGCTGCGGGCGTCGGCGAAATGGGATTCGAAATCGTTTAAAATTTCCTCTGCGGCGGCAGAATCAAAGGATGCAAGGCCCTGTTTCAATGCATTCATATAAGTTTCATACGTTGTATTCATCATGATTTTCCTTTCTATCGTCAGATCGTTTCATCTGAAATCAGTCGGTTGATCTGCTGGGTGAAATCCAGCCATTCCTGTTTTTTCTCCTGCTGATAAGCTGTTCCTGCTTCAGTCAGATGGTAATATTTCCGGGCAGGGCCGGATGCGGATTCCTGCAGATACGTTTCCACGTAACCGGCTTCCTTGAGTCGTTTTAAAATCATATAGAGCGTTCCTGCGGCGATGGACATTTCGCGGGAAATGGCGTCTGTCAGCTCATAGCCGTATTTGTCCTCTTTTGTCAGCTGGGAGAGGACACAGAGCTCGAGGACGCCCTTTTTGAGTTGTGGATTCATATGAACACCTCCTTGTTGAGTAGATCATAACACAGACTATATCATAATGCAATATAGCAAACCAAATTTTTACCGTGCCATGTGTTCGATTTTGTACATGGAAATGCCTTGAAAAGAACCGCGGATTTCCGTATAATCAAGCAGAACCCTGAAATTTGACCGGAAAATACAGAAAAATAGAAAGATAGTAAGTTGGAAAGAAGAGGAAAAAATATGAGTGAAATGAATCAGAATAACAATGGCCCGGTAAAGGGCGCGATCCATTCGATCGAGAGCTTCGGATCCGTCGACGGACCTGGCGTACGCTACGTGATTTTCGTGAAGGGCTGCAACATGCGCTGCCAGTTCTGCCACAACCCGGATACCTGGACGATGAAAGATGCCGACTGGCAGACCGCAGATGAGGTGCTGAAAAAGGCGCTCCGCTACAAAAATTACTGGGGCGAAAAGGGCGGCATTACTGTAAGCGGCGGAGAACCGCTGCTGCAGATCGACTTCCTGATCGAGCTGTTCCGCAAGGCAAAAAAGAACGGCGTTCACACAACGCTGGATACCAGTGGAAATCCGTTCACAAGAGAGGAGCCGTATTTCAGCAAATTTAATGAGCTGATGAAATACACCGACCTGCTGCTGCTCGATATCAAGTTGATTGACGACAAGGCGCACAGAGAGCTGACCGGCTGCACCAACGAGAACATCCTCGACCTGGCGCGCTACCTTGACGAGATCGGCAAACCAGTCTGGATCCGCCACGTCCTCGTCCCGGAACGCAGCGACTACGATGAATACCTGATTCGCCTCGATGAGTTTTTACACAGCCTGCACAACGTACAGCGCGTAGAGGTTCTCCCATACCACACCCTCGGCGTATTCAAATGGGAAACCTTAGGAATCCCATACAAACTCGAAGGCATCAATCCGCCGACCAAAGAGCGCGTGGAAAACGCCAATAAACTGCTGCATACGGCGGAATATACGGGATATCTGAAATAAAAAGCAGAACAACAAGAAAAAAATGTGAAAAAGTAACAATTTTTATAAAAACTTTATAGTATTTCTGTTCAAAAACCAGAAGAAAAGGAGTATAATTTCTGTTATGGACGAGAGCATGCTTACAATGTGGCGGACATGACAGGGACGACAGCAAAAACACTACGAACCTTTTTTGATTCGCCGCGGCAGTTGCTGCATCCACCAAAAATAAGAGCAAAAAGAAAGAAGGATTTACAATGTTTGGTTCAAAAGAGGCATCGGAAGACAAGCTGAAAAAAATGGTGGAAAAAGGAAAATGGGACAAATTAAGAAAACAGTATCTGGATTCGGACAAGACAACGCAGGTAGCGCTTGCAAAAGCCTGTGCAGCTTCGAGAAATGATGGTTCTGTTAATATTCTGACTTCTCTTCTGGAAGTAGACGATGTAGACGTAAAAATCGCGGCCGTTACGAGCCTTGGTGAGGTTGGAGACGATCACGTAACAGCACTGATCCGTCAGCTGGCCGTCAAGACACCGGCAGATCAGACGGAGCTGAAAGCAGCGATCACAAAAGCGCTGGAGAAGATTGTCGAAAGAGCATAAGAGCAGGATCAGTGAAAAAAAGGAAAGGCGAAGAAGTTTCTGTAAAAAGAAGCTCCTTCGTTTTTTTGTTGCAAGGCATATCAGAATCTGCTCCAGCGGATTGTTTTTGCCCGAACAGAAATCTTACAAAATCGTAATAATAATGCAGTTGTATCTATCCCGCAAAAAATGCTATAGTGAAAATAACACAGACACAAAAGCAGAACGCGGAGCGAAAAGCATCCGCAGAAAAAAGGGAGGAAACAAGATGGAATTTGTATTCGAACATGCAAACATGATTGCCGTGATCGCCGTTGTGGTGATCATTCTTGCCATTCTGGCGAGCGGTTATGTGAAGGCGCCGCCGGATACCGCATTTATTATTTCCGGTTTCAAAAAAGGCCAGCGGATCCTGATCGGTAAAGCCGGCATCAAGCTCCCATTCTTTGAGCGGCTGGACAAGCTGAGTCTGAAGCTGGTAGCGATCGATGTGAAGACGAGCGACGCCGTGCCGACCGCTGACTACATCAATATTCAGGTGGATGCAGCCGTCAACATCAAAGTCGGGGACGAACCGCAGAAGATCCAGAAAGCATCCCAGAACTTCCTGAACCGCGACAGCGAATATATTGCCAAGGTTGCAAGAGAAGTCCTTGAAGGAAACATGCGTGAGATCGTTGGAAAGATGCGTCTGGAAGAGATGGTTTCCGACCGTCAGAAGTTTGCGGAGCTGGTCAAAGAAAATGCAGAACCGGACCTGGCTGCGATGGGACTTGATATCATCAGCTTCAACGTACAGAATTTCGTTGATTCCAATCAGGTCATTGAAAACCTCGGTATCGACAATATCGTAAAAATCAAGAAATCTGCGGCGATCGCCCGTGCCAATTCCGAGAAAGAAATCAAAATTGCCCAGGCGCGTGCAAATAAAGAGGCGAACGATGAGCGCGTTCTTGCCGAGACCGAGATCGCAAAGAAAAACAACGATCTGGCAATCAAGTCGGCAGAGCTGAAAAAAGAGTCCGATATCAAAAAGGCAGAGGCAGATGCAGCGTACAAGATTCAGGAAGAGCAGCAGAGAAAAGAGCTGGAAATCACTTCCGCGAATGCGAACATCGCCCGTCAGGAGCGCGAGGTTGAGCTCCGTGCCAGAGAAGTAGAAGTAACCGAGAAATCCCTCGAGGCAGAAGTCAAGAAGAAAGCCGAGGCCGAGCGTTACGCAAAACAGCAGCAGGCAGAGGCAGATTTGTACCGCCGTCAGAAAGACGCAGAGGCAGACCAGTTCGAAAAAATCCGCGAGGCGGAGGCAAAGAAAGCCCAGGCAGAAGCCCAGCGCTATGCGATGGAGCAGGAAGCACTCGGTATCAAGGCAAAAGGTGAGGCGGAAGCCGCATCTATCCGCGCCCAGGCACTTGCAGAGGCCGAAGGTATGGAGAAGAAAGCCGAGGCTTACCAGCGCTACAACAAAGCCGCAATGGCAGAGATGATGATCAAGGTTCTGCCGGAGATCGCCGGAAAGATCGCAGAGCCGCTCAGCCAGATCGACAAGATTACGATCATCGGCGGCGGAAGCGAAGACAACGGCATCGGCTCCGTAGCGGGCAATGTGCCGGTGGTGATGGCAAAGCTGTTTGAGTCGATGAAAGAGGCGACCGGTGTCGATCTCTCCGAAATCATGAGAGCCGATACATACGATGCAAAAGTAAACCGCAACATTCAGATCTCCAGCCCGGAAGAGCTCAAAGAGTATCTGAAAGCAGAAGCCGGAAAGGCAGCAGCGGATGCAGAAAGCCCGGAAAAAGCGGAAGCATCCGAACCGGTGCAGAAAGACGGCAGCGAGCAGTAAATCCAGAACGGATCATAAAAACAGAAAAAGAGGCAGGGATCCAGAAAAATTTCTTGAGGATCCTGCCTCTTTTGACGTATAGATCGGAAAAAGTTATTCGGCGCCTTTTTCCAGCATGCTCATGAACTCTTTTGCCGCCTGCGGGATCGGCAGATGGGAGCTGTGGGCAACGACAAGCTGGCGCGGCGGAAGCTCCTCCACGAGGTCGAGCTGGAAGGCCGCCGTCTCTTTTACAAGACAGTAGTCCGGCACAAACGCGATGCCAAGGCCGATACTCGCCAGGTCGATCAGAAGATCGTTGCTGCCAAGCTCAATTTCCGGCACGAGGTCGAGCTGGAACCGCTGAAACTGGCTGTGCAGGAACTCACTCGTCGTACTCTTGCGGTCGAGCATCAGAATCGGGTACTGCAGCAGCTCTTTTAAGTGAACCGGCCTGTTTTCCAGTTCCGGGTAATATTCGCCGTTCGCGATGAAGATATCGTGGAACGAATGAATCGGAATCGTGTGAAGACGGCTGGAAAGATGCGAGTTTGGATAATTGGTCACGATGAAATCCACCTGGCCGGATTCCAGCAGATCGACACACTGGGTCGAAGTCTGGTTTGTCACCTTGATGTGGACATTCGGAAAGGAGCGGTGGAAACGGTTCAGGTACGGAACAAGGAAATAGCGGCAGATTGTGTCGCTCGCGCCGATGCGGAGCTGGCCGCCGCCAAGCGTTCCCGCTTCCATAATCTGTGCTTCACCGCGCGCAATCAGGTTGATCGCAGGCTCTACGTGGCGCAGCAGCGTTTCTCCCTCCGGCGTTAACTGCACGCGCTTTGTACTGCGGATAAAGAGCGTGATTCCAAGCTTTTTCTCCAGTACCTTGATCGACTGGCTGACCGCCGACTGCGAGATAAAAAGCAGCTTGGAGGCCTCGGAAAAACTGAGTGTGGTGGCAACGTAATAGAAAACCTTATATAACTCGTAATTAATATCCAAAATAAGCACCTCTTATAAAATATGATATCTTCACTCTAGCACACTTCCCCGAAAGAATGCAAGAAAAAATCTGCCGGAACCGTGAACTTTTTCTCCTCTTTTTCGAGTAAGAGAAAATTCACGGTTCCGGCAGATAAGAAAGGGGAATCAGCCAAGCACTTTGGCAATGGCGCCGTCCGGCGTGCGGATCTGGCGCGTTGCAGAGTATCCGTCGAGTTTCGGCATCTGAATATCCATCAGCACCAGATCGAACTGATCCGGCGCTGCGGTGCGGAGCGTCTCAACGGCAACATCGCCGTCGTCTGCAAGGCTGACGGAAAATCCGGCGTTCGAAAGGAGCTCCATCGCGATTTCCTGTACCATATGGCTGACGTTGATCGCCATGCCAAGTCCCGTACCCTGAATGCCGCTGACCGTAGAAGTCTCCTCGCGTGTAAACGATTCAAAGAGGTGCTCCTGGAATTCCCGGCTCATGCCGATGCCGTTGTCGCGGACGTGGAATTCGTAGAGCGCATACCCTTTTTTATAGTACGGTTTCTGAATAATACGGACAATGATGGTGCTGCCGTTCTGTGTGAATTTCGTGGCATTGCTCAGCAGATTCAGCAGAATCTGGTTCAGGCGGAAAAAGGTGCTGGCCGGAGGTGGAAATCTTGTTCAGGTATTCCTGCACCTGGTCCGGCTGATTGACGTGGGCGGCAGCCAGAGCGGTAAAGCCGATGATCGCATTCATCCGAAAAAACAGATTTTGTTCCGGAATGAAAATGGGAAACAAAAGTTACTTTACATATAAAAGAGCAGAACAGGAAGAAATTTTGAAAAAAATTGAAGAAAATTACAAATTATTGTGGAATATGTGGAAAAAATATGGTAGGATGGGGGAGAAGAGAAAAGTGGTTTCAAAATGTTACTTAACGTTCAGTGAAAGTTCTATGGTTACAAAGAAAACAAAAAACAAGAGGAGAAGGAAAATGAAATTTTTACCAAAACCAAAAGAGGTAAAACTCCTGACGGGGGAACATGCACTCTGCTATGACGGCAGAATTGTACTGGATGGCAGACTGCTGGGAAATGGGGATACGTATGCGAAAGTGCTGCAGAAGGGAATCAAAAAGGAAACCGGAATGCAGTACGATATCGGATACGGCGTTCCGGGAAGAAAAGAGACCGGCGCGATTGTACTGGAACTGGATGAGACAAGGAAAAGCCAGCAGTATGTGCTGCAGGTGACAGAGGAGGAAATCCGCATCCAGGGCGGAGACGGAGCCGGCGTGCTCTACGGTGTGCAGACGCTGTGCCAGATGATACACGAATACGGTGCACTGCTTCCGGCTGTGCGGATCGAGGATGAGCCGGATCTGCCGGTGCGCGGCTATTATCTCGATGAGACGAGAGGCCGTGTGCTGACACTTTCCTATTTAAAACAGGTGGCAGACCGCATGGCGTACTACAAGCTGAACCAGCTGCAGCTCTATGTGGAGCACACGTATCTGTTCTCGGGACTTTCCGAGATGTGGCGCGATGAGACGCCGCTTACGGCAGAGGAAATCCGCGAGCTGGATGCGTACTGCGCAAAGCTTCATATCGAACTGGTGCCGTCGATCGCAACGTTCGGCCATCTGTACATGCTGCTCTCCACAAAGAGCTATGGCGACCTCTGTGAATTCCCAGACAGCTGGAAAGAGCCGTTTTCCTTCTGGGACCGGATGCAGCATCACACGGTGGATGTCTCCGGCGGCAGAGCGATCGAGCTGATCAAGGCCATGATCGAGGAGTACATGGCGCTCTTTGCCACGGATAAATTCAACATCTGCGCGGATGAAACGTTCGACCTTGGAAAAGGAAAATCGAAACCGCTGGCAGACGAGAAAGGCGTTCACCGCCTGTATATCGACTATGTAAAAGAGCTCTGCGAGTTTCTCGTGGCAAAAGGCAAAAAGCCGATGTTCTGGGGCGATATCATCTGCGCACAGCCGGAGCTGATCAAAGAGCTGCCAGAGGAAACCGTCTGCCTGACCTGGGGCTATGCAGCCGAGCAGAGAGAGCATGAGGCAAAAGTGATGGCGGAAGCTGGTGCAAGACAGTATCTCTGTCCTGGGGTCGGCGGCTGGAACCAGTGGATGAACCTGGTGGAGAACAGCTACAAAAATATCACACGGATGTGCGGCTATGCGAGAAAATACCATGCGGAAGGTGTTCTGAACACAGACTGGGGTGACTGCGGCCACATCAATCAGCCGGACTTTTCCCTTCCTGGCATGATCTATGGAGCCGTCTTCTCCTGGGGAGACGATACCGACAGCTTTGAGGAGCTGAATGAACAGATTTCCCGTCTGGCCTACGGCGACCGGAGCGGAAAATTCGTTTCCTATATGGCAAAAACGGCAGAATGCTCCATCTTTGACTGGTGGGATGCCAACGTCGTTTACGAGGAAAAAGTGCTCGGTCATCCGAACAACCGGAATGCGCTGTTTGACGCGAGAATCCAGGATGAGGCGAAGCGTGCAGCTGCAAAGGAAACAATTGCGGCTCTGAAAAAAGAACTGAAAAAGACAGCCGGTGCTCTGGAAGAATCCTGCCGTCCAATGGTTCCGGTGCTGGAACTCACGATGGAAGCGATTGACATCTGGAATGAGACGGGTGCGAGACTGTGTGATATCGAGCTTGGAAAAGAAAAAGATGAGGCAGCCTGCGCGGCACTTGCGGGACGGCTGGAAACCTGGTTTATGAAGTATAAAGCGTCCTGGAGAAGCATCAGCAAAGAAGGCGATCTGCACCACATTGCGGAAATTGTATTCTGGTATGCCGATATTCTGCGGGGAAGAAAACCGTACGAAAAATAAAAAAATCTGTTTGTAAACAAAATGAACAGAAAAAGAGAATAAATGAACGATAAAAAGTAACAAAGAAAACGAAAATTTACATAAAAGTGAACAAAAACACTTGACTTTTGCGCAGAAATGGACGAAGATAGAAGTATCGGATCGAAAGATCAAAAATGTCCGTATGGCGTGACAAGAGAGAAAGAAAAAAATAATTTTCACAGAGGGAAACAATCATGAGTAAAATCATCGGAAACAATCTGCCGGATATGCCTTGGCAGGAAAAACCAGCAGGAGAGCACATGCCGGTATGGCGCTATGATCAGAACCCGATCATCGGCCGTTACGAGCAGAAACGTTCCAACAGTATCTTCAACAGCGCAGTCGTACCGTTCGAGGACGGATACGTAGGTGTATTCCGCTGCGACAGCCGTTCCATCAGCATGGACATCTTCGTTGGAAGAAGTAAAGACGGTATCCACTGGGAGATCGAGGATGAACCGATCAAATTTGAGGGCGCTGACGAGGAGATTCTGACAAGAGAGTACCGTTATGACCCGCGTGTCTGCAAAATCGACGACAAATACTATGTAACCTGGTGCAACGGCTATCACGGCCCGACCATCGGTGTTGCTTACACCTATGACTTCAAGAAATTCGTTCAGCTTGAGAACGCATTCCTTCCATTCAACCGTAACGGCGTGCTGTTCCCGAGAAAGATCAACGGCTACTACATGATGATGAGCCGTCCAAGCGACAACGGCCATACACCGTTCGGCGATATCTTTGTCAGCCAGAGTAAAGATATGGAATTCTGGGGAAGACACCGTCACATGATGAGCCCGGTCCGCGGCGATGAGTCTGCATGGCAGTGCACCAAGATCGGTGCCGGCCCGGTTCCGATCGAAACAGATGAGGGATGGCTGCTGATCTACCACGGCGTTATCACAACCTGCAACGGATACGTATATCGTATGGGATGCGCACTGCTTGATATCGACGAGCCGTGGAAAGTAAAATACAGAACGAAAGACTATATTATGGCTCCGATCACCCAGTACGAGTGCATGGGTGATGTTCCGAACGTAGTATTCCCGTGCGCAACCTTAAGCGATGCAGCAACCGGAAGAATCACTATCTACTACGGATGCGCAGATACTGTAACCGGTATGGCATTCACAACCGTAGATGAGCTGCTGAACTATGTGAAAGAGAATAGCCTTTGATTTATAAGATAACTTAAAAAGCGACAAGTCCGCCGGGCTTACGGGTGAAAGAAGCCTGCAGGTCCGGCGGACTTTCTTTTTAAAAATGACCCCATGGACAGCATAAGGAGGCACTATGAAATTTGTAAAAGAGCGTGTGAACGTAATCTGCCAGGAACTGGCAAGACTTTCGATTTCACAGAAAATTAAAATCACCGATATGCAGGTGAAAAATGGATGCTATATCACACCGGCAGAGGCCGATGCATCAAAAGAGCCGTGGACATCGTTTGATACGGTCAATGACCGCTGGTACGGACCGGACAAACATTACTGGTTCCGCACCACCATCACCATTCCGGAGAGCTTCGATGGAAAAAATCTCTGGATGAGAGTCCATGCAGGACTGGACGAATGGGATGACGGAAGAAACCCGCAGTTCCTGCTGTTTGCAAACGGCGAAGTGATCCAGGGTATGGATATCAACCACCGCGAAGTACTTGTAAGAGAAAATGCAAAGGCCGGTGAAAAAATCCAGTTTGACCTGCAGTCCTACACCGGAACGCTGCACAGCGAGTTCCGTCTGCTGGCAGACCTTGAGGAGCATGATGCGAAAATCGAGGAGATCTATTACGACCTCATCGTTCCGATGCAGGGCCTGAACCGTATGGACGAGGATAATAAAACGCGTCTGGATCTCGAAACCGCACTGACCAACACGATCAATCTGCTGGACCTGCGCAAGCCGTACAGTAAAGAGTTCTACGCTTCCATCGAAGAGGCAGAAAAATGCATCCAGGAAGAGATCTATGAAAAAATGGGCGGCTGGGACGAAGTTGTGGCAACGTGCATCGGCCACACCCACATTGATGTGGCATGGCTGTGGACGATTGACCAGGTTCGCCAGAAATCCTGCCGAAGCTTTGCAACGGTATTAAAACTGATGGATGAGTATCCGAACTATCATTTCATGTCAAGCCAGCCGAAGCTCTACAGCTTTGTAAAGGAAAGACACCCGGAAGTATACGAGAAAATCCGCCAGAGAGTCAAAGAAGGACGCTGGGAGCCGGAAGGCGGCATGTGGGTTGAGGCAGACTGCAACCTGACATCAGGAGAGTCCCTTGTGCGTCAGTTCCTGTTCGGAAAACGCTTCTTCAAAGAGGAGTTCGGTGTAGACAACAAAATTCTGTGGCTGCCGGACGTGTTCGGATACAGCGCTGCCATGCCGCAGATTCTGAAAAAATGCGGAATTGATTACTTCATGACGACAAAGCTGGCATGGAACGAGTTTAACAAAGTGCCGTACGATACCATGAACTGGGAAGGAATCGACGGAAGCAAAGTTTTCACGCATATGATCACAACGCTCGGCGTCGGCCAGCCGGAGACCAGCTTCTTTACGACATACAACGGCATGCTGCATCCGGATGCAATCATGGGCGGCTGGGACCGCTATCAGAATAAGGATATCAACAACGATATTCTGATCAGTTATGGCTACGGGGACGGCGGCGGCGGCCCGACCAGAACGATGCTTGAGACATCCAAACGAATGGAAAAAGGCATCAAGGGCGTGCCGAAAGTACGCCAGGCATTTGCGAGAACGTATTTCGACGAACTGCATGAGAAAGTAAAAGACAGCAAACGCCTCCCAACCTGGATCGGAGAGCTGTATTTCGAGTTCCACCGGGGAACGTATACTTCGATGGCACGCAACAAACGCGGAAACCGTAAGAGCGAGTATGCGATGATGGAATTAGAGCTTCTGTCCGTTCTGGCAGAAAAGGCCGGAAAAGCATATCCGACCGAAGAACTGAACCGCATGTGGGAGATGATCCTGACAAATCAGTTCCACGATATTCTGCCGGGTTCCTCCATCCATGAGGTATATGAGCAGACGAAGAAAGAGTATGCGGAAATTGCAGAAACATCTGCAAAACTGATCGGTGAGCGTCTGGATGCACTCTGTGCGAAGAAGGACGAGAGTGTGACCGTATGGAATACGCTGGGCCACAGAAGAAACGATATCGTAGAGCTGGGCACAAACAGCGCTGAGGCACTGACCGATGGAACGAACGTGTATCCGGTACAGCAGACGAAAGACGGAGCGGTTATTTACGCAGAAAATCTGCCGTCCAAGGG
Organism: Blautia sp. AF32-4BH; assembly: GCF_003460565.1. NCBI lineage: Bacteria > Bacillati > Bacillota > Clostridia > Lachnospirales > Lachnospiraceae > Blautia > Blautia sp. AF32-4BH. The sequence continues at coordinate 69,261 of NZ_QTVL01000010.1, read as the reverse complement.
ATATCAGGTACTGCGCCCGGTAAGCGGATCCGTTGTGAAAACACCGTTTGCCATAGCAGAAGCAGGAGAGGGATATACCCTTGAGACACCGTTTTACACCATTGCAATCGATGCAAACGGCGAATTTACTTCCCTGTTTGACAAAGAAAATGACCGTGAAGTACTTCAGATCGGAAAAACAGGAAATGAACTGCGGATCTATGAGGATAAACCGCTGCAGTACAGCGCATGGAATCTGGACATCTTCCATACCGAGAAATCCTGGAAGGTAGAGGGCGTGCGCCGCATGGAGTGGACAGAAAACGGTCCGGTCCGTGCAACCCTGGAGATCGAGCGCGAAGTGATGGATACCGTCATCCGCCAGCAGATCCACTTCTACGCAAAAGACCGCAGAATTGATTTCGAAACCTACGTTGACTGGAAATTTGCTGAGCATGTGCTCAAAGTACACTTCCCGGTTGACGTTCACAGCGATGAGGCAACGTACGATATCCAGTTTGGTAACGTGACAAGAAAACTGCACACCAACACAAGCTGGGATCAGGCAAAATTCGAGGTATGTGGCCACAAATGGGCCGATCTTTCCGAGGGAAGCTACGGTGTCAGCCTGATGAACGACTGCAAGTACGGCTATTCCATGAAGGATCGCGTGATGACACAGACCCTGATTAAATCCGGAACTGAGCCGAATCTGACGGCAGACCAGGAGGAGCATTCCTTTACGTACTCCTTGTATCCGCATGCAGGAACGTGGCGTGAGGCAGGTACGGTACAGGAAGCGCTGAATCTGAATGTGCCGGCAAAAGCTGTTTTTGGTGCGGCAGAAAAAGACCGCATGGAGTTCCTGTCTGCAGACAAACGCAACGTAGTGCTTGAGACCGTGAAGAAAGCAGAGGACGGAGACGGCATGATTGTGCGTCTGTACGAGGTGGAGAATGCGAGAACGAAAGTGACACTGCACTGCGCAGAATCCATTCTTTCTGCAGAGGAGACCAATCTGCTGGAGCAGCCGGCAGATGGCGCAATCAATGTGAAGGAGAACGAGATTTCGCTTACGATCAAACCGTACGAGATCCGTACGATCCGCATCCGCACAGAGAAATAACGTACAGAAACATAAAAAAGACACCGTATCCGAAAAACGGAAATACGGTGTCTTTTCAAAAAGCAAAATCAAAAAACGGATGCATCAGTCGCCGGTGGAAGCGCGGTACAGAACTTTGGATTCCAGATACGTGACTTCATGCGGCGTGTGCGGATATTTGATCCGGTAAAGAATCTGAAGCGCCAGGCGGGAGCCGAGCTCCTCATTGAAGACCTGAACGGTAGTCAGATTTTCTGCCAGAAGATCCTCGATATTGTTGTCAAAGCCGGATACGGCAACGTCCTCCGGCACGCGCAGTCCCCGCTTTTCAAGAAGCTGCATCAGAATACAGGCAACGTAGTCGCTGGCGCAGACAAAAGCGTCCGGCATGCGGGAAAGGGAGGAAAGGAAAGAATCGATTTCCTCGCGGTAGGAGTCAATCCCAAGCGGTGTGGTCAGGCAAAGAGAAGGATTCGGTGTTTTTCCGGCATCCATCAGTGCCTGGCAGAAGCCCTCATAGCGTTCGCGGTTGGACTGTGCGTAGCCGATATCACCCATGAAGCCCGGAAGAGTGCATCCTTTCTCGAGAAGATGGGCGGTAATATTGCGGACGCTGTTCCGGCTCTCCATCAGGAGAAGATCGCCGTTCAGTTCATCCGGGGATACGAGGGAGGAAGTGTCCAGGAACACTTTGGGAATCTGTGTCTCTGCGAGCAGACGCAGAAGACGTTCGTTGTACACGTTCAGAACAATGATGCCGTGGACGCTTCCGTTTGTAAGTGTGGGCGGGAGAAAATACGTTTTATCCGCCGAAGTCGGAAGATACGTGTAAACGAGATTGACATTGTGTGTTGAAAATACTTTTGCAATCTGGTGGATGATGGTCATCCAGAAAAGTGAGGTTTCCGGTCTGCAGACGGCAACTGCAATGTTGACCGGCGTGGTCTCCTCCGCGCTGGAAGGATATTGAAAATCTTCCGGGATGGCATAGCCAAGCTCCTGGGCTTTGGCGATGACCTTGGTGCGCAGGGAATCGGAGACACCTTCGTGTCCGCTGAACACCTTCCAGACGGTGGTCCGGGAGATGCCCAGGGAATTTGCAATTTCCTGTAAAGTGACTTTTTTCATAGTTTCAACCGATCCTGTTACAAATTTTAACTACTAACCGATATTATACGCTTAAAGTGTAATTTTTTCAACCTTTCCGTTGGAATACAGAAGGAGGAGATGTGCACGATCGGCACTCGGACAGGAAATCAGGTACGTACGGCTGGTGGTTTCAATGGTATATCCAAGATCTTTTACAGATTTATTCCAGTCGTTCGGTGCATACGCATCCAGCGTTTTCTGCAGTTCATCGAGGCTGCTGCTGTAGGAGCCGGTTGTCTCAAACAGAATATTTTCTGCGTAATACAGCTTGCGGAGCTCCCATTTGCGATACTCGTCCTCCGGAATGGTGCTGTCGCATGGAGCATCCTCGCGGTCCTCGGAGAAGAAGACGAAAGCCCACAGCTCCGGATAATGAATATTGATGACGCCGGTCGGAGCCCATACCCAGTTGTCTTCCGGGAGAACATTTCCGTTTTCATCGGTGCGTTTTACGTAAGTGTTGTCCTTGACATCCACATTCCACTGCACACGGGAGAAGTTCATACGGTAAAATTCTCCGTTTTTCGGTGCGCGGCGCTCTTTCTGGTATTCGTAGAGAGCGGAGAACGGAATCACAACCTCAACACTCCAGCCTTTGTTTTCAGCGGAAGGATCGTTGATGGAACCGTCCACATGGACAGCGGTGCGAAGGCCGTGCATATCGTAGCCATTGAGGCCGCTGCCGCCGTCGCGGTACGGCTCTGCGAGAAACAGATCCCATACCGTGTTCAGAACGTTCATTTCAAATTCATAGTAATGGTACGTATCGGAATCCGGGTCAACGAAGATCTCGAAATCGTTGTCAAAGTAGATGACAGAATCGCGTTCTGTTAAATGACCCCAGATTTCATCGCCGGCAAGGTCGGCAGCAACGTAAAGATTTTCATCATCCCAGAGCATTTTTGCGCGGGTGACAAAACGCGGAAGCGGCATGTGGCTGCCCTGGATATCCAGAAATTCATCGGTATACGGTGCGTCCTCCCAGAATGGTTTGTTGATATTTCCGTCCAGATGGAACTCTTTTTTTGCGCGGTGGCAGGTATAAACTGGCGGTGCAAACGGGACAGCCGGAACCGGAATCGTGATGTTTTTGCTCATAAGTAAAAACCTCCCTTTGTAATTTGCAAAATTTAGTAGCGAAAGGTATCATAACACTAAAAGTAATAAATTTCAACATGAAAAATGAACAAAAATGAACGAAATATAACTTATTGTGGACAAAAGTAAAAAAATGAGATACAATAAAGCCGTTTCATAAGAGAATTTTGGGGGAAACAGATCAAAAATACACCGGCAGGAAGAAAACGGCCGGGCAGAAAGCATATAAGGAGGAAAATCAGATGGAAGCATATCAGAATACAGCCCTTTCACCGGAAGAGAGAGCAAAGGATCTTCTGGGAAGGATGACATTAAAGGAAAAAGTGGGACAGCTCAATCAGCGTCTGTACGGATTCCGGATCTATGAGCGGCAGGGAGAGGAATTTACCCTGACCGACGAATTCAAAGAAGAAGTAGAGCGCATGGGCGGACTGGGGGTTCTGTACGGCCTGTACCGTGCCGACCCGTGGGCAGATAAGGACGAGAAGACCGGAATCGTGCCGGAACTCTCCGCGAAAGCCTACAATATGGTACAGCACTACGTCATGGAACATTCCCGCCTCGGCATTCCGATGATGATGAGCAGCGAGTGCCCCCATGGCCATCAGGCACTCGGAGGAGGTCTGCTTCCGGTCAACCTGGCTGCCGGAGCAACGTTTGATCCGGCGCTTCTTTCGGAAGGCTACAAGGCATGCGGAAAGCAGTTAAAGAGCGGTCATGTGGAGCTGGCGCTGATGTCGGCACTTGATATGGCGCGTGATCCGAGATGGGGAAGAAGTGAAGAGTGCTACTCTGAGGACCCATGCCTTGCAGCCGCAATGGCAAAAGCAGCCGTGACCGGCATGCAGTCGACCGGCGTCGGCAGCGTGGCAAAACATTTCTGCGCCCAGGGCGAGACGACCGGAGGTGTGAATGCGAGTGCGGCGAGAATCGGGGAGCGTGAGCTGCGTGAAATCCATTTTCCGTCTGCAAAAGCGTGCTGCGAAGCCGGTGTGGAAGGAATCATGGCGGCGTATAACGAGATCGACGGCGTGTACTGCCACAGAAATGCATGGCTGCTTCGCGATGTACTGCGCGGTGAGATGGGCTTTGACGGCATTGTGATGGCAGACGGACTGGCTGTCGATTTCCTGAAAAACACAGAGGGGGATACGCTGCATGCAGCCGTTGCGGCAAGAAAGGCCGGTGTTGATGTGAGCCTGTGGGATGAAGCCTTTGGCCGTCTCGGTGAGGCGGTTGATCAGGGACTTCTGGAGGAGAGCCAGATCGATGAGGCGGTGCTCCGCGTTCTGAAACTGAAATTTGAAAAAGGTCTGTTCGAGCATCCTTATATGGAAGAAAACATGCTTTCCCCGGAAGAAGCCGGCATCCCGGAGGTATCTCTTGCACTGGCGCGGGAGTCTGCTGTGCTTCTGAAAAATGAAAAGACGGTGCTTCCGCTTGCAAAGAAATATAAAAAAGTAGCAGTGATCGGCTACCATGCGGCAGACCGTTACTGTATGCTCGGCGATTATACTCCGCCGGTGCCGGAAAGCGAGTGCGTCACGGTTCTGCAGGGCATGAAGCAGGAAGCACCGGATGGCGTGAAAGTCTCTTATGCGATGGGGTCCGGTTTTTCCGAGGCGGATGAGCATGAAAAAGCAAAAGCGATGGCACTTGCAGAAGAAAGCGATGTGATCGTGGCCGTTGTCGGCGGTTCCTCCTCACGGTTTGGAGGAGCTGTGTTCGATGCAAACGGAGCAGCCTCGAAGGGAACGGGCAGCCGTTCGATGGACTGCGGCGAGGGAATGGACACCGCGAAGGTTCACATTCCGGCCGCGCAGGAAGAACTGATTGCAGCACTTGCCCGCCTTGGCAAACCACTGGTAACGGTTGTAATTGCCGGAAGAGCATACTGTATCGAGAAGATCGAAAATGCTTCCGATGCCGTTTTATATGCATTCTACCCGGGACCGATGGGAGGCAGGGCAGTTGCTGAGCTTCTCTATGGAAGCAGCAATCCGTCCGGCCGTCTTCCGGTTTCTATGCCACGCCACGTGGGACAGATCCCGGTATGCTACAATTATCGGACTTCCGTTGCCCCGGCGTACTGTGATATGACAAGCCAGCCGCTGCATACCTTCGGAGAAGGAAGATCCTACACAACGTTTATCGGCAGTGATGTTTCCGTAACAAAGGAAGAAAATGGTATTTCTGTTTCCTTTACCGTGGAAAATACCGGAAATATGGCCGGAACTTCCGTTCCGTGCCTGTATGTACGGAAACGTTCCGGCGGTGTTGTAGCAAGAATCAAAGAGCTGAAAGCCTTTACGAGAATTGCACTTGCACCGGGAGAGAAAAAAGAAGCTGTGTTCCATCTTACAAAAGAGGAGCTGAATTTTGTCCAGATTCCGGGAAAACCAGAGGTCATCTGCCATGAGTACGAGCTGATGCTTGAAGATGGAGCAGAGAAATGGTGGAGCGGGAACGTGACGGAAATGTAAGAACGGACGAAAAAAACATAAAAATATAATAAGAATGAACAAAGAAGGAAACTATATTACAAAATAAAGAAACATAGTTTCCTTCTTTTGGTTTGCAGAAAATGGATAAAAATATAAATGGATCGTACGCTCTGACGCCGGAAAAAGAAAAACAAAGGAAAAAACAGGAGGATTTATAGGAAAAGTGCTTAAAAAGCATCACTTTAAATTGCGTAAAAGTAACAAAATTATATTTGTGTTCAAAAATTAATTGACAAATAAGGAAACAAAATGTAAAATAAATTCATCAAAACAGTGTTGGATAAATCTTAAATCACAGATTTGATTGTGGCAGTTGCACAAAAAAGAAGCAGCATGCGAGGATGATGCGAAAGCAAAATGTTCAAAATGTTCACGGCAAGGGATGCTCCAATCAAGGAAAACACGAAACCTTTAAAAGGGAGGACAAGAGAGAAATGAAAGAGAAACCAACAAAAGCAAAGAAAAAAGGCCGCACCATCCGCGCCTTTAAGAGAGACATCTCGCTTTGGCTTTTCTGTGTTCCGGGCGTGATCCTGACATTCATCTTCAGCTACATTCCGATGTATGGTGTACAGATCGCGTTCCGCCGCTTCAATGCGACGGCCGGAATCACTAAGAGCCCGTGGGTAGGCATGTACTACTTTGAGAGATTCTTCAACTCTCCATACTTTGCATCCACCATCAAGAACACGTTGATCCTGAGTCTGTACGGACTGGTCGTATCATTCCCGATTCCGATCATCCTGGCACTGATGCTGAACTCCTTCCGCCATAAGAGATACCGGAAAGTGATCCAGACCGTCACCTACGCGCCGAACTTCATTTCTACCGTAGTTATGTGCGGTATGATCATTCTGTTCCTGTCTCCGTCCGTCGGTGTTATCAACCACGTACTGGAAGCAATCGGAATTCCGGCGGTCAACTTCATGGCGAAGAAAGCGTACTGGAGACACATTTATGTGTGGACCGGCGTATGGCAGAGTACAGGATGGAGCTCTGTTATCTACTTCGCAGCACTCGCCGGCATCAGCCCGGAGCTGCATGAAGCGGCAAAGGTAGACGGCGCGACGAAATTACAGCTGATCCGTCACATCGACCTTCCGCTGATCATGCCGACCGCGACCATTCTTCTGATTATGAACTGCGGAAGCATTCTTTCCGTCGGCTTTGAAAAAGCCTTCCTTCTGCAGAACAACCTGAATGCCAGTGTATCCGAGATCATTTCCACCTACGTCTATAAGGTCGGTCTGATCAACAACGATATGTCGTATTCTTCAGCAATCGGTCTGTTCAACACCATCGTAAACATGGTTATGCTGATCATTGTCAATACGATATCTGATAAACTTTCGGGCAACAGCCTGTGGTAGGAGGAAACAAAAACATGAGTAAAGAAAATACCGCAGTGACAAAAAAGAAAATAAAACGCTGCAAAGAGGACGTCGTTTTTGACGCAGCCTGCTTCATTATCCTGACGCTGGTTCTGTTTGTTGTGGCATATCCGCTGTACTGGGTTATCATTTCATCCATCAGTGCGCCAAGCGCCGTATCGAGTGGTAAAGTACTGCTTCACCCGATCGGATTTACCCTGAAGGGCTACGCAGAAGTATTTAAAAACGACCAGGTTATGAGAGGCTTTTTAAACTCCCTGATCATCACCTTCTGCGGTGTCATGGTCAACCTGATCGTAACGCTTCCGACATCATATGCACTTTCCAGAAGCAATTTCTCCGGAAAGAAACCGATCACCATTTTTTACCTGATCACCATGTTCTTCGGCGGCGGTCTGATCCCTACCTATCTGGTTATTCAGAGACTGCAGATGCTGAACACGATCTGGGCACTGATTCTTCCGGGATGCTTAAGCGTATACAACATGATCGTGGCAAGAACCTTCTTCAAGTCGAACATTTCGGAAGAGCTGTATGAGGCAGCTGAAATTGACGGCTGCACCCAGGCGAGATTCTTTTTCCAGATTGCACTTCCGCTTTCCAAAGCGATCATCGCAATTCTGGTTCTGTACTATGGTGTCGGTCACTGGAACTCATACTTCTCAGCACTCGTTTATATTTCGGACAAAGCAAAGTATCCGTTGCAGCTGGTTCTGCGTAACATCCTGATCACGAACCAGACCGCGCTGTCCCAGACAGCAACAACTGCGGCAGCAAGAGCAGCACTGCAGGAAAAACAGCAGCTGATCGACGTTATGAAATACTCGCTGATCATCATCAGCAGTATCCCGGTTCTGGTTATGTACCCACTGGTGCAGAAGCACTTTGTAAAGGGTGTTATGATCGGATCCATGAAGGGTTGATTTACAAGAAGAAGTTTTTTTAACGATTTATCTGCCGCACGGGAAACGGCGGTATGTAAATAAAGAGTCCGGACAACGGACAGGCAAAAGCGCTTCCGGCGGGAAAATGCCGCCGGAACAACACAGGAGGGAAAAATCATGAAAAGAAAAGCAGTCGCAGCAGTTTTAACTGCAGTAATGGTGGCATCTATGTTTACCGGATGTGGAAGTGATAATGGAAGCAGCTCGGCAAAGAGTGCTTCTGCAGCATCCGCAGCATCCGCAGCAAACGACACCGTGGATGAGGACGGAAAAGTAAACGGCATTATGTATCAGGAAGGTCTTCCGCTGGTAGACGAGGGAGATTACACCTTCTCCATCTTCTGCGATGATTCCAGCGAATCCGGCGAGTTTATCATGCTCGATGAGTTCAAAAAACAGACCAATGTAGACGTTGACCTGAAAATTTATCCATACGAAACAGCAACGGAGAGACTGAATCTGGATCTGAACTCCGGAGATTACGCGGATGTGATCGGCGGATGGACCTTAAGCGATAATGCAATCCTCACCTATGGTGTAAACCAGGGCGTATTCATTCCGCTGGAAGATTATTTTGAGAAATATTGCCCGAACATTTCTGCGATCCTGGATCTGCCGGGTGTAAGAGAAAAAATGACAGCACCGGACGGACACATCTACACAATTCCGTACGTATGTACCGATACAACCGTTGGATACAGCCCATACATCAATACGAAATGGCTGGAGAATGTTGGCATGAGCATGCCGACCACTACAGACGAGTTTGAGGCAGTCTTGAAAGCCTTCAAAGAGCAGGATGCAAACGGCAACGGTGACGCTTCCGATGAAATCCCGTTCTCTACCGACCCGAACAACAAACATATCGAGGCTATGGCCGGTTACTTCGGACTTCCGATGAACAAACTTGGTATTGCAATCCAGAATGAAAAGGTTGTTTACGGCGGTGTCAGCGATACATACCGTGAGTTCCTTTCCTGGTTCCACAAACTGTATGCAGAAGGACTCGTAGACGTAGAGCTTTACACACAGGACAGCTCCACATGGGAAGGTAAAGGAAATCAGGACCTGTACGGCGTTTCCATCGCATACGGAAGCAACGAGTTTACCGGAATCCCGGCTGCAGAGGAAAGAGGCGATTTCGACTCCATGCCTGTTCTGAACACAGACAAAGACGGAATCTGGCTGCGCGATACGGAAGGCTTCAGCGTATACAGAACCCAGGCTGTCATCACAAACAAGGCAGAGCATCCGGAAATCATCTGCCGCTGGTTTGACAATGCATTCGCACTGGAGAACGGCATCGGCTGCAACAGAGGACCGGTTGGTGTGATTGTAAACAAAGAGGATGACGGATACCATGCGATTGACACCACCACACTGTCTGAGGAAGATCAGGAAAAATATTCCTGGGGCAATCTGTGGCCGCAGTCTCTGCCGAAATATCTGCCGGTAGACTTCGAGTTTGTAGAAGAGCATCCGATGTATGATGAGAAAAAAGCAACAGAGGAAGCTTATGAGGCAAATCTGACCAAAGAAATTATTCCGTCCTACTGGATTGACTTGGATAAAATTGATACCTTCTCTGATACGAACACAGCAATCAAAGATTTCTTTGAGCAGCAGCAGGCGCAGTTCGTATGCGGCGAGCTTGACATTGACAACGATGCTGACTGGCAGGCTTATGTAGATGGTATGTACTCTCTGGGACTTGAGGACTGGGTAGCAACTCAGGGTATCGAGGAAATCGCGAAATAAACAGGAAAAGGTAACGATATTTCCTGTGGCGTGAAAAAAGGCATATTACAGTGTAAAACGGTAATATGCCTTTCTTTTTGGGCAAGAACTGATATAATGGGAAGGAACAATAAAGGGGTAATTAGATCGGATAAAAAAGCTATGCCCGGAGTCTTTTAATCCGGGAGTACAAAAAAAGGAGGAGCTGGAAGAGATGATGCAGGACTGGTTTCGGAACGCGAAGCTGGGCATTTTTATCCATTATGGGATTTATGCGGTGGGTGATGTGTCAGAGTCATGGTCGTTCCACAACGGAAATATTTCTTATGAAGATTACATGAAACAGTGTGAAGGCTTTACAGCATCGAAGTTTGATGCGAAAAAATGGGCGGAGCTGTTTCAAAAAGCAGGTGCGCAGTACGTGGTTATGACAGCGAAGCACCATGACGGCGTGGCACTGTTTGATACCGGATACAGTGATTTAAGTGTTGTGAAGAAAACACCGGCAGCGCGCGACCTGGTAAAAGAGTATACAGCTGCCATGCGTGAGGCAGGTCTGAAGGTCGGTCTTTATTATTCACTGATCGACTGGTCGGATCCGCGGTATCGCACGGTTTACCCGGAAGGAATGAAAAAAGAAGACTGTTTGAACGATATCTATGGTTCCCCGGCCGGAAAAGAGGAGGAGCCGCAGAAATGGCAGGAGTTTCTGGAATTCAACAATCATCAGTTAAAAGAACTGATGTCGAATTACGGAACGGTGGATCTTTTATGGTTTGATGGTGACTGGGAACGGAGCGCGGCACAGTGGAAGATGCCGGAATTCAGGGAATATCTGCATACGCTGAATCCGAACGTTGTATTGAATTCGAGAATGCAGGGCTACGGAGATTATGAGACACCGGAGCAGGGAATTCCGCTGTACGGACCGAAAGGCGAGTGGGAATTCTGTACGACGATCAATGATTCCTGGGGATATCGTCCATCGGACAATGATTACAAGAGCAGCGGCCAGATCGTGCGTATGTTCTGCGACTGTATTACCCTCGGCGGAAGAATGCTGCTGGACATCGGACCGAAAGAGGACGGAACGCTCGATGAACGTCAGGAGAAGGTGCTGCTGGATCTTGGCGGATGGATTCATGACCACGAGGAAGCGGTATTTGGAACAGAAAAAGGACTGGATTACAATCATTTTCTCGGCGGAAGCACGATTTCGGCGGATCAGAAGACGATGTATCTTTTTGTCTATGATAAGCCGCAGGAGACGCTGTGCGTGAAAGGCATTAAAACGCCGGTAAAAAGGGTGACGGTTCTGCATACGGGAGAAGAACTTCGGTTCTCCTATACGGGTTCCCTTCCATGGAGCGGTATTCCGGGAACACTCTGGATCTGGGCCGGCGAGATGAGTATTCATCCGTTTGCAACGGTTGTGAAGGTAGAGCTTGAGGATGAGATCACCTACAATCTGGGACACGGGGAAGTCGTAACCTTTAATGAGTAAAACGATTCGGACAGAGGAGCTTATGAGATGAAGAGAATAATTGGCTATGTAAATACGGCGGATTTAAATCATATGCGAGAAGAGGATGTGCGGGCACTTACCGTGATCAATATTGCATTTGGTCTGATCCGGGACGGAGAAGTTGTATGGGATGCAAAGGATGCACGGGATGGAATAGTATCCATTCGGAAAAGCAACCCGGAGCTGAAGATTGTATTGTCCGTAGGAGGCTGGGGAGCAGACGGCTTTTCCCAGGCTGCAAGAACAAAAGAGGGAAGAGAGCGGTTTGCTGCGAGTGCACTTGTAATTGTGAAGGAGTATGGTCTGGACGGTATTGACATTGACTGGGAGTATCCGGGCACATCGCTGGCAGGAATTGCGTCGGACAGATCGGATAAAGAGAATTATACGCTGCTTCTGGCGGAGCTTCGGAAGACACTGGACGCGTACAGAGAAGGCATGCTTGTAACGACAGCAGTCGGCGGAGATGTTTACTTTGCACTGCAGACAGATATGAAGGAGGCCTCCCGGTATCTGGATTATGTGCAGCTGATGACGTATGATCTGCAGGGCGGTTTCCAGAAGGTGACGGGACATCATGCGGCACTGTATCACAGTGAGGGAAACCTGTTTGACGCATGTGTGGAGAAGGCAGTGAACGGCTTTGCAAATGCGGGTGTTCCAATGGAAAAGCTGATCCTTGGCGTACCGTTTTATTCCAGAAAATGGGATGGAGTAAAAGGCGCCGGATGCCGCAACGGGCTTGGAATGGAAGCAGAGACGGTCGGAGGATATGGCGGTGACTACGGCGAGCTCAAAGAGAGCTGGATCGGAAAGAGGGGATTTATCCGGTATTGGGATGAGCAGGCGAAGGTTCCGTATCTGTTTGACGGGGAGACATTTATCAGCTATGAGGACTGCGAGTCACTGGGTGTGAAAATTGCGTACCTGAAAGAAAAGGGTATGGGAGGCATTATGTTCTGGGAGTATAAATGCGATCCCAGCGGAGAATTACTTTCATTTATAAAGAAAAATATGTAGCGTAGTGACCCACAGCCGGTATGTGAAAAGGCTCCTCGCTCCGGTGTTCCTGAAAAATCGCAAGGAATCCTTTTTCGCATGGCGTCTGCCGCCGGTGGGCGGATGTACGTTGTGGAGACGGATAGGAAAAAAGAGAAAGGGATAGATAGAATCATGATCTCAGAAAATTTGAAAAAATATGCAACGGAAAAATTTGAGGGACGGAGAGAGCTTCTGGCTCCGGTGATGCCTGTTATCGAAGAAAAATTGAAACAGTGCAGTGAAGAAGAGGCTGTGCTGATGAAGTTTCTGTATGGCACGATGCCGGTAAGGGATGCGGGAGAATATGGATTTGATCTTTTTCTTTCGTACGTGAAGCATGCGCTGATGCTGCGGGAGAAGGTGGCATGGTGTAAGGAGCTGCCGGAGGATGTGTTTGTAAATTATGTGCTGTATGACCGGATCAATTCCGAGGACATTACGGACTGCAGACCGTTTTTTTATGAGCAGATTATGGGGCGTGTAGCCGGAATGAGTCTTTTAGAGGCGATTCTGGAGATTAATTACTGGTGTGCGGAGCATGCGACGTATGAGGCGACGGACGGCAGAACGGCATCTCCGATGACAATGTATCGGAGTGGAAAGGGACGCTGCGGCGAGGAGTCTACGTTTGCAGTTACGGCGTATCGGAGTGTCGGTATTGCGGCGCGGCAGGTCTATACACCAAGATGGGCGCACTGTGATGACAATCATGCCTGGGTTGAGGTGTTTGTGGACGGCGAGTGGCATTTCCTCGGCGCCTGTGAGCCGGAAGAAGTGCTGGATACCGGCTGGTTCTCCGGTCCGGCGAATCGGGCAATTCTGATTCATACGCGGAACTTCTCGGATTATGTAAAGGAGAGTAACGAGGAGTATCTTGGAAAAGAAGGGGCGCTGTACTACTTTAACCATACAGATTTTTATGGCAGAACGAAGCTGGTGAAGATTCTTGTGAAGGATGAGAATGGAAAACCGGCTGCAGGAGCGCATATTGCGGTTGAAATCCTGAATATGGCAGAGTTTTTCCCGGCTGCAGTGATGATTGCGGATGCGGACGGAGAAGTTCGGATGACACTTGGCCTTGGCGATATCCGGGTACGGGCATTTGACGGAATACGCCGGGCGGAAGCCATGATGCGGATTGAGGAGGAGGATTCGCTGGAACTGGTGCTTCGTGAAGAGGCGGTTCCGGAAGCGGATGACAGGTGGCAGACGCTGGAAATCCGGGCACCGAAGGAAGTGCCGGTACGGAATATCGTTGCCACAAAGGAGCAGAAGGAGCGAAATGCGGCACGGATGGCAGAGGCGGAACGGCTTCGGAAGGCACGGTTTGCAGCATGCTTTGATGAGAAAAAGGCTGCTGCGTATCCGGAAGCGGAAGAGATTTTCCACCGGGCAGGAGAGAATTTTGAGGAGGTTTATACATTCCTTTCCAAAGATGAAAATCCGAACCGGAAGAAGCTGCTGTTTTCGCTGGCTTTAAAGGATGCGAAGGACTTGAAGGCATCCGTTTTAGAGGATCATCTCGACTGCGAGCAGGGGGATCTGCCGGAGGAGATTTTCAGGAAGGATCTTCTTTGCCCGCGTATTTTCCTCGAGGAGCTGACGCCATATCGGAGCGTGATCCGCGGATTTTTTGAGGAAGAGACAAAACACAGCTTTGCGGAGCAGCCGGAACGGATTCTGGATTATCTTAAGAAGAATATTACCTTCCATGCAGAAGAAGAGTATGACACGATCATGGCAACACCGGTCGGCGTCCTTACGATGAAACAGGGAAGTCCTCTGGCGCAGAAGATTCTGTTTGTGGCAATCTGCCGGAGTCTCAATGTAGCGGCAAGACTGAATCCGGTGACCCTGGAGCCGGAGTATTACCGTGATGGGGCATTCCACAGTGTGGAAACAGAAGCTGCTGTTTTGAAGGATGAAACGGAAAGTGCGGTTCTGACACTGAATGCGGAGGATGGAAGCGCATGGAAGTATTATCAGACGTGGACCATCGGAAAGTGGAACGGAACAGTGTTTGAGACGCTGAATTACGAAGAAACCGCATTCAATGGCAAAACACTGGCTCTGACCCTGGAGCCGGGCTGCTATCGTCTGATTACAAGTATGCGTATGCCGAACGGTGACCAGCATGCCGCATACCGCGTGTTTGAACTGAAGGCGGGAGAAGCAAAAGAGATTTATCTGGAAACCGTGAAAAAAGAGCTGGATGAGCTGTTAGAGCACATCGAACTGCCGGAGATCACGCTGGAGGATCTGGATGGAAAGGCGCATACCCTGAACGATCTCACCAAAGACGGCCCGATCCTTCTGGCCTTCCTCGGAACCGGAGAGGAGCCGACCGAGCATGTTCTGAATGAGCTGATCGAAATCGCAGAGAAGTGGAACGCAAAAGACGCTGCCATGGCAGCCGTGCTCCGCACGAAAGCCGACCTGGAAAACACGACTTTCCAGAAAGCCCGCGCAGCAATCCACAACATGTCCCTCTACCTCGACCCATCCGACGACGCCCCGGCGATTGCCGAAAAAATGGGAATCGACGCAGAAAAACTCCCACTGCTGATACTCGCATTGCCGGGAAACATCGGCGGACGCGCTTATGCCGGATATAACGTCGGCAGCGTCGGACTGATGCTGCGGCTGATGGAAGAGGCGGCGAAAGCGTAAGTTAATACTAAAAAAACAGGCTGACGCATGAATGCGGCAGCCTGTTTTTTAAAGAACGCCCAGTTTTTTCAACTGTGCCACGCCATCTTCATATCCCGTAAAATGAATTCCATGAATCCCTGCCTGCTCTGCGGCCTCGACGTTTGCTTTGGTGTCATCGAGGAATACGCAGCGGTCCGGGGTGAGGGAGAATTTCTGGATCAGGTGCTGGTAGATCTCCGGTTCCGGTTTTGTTAAATGGCAGGTGTAGGAGAAGAGGGTTCCGTCCATGTAGGGGAGAAAGGGCATTTTCTCTTTGGTGCGCTCGAAGAGGTCTCCGGAGTAGTTGGAGAGGATGTAGAGGCGGTAGCCTTTTTCTTTTAAGGAGCGTACCCAGCTTTCTGCATACGGCAGCGGGGTGATGGTTTCCTCGCAGTGGGCGAAAACCTCTTTGATTTCTTCGGTGTATTCCGGGGCGAGGGAGCAGAATCCTTTTACAATCTCCGCCGGTGTGAGAATTCCGCGGTCGAACTGGCGCCAGTAAGGGCTTTCGAAGGTTGCGGCGGCGATTGCTTTCGTCTTTTCCGGACCGAAAGCAAAGCGTTTCAGATAGGACTCGTAGTCCCAGTTGACGAGTACGCGGCCTACATCAAAAATAATGGTATCAATCATGACTGTTTTTCTCCTTTGTCTGATTTGTCGTTCTCATCGCGGTGCGACAGAACCTTGGCAACCAGCATCATGGCATAGATGAGCACTGGTACGGTAATCGCACAGTAGAGGCAGACTGTCAGCGCCTTGTGTGCAAACGGCGTGTCGATAAACGCAAAAATCATGGCGCCAAGCCCGAATCCGATCAGGACCGCGATGGCGAGAAGGGCGCCGATCTGTTTGAGTCGTTTCATAGATGGGATTCTCCAATCAAAAAATAAATACATGGTATAGTGTAGCACAGCTTCCTTGAAACATCCATGAAAAATTGAAAAACTGTCTGCAGGAAAAAACAGAGCGTGTTTGAAAAATGCGACACTGCAAAATTTAAGGATTCTTTAGAAAAAATTAATGGCGCTTTCGATTGCTTTTTTCCCTCAAAAGGGATAGAGTATTGGCATATACTTTGAAAAAGGAGAAACGAGAACAAAATGGATAAACTGAAAGAAAAACTTTCCCGCCTGATGTACGGCCGCTACGGCATCGATCAGCTGGGCAATTTTATGATGTGGGCGGCAGTTGCCATGATGATTTTCGGAGCGGTTGTACGGAGCTCCCTTATCTACACCCTGGCACTCGTCCTGATCGTCTGGGCGGATGTGCGCATCATGTCCAAGAACCATTCCAAACGGTATGCGGAAAACCAGAAATTCCTGGAACTGAAAAACCGCGTCGCCGGATTCTTCCGAGGCGGAACCCGTGCATTCAAGGATAAAGAGCACTGCTACTTCCGCTGCCCGTCCTGCCATCAGCAGGTGCGTGTACCGAAAGGAAAAGGCCATATCGAGATCCGCTGCCCGAAATGCGGAACAAAATTCATCAAAAACACCTGATAAAAAGGAGCAGTGCGATTCATGTTTGGTTATGTGACCATCCGAAAGGATGACCTGAAAGTCAAAGATTACAACAAATATCAGGCATACTACTGCGGTCTGTGTCAGGATATCAAAGAGGCGTATGGAAAAAAGGGTCAGGCGATGCTGACGTTTGATATGACATTTCTTTCCATCCTGCTGACCGGGCTTTATGAGTGTGAGACAAAAGAAGAGGAGCATTACTGCTTTCTTCATCCCGGCAAAAAACATAAATGCCTGCGGAACAAATACACAAAATACTGCGCAGACATGAACGTGCTGCTCGCCTATTACAATCTGCTGGATGACTGGGAGGACGAGAAAAACTACGCGGCGTTTACAGTGGCAAAGGCTTTGAAAAAATCTGTGACACGCATCGAGGCATCGTATCCGCGCCAGACGAAAGCAGTGCAGGATTACCTCGAAAAGCTGCATGCATGCGAGAAGGAAAACAATCCAGACCTCGATCTTGCGGCGGGCTATACCGGAGAGGTGATGGCGGAGATCTATATTCCGGAGGAGGACATCTGGAGCGATGATCTGCGCCAGGTCGGCTTTTACATCGGAAAATTCATTTACCTGATGGATGCGCTTGATGACGTGGAAAAAGATAAAAAGAGCGGAAACTACAACCCGTTTCTGTCCATCGCAGATCAGCCGGACTTCGAGGAAACCGCAGAAAAAATCCTGCTGATGATGACGGCGGAAGCGTCGCGTGCATTTGAAAAACTTCCGATCCTAGAAAATGTAGACATTCTGCGAAATATATTGTATGCTGGTATCTGGGAAAAATACGAAATGCGAAAAAGCGCAAAAGAGCGCCAAAAAGAGGAGAAATAAAGACTGATGACAGATCCATATGAGGTGCTGGGCGTGTCCCGCGGGGCTTCGGACGATGAAATCAAAAAAGCATACCGAAAACTCAGCCGGACGTATCACCCGGATGCCAATATCAATAATCCGAATAAAGCAGAAGCAGAAGAAAAATTCAAACAGGTGCAGCAGGCGTACAAACAGATCATGGATGAACGCGAGCACGGCACCTCGTACCAGAGCGGAGGTTCGTCGTATGGCGGAGATGCTTACGGCGGCTATGGCCCGTTCGGCGGCTTCGACCCATTCGGCGGCGCGTACGGAAACGGCGGCTCCGCACGGAATGATTATGGAAATTCCGAGCAGGAAATGCGGCTGCAGGCGGCAGCCAACTACATCAACAGCGGCCACTTCCGCGAGGCGATGAACGTGCTGAACGACATTTCCGACCGCAGCGGAAAATGGTATTTCCTGCATGCGATCGCAAATTCGCGCCTCGGCAACAACATCAATGCCGTGCAGGATGCCGAGATGGCAGTCAAATTAGAACCGCAGAATCTGCAGTACCAGCAGCTTTTAAGCCAACTCCGGGGTGGGGGTCAGTGGTATTCCGACATGGGAAGCGGCTACGGCTACGAGAGAAGTGCAGGTGATCTCGGAAAATGGTGCTGTGAATGTATGGCAATCAATGCCATCTGCAATTGCTGCTGCTGCGGCGGAAGAGGATTTTTCTGCTGTTGATCAAAAAATAATTACAAGAAATGTATAAAAGTGAACATTCAGGGGAGAATAACAGTGTCATCGAAATTCCCCTGTTCGATGATACAAAAGAAAAATAAGGAAATACTTATCCTCCCCTTAAAAGCCCCGCTGCAACCGAAAAAACGGTTCGCTGTGGGGCTTTTTTCTAACAGACGAAAGTCCTTGTTTTTCCCATCAAAACAGATTATAATGAAAGAGATCGCAATTATGACCGGAGCAAAAAAATACGAACGGATCATAGAAAGAAAACAGAAAGAGAGAAAAGCTATGGAACGAAAAACAGCATGGAATGAGTACAAGAAAAAAGATATGAAAAAGCTGGAAAAATTAAACGCCGGCTACCGCGCATTCCTGGATCACGGAAAAACGGAGCGTGAGTGTGTAAAGGAAAGTGTACGTCAAGCAGAAGAGGCCGGATACGTAAGCCTCGACACCTATGTAAAAGAAAATCGTGCGTTAAAACCGGGTGACAAGGTTTATGCTGTATGCATGAAGAAGGCCATTGCCCTGTTCCAGATCGGAACAAAGCCTCTGACAGAGGGTATGAATATTCTCGGTGCGCACATCGATTCTCCGCGTCTTGACGTAAAACAAAATCCACTGTATGAGGACAACGGATTTACATATCTTGATACCCATTATTACGGTGGCATCAAAAAATGGCAGTGGGTAACGCTTCCGCTTGCAATCCACGGTGTTGTAGCCAAGAAGGATGGCGAAGTAGTGGATGTAGTCATCGGCGAGGATGATAACGATCCGGTATTCTGTGTGACAGATCTCCTGATTCACCTTTCCAGAGAGCAGCAGACCAAACCGGCAAGTACGGTAGTAGAGGGCGAGAACCTCGATCTTCTGATCGGAAGCCAGCCGCTGGAAGGAACAGAGAAAGATGCAGTGAAAGCCATGACCTTAAAGCTCTTAAACGACAAGTATGGCATCGAAGAAGAGGATTTCCTCTCCGCAGAGCTTGAAATTGTACCGGCAGGAAAAGCGCGTGAGCTTGGTATGGATGCCAGCATGATTCTTGCATACGGCCAGGATGACCGTGTATGCGCATACACTTCTCTTGTCGCAATGCTCGAGGTGGAAGCACCGGAGAAGACATCCTGCTGCCTGCTCGTAGACAAAGAGGAGATCGGAAGCGTCGGCGCAACCGGTATGCAGTCTCATTTCTTCGAGAACACCATGGCAGAGCTGCTTGCACTTGCAGGCGAGGGAACAGAACTGGCCCTTCGAAGATGCCTTGCTTCCTCCAGAATGCTCTCTTCTGATGTCAGCGCAGCATTTGATCCGCTGTATGCAGCAGCATTTGAGAAGAAAAACGCTGCATTTTTCGGAAAAGGTATCGTAATTAACAAATTTACAGGAGCAGGCGGAAAGAGCGGCTCAAACGATGCCAATGCAGAGTACGTCGGAGCTCTTCGCGCTATCTTTGATGATGCAAAAGTAAATTGGCAGACAGCAGAGCTTGGTAAAGTTGATGTCGGAGGCGGCGGAACCATCGCCTACATCATGTCTCTGTACGGTATGGAAGTGATTGATTCCGGTGTACCGGTTCTCAGCATGCATGCTCCATGGGAAGTAACCAGCAAAGCAGATGTTTACGAGGCCAAGAAGGCCTATGTGGCATTTTTGAAAAACGCATAAATAATATTGAGGAGGTTTGAAACGTTTGGACAGTGACATAGTCGGCAGTATTCTTTTGCAGGTCGTATTGATAGCGGTCAATGCGGTATTTGCCTGCGCGGAGATCGCTGTGGTCTCCTGCAACGACGCTAAACTGGAAAAAATGGCACAGGAGGGAAACAAAAGAGCGGCGAAGCTGTTTCATCTGACGGAACAGCCATCCCGTTTTCTTGCAACGATACAGGTGGTCATCACTCTGTCCGGTTTTCTCGGAAGTGCCTTTGCAGCAGAAAATTTTTCGGATCGAATCGTTTCTGCTCTTGTGGACGCGGGTATGAAGATTCCGGAAAAGACACTGGATGCGATTGCCGTTGTGCTGATTACGCTGCTTTTATCTTATATCACCCTGATCTTTGGCGAACTGGTGCCGAAAAGGATTGCAATGCAGAAGGCTGAGCAGATTGCGCTCGGGATTTCCGGTCTTGTAAGCGGTGCTTCGAAAGTGTTTGCACCGCTTGTGTGGCTGCTGACTGCATCGACAAACGGTATCCTGCGCCTTCTGGGGATCGATCCGGATGAGGACGACGATCAGGTGACGGAGGAAGAAATCCGGATGATGGTAGATGCCGGCAGCGAAAAAGGCGCGATCGACAATGAAGAAAAAGATATGATTCAGAACGTATTTGAGTTCGATGATCTGACCATTGATGAAATCTGCGTCCACAGAACCGATGTAGATCTTCTGTGGCTGGAAGACTCGATGGAGGAGTGGGAGCAGCTGATCCATGAAAGCCGCCATTCTTATTACCCGGTCTGTGGTGAAACTGTGGACGATATCATCGGCGTTCTGGACGCCAAGGATTATTTCCGGCTTCGCACCAAGGACCGCGATCATGTCATGAAAGAAGCAATCAAACAGCCTTATTTTGTTCCTGAAAACATCAAGGCTGCCACGCTGTTCCAGAACATGAAAAAGACCGGCAACTATTTTGCCGTGGTTCTGGATGAGTACGGCGGCATGGATGGAATTATCACCGTGCGTAACCTGATCGAGCAGCTTGTCGGGGACTTGAATGATGAGGCGGAGATCGGGCAGCCATCGGAAATTGAGCTGATTTCCACAGACACCTGGAAAATCATGGGAAGTGCCTCGTTGGATGATGTGGCGGAGGAACTGAAGATCAAACTGCCGGTCGATGAATATGAAACGTTCGGCGGCTACATTTTCGGCGAACTCGGTGCGGTTCCGGATGACGGCAGCCAGTTTGAACTCGAGACCGACGATCTCTGGATCAAGGTCATGCGGGTCAAAGAACACCGCGTGGAAAATACGGTGGTAAAGAAACTGCCTCCGAAAGAAAAAGGAGAGCAGGAGGAACGTAAGGAGAGGGAATGAAACGTGAACTGGATACAGCAGACCGGAAAATTGTGGAACTGCTGCAGGAAGATGCAAGGCTTCCGCTCAAAAGTATTGCAGACAAGGTAAGTCTCACTTCGCCGACGGTTTCGGCGAGAATCGACCGCCTGGAAAAGGACGGGGTGATCACCGGCTACCGCGCGAGTGTGAACCCGGAGGTTTTCGACTATCGGATCAAGGCATTCATCAATCTGGAGGTTGAGCCGGTGCGGAAAAAGGAATTCTATCCGTACATCACCGACTGCCCGAATGTGATCGAGTGCAACTGCGTGACCGGCGACTATTCGATGCTGATGGAGGTTGTGTTCCACACAACATCTGAGCTGGATCAGTTTATCGGCCAGCTTCAGCATTTTGGAAGAACGAAGACGCAGATCGTGTTCTCTACATCGGTGGAACACAGAGGAATTCCGCTCGGCGATACCAGAATCCCGATTCTGGAGCAGGAAGAAGAAAAAGGTTGATTTTCTGCGGACTTTCCGATATACTAAAGCGTGTTACAAAAACCGGAATCCCGCTAGGGGACGGCGCGAAAAAACGCGCTCAGAGAAACAGATAAAGGATGGATAATAACATGAGTTTATTACAGAATTGGCGTGATATCGCCTATAATCAGGAAGCAGACAAAAGACAGCTCCAGCAGTTCTGGACCAATTATTTCCTGATTGAGAAAAACATTTACGAGCAGCTTCTTTCCAACCCGGATGAAGTGGTAAAAGGAACCGTAAAAGAGCTGGCAGAGAAATACAAAGTGGACGTTATGACCATGGTTGGTTTCCTGGACGGCATCAACGACAGCCTTGTGATCCCGAACCCGATCGAGGAGATGGAAGAGGATACCGTTGTTACACTGGCTTACGATAAAGAGCTTCTGTACAAAAACATGGTAGACGCAAAAGCAGACTGGTTGTACAACCTGCCGATGTGGGATGAGATCTTCACAGAAGAGCAGAAGAAAACGCTTTACATGGAGCAGAAAAAATCCGGCACTGTAATCAAAGGCAAAAAAATCGGAAGAAACGATCCATGCCCGTGCGGAAGCGGAAAGAAATACAAATACTGCTGCGGTAAAAACGCATAAGAAAGAATTTTCGAGAAGAGACCGGGGAGCCGAAAGTTGAAAGGCTTCGCGGTCTCTTTTTCTATGAAGAGGGAGAAGCAGAATGCAGGAGACGGTAGTTTATCTGAAAAAAATTACGCAGCCGGAGGGCGAAAAAAAAGAGCTGGAACGGGAACTCTCGCAGTGCGGATGGGAGCTGTTCCGGATGGGAATGAAGGAACAGTATGGGCTGGATGGAGAAAAGATAACGATCGAACGGAATGCGCACGGAAAACCGTACCTGCCGGGGCATCCGCAGATCTGTTTTAATATTTCTCATTCGGGGGAATACGCTGCCTGCGCTTTTGCTTCCATTCCGATCGGCATGGATCTGCAGCAGCACCGCCGCGCTGCCTGGGAGCGCATGGCAGAACGGTATTTTTCCGCCGAAGACCAGAAACGCCTTGCCGCAGTGGAGAATGCTGAAACGCTGTTTTTCCGGATCTGGACCGAGGAGGAGAGCTACGGCAAGTGGAGGGGAACCGGTCTTTCGGGTTCTCTTGGAACGGAAAAGAAAGAGGGCTTCTGCATGCATTTCAGTCCGGAGAAAGGATATGAAGGCGCCGTCTGGGCAGCGGAGCCCGTGAAAATCTGCATGAAAAGAATAGAACCATAAAAATCGTGCATAACCTGTCCCGCCATCTCATATATATAACGATAAGAGGTGGTGAAGATGAAAAGGACAGGAAGACAAAAGGATATTGTTACGCCAGAGAAAAAACAGGAGCAAAGGGAACTTTTGCGCCTGTTTTCTGCGAATATACGGAAAATTCTGAAAAACACAGATCTGCTGGCCGATGACCTGCAGGAAATCCGTCTGCGGACCGGCGCGCCGCTTCTGGTGGTCGCAAAGGATCAGGAGTACTTTCTGACCCCGGACGGAGCACTGACCGGGGAGTGGGAGAAAGGTTATCCCGTCTCACCGACGGATATCCGCGATACGATGGATTACATAGGAAGTTTTTCCCTCTACGCCTACGAGGATGAACTGCGGCAGGGTTTTCTGACCGTGGAGGGCGGCCACCGGATCGGCATTGCCGGAAAGACGGTAATCGAAGGGGAAAAGGTGAAAGGCATCAGCCATATATCCTGCATCAACGTGCGGGTTGCTCATGAGAAAAAGGGCTGCGCGGACCGAGTGATGCCGTACCTTTGGGAAGACGGCCGTTTCCTGCACACCCTGATTGTCTCCGCACCCGGCTGCGGCAAAACGACGATGCTGCGCGATATCATCCGCCAGATTTCGGACGGGGAGTCGCCGTATCCGGGGCTGACCGTCGGTGTGGTCGATGAACGGAGCGAGATCGCAGGCTGCTATCTCGGCGTTGCGCAGAATGATGTCGGCATCCGCACCGATGTGCTCGACTGCTGTCCGAAGGCGGAGGGCATGATGATGCTGATCCGCGCCATGTCGCCCGATGTGGTGGCAGTCGATGAGATCGGAACGGGCGAGGACATCCGTGCGATCGAGTCCGTCGTTAACTGCGGGTGCAAGCTGCTCGCGACCGTGCATGGCAATTCCATGGAGGATATGAAGCAGAAGCCTCTCCTGAACCGCCTCGTGGAATCCCACGTTTTCGAGCGGTACATCGTGCTGGATGCGAAACCCCACGCCGGAAGCGTACAGGCTATTTTTGACGGAAGAGGAACGACACTGTACCGAAGGGAGGCGTTTCTGTGATGCGGCTTGCAGTTTTACTGGCGGCTTCTCTTGCCTGCGTCGGGATCGGCTTTGCAAAGAGTGCGGCGCTGTCGGCCCATGTGAAAGATCTGGAAACACTGCAGAAAATTATCCAGTATCTGCGTGGAGAGATTGTGACGGCGGCTTCCCCGCTGCCGGATGCGTTCTGGGAGACGGGAAGGCGGATGCGGGATCCGTACCGGGATTTTTTACAGGATATTTCCGAGGATATGCGCCGCCCGGACGGAAAGACACTGCCGGCGATTCTGGAAGAGAATACGGCAGTCCACCTGGCGGACACACGCCTTACAAAAGAAGAAAAAGAAGAGCTGCAGGAGGCCGGATGCAGCCTTGGAACCGGGGACCGCGCCATGCAGAAGGCGAATCTGGACCGGTATGAGGCACGCCTTGTGCAGCGGATCGCGGAACTGCAGAAAGGATTGCCGGAAAGGAAGAGGCTCTGTCAGAGTCTTGGAATCATGGGAGGCCTTTTTTTATTTTTGATTCTGGTTTAGGGCGTGTCTGAAAACGGAGGAGCAGGCGTGGAGGTCGGGATTCTATTTAAAATCGGGGCAGTCGGGATTCTGGTATCGGTCCTGTGCCAGGTATTAAAACACAGCGGCCGGGAAGAACAGGCATTTCTTGCAAGCCTTGCCGGTCTTGTGCTGGTGCTGTTCTGGATTCTTCCCTATATTTCCGCGCTGTTTGAGGACATCAAACAACTGTTTACAATTTAAGAGCAGGGAGAAAAAACGGAGGGGATCATATGGATATACTTCGGATCGCTGCGCTTGGCACGGCGGGCGTGCTGCTTGGAATCACAGTAAAGGGAGCAAAGCCGGAATTTGCCCTTCTTGTGACGGTCGGTGCCGGCCTCTGCATTCTTGCCGGGACCGTCGGAAAAATGCAGTATCTGTTCGGCATGCTCGCACAAATGAAATCGTATCTCCCGGTGGACTCATCGTATCTGAATACGCTGCTGAAAATGCTTGGGATCACGTATGTGGGGCAGTTTTCCGCCGGGATCTGTAAGGATGCGGGCTATTCTTCCATTGCAGGGCAGATTGAACTGTTCGCCCGCCTGGCGGTCCTTGCCGTCAGTATGCCAGTGCTGCTCGCTCTGCTGGAAACGGTTCATGATTTTCTGTAAAAAAGCCGGATGGGGCATGGCGCTGCTTTTTCTGTGTCTCATTTTCGGAACGGGAAGAACGCAGAAAATCGAAGCAGCGGTACAAAACGTGCCAGAGAGCCTGGAAGAAGAATCACGTTTGGACACCGTAGGAACAGATCAGGAGACGGAGCGTGCGGCGGTCAGAGAAAAGAAAGGACAGCAGGAGAAAGAAGCGGGGGATACCGAAACGGATCAGGCAGCAGCAGCGCAGGACGAACTTCTTGCAGAACTCGACTTCGATGCAATCCAGCAGGAAGTGGACAGCCTGCTGTCCAGCCAGCAGTTTTCTTTTGCCGGTACGGTGCGTTCTCTTTTGCAGGATGGCGATCCCTTCCGCATTTTCCGTGCCGGAAATGCCGTTCTCTCCTGTGCCAAAACAGCATTCCTTGCGCAGAAGGGGCTGATGAAGGAGCTGTTTCTCCTCGTTCTGGCAGGCGCGGTGCTCGGCAGTTTTTCCTCTCTCTTTGAAGGAAAACAGGTCAGGGACGCCAGTTTTTATATGGTCTATCTGCTTGCGCTTGCACTGATTCTGAAAAATTTCCAGTCGAGCGGGGAAAACCTGAAAGCTGTCATCACATCGCTGGTCGCTTTTATGCGGATCCTGACGCCATCCTACTATCTGGCGGCCGCGGCCGCCGGTGGTGCATCATCAGCCGTGATGTTTTATCAGATGCTCCTTCTAGTGATTCTGGCTGTCGAAAAGCTTCTGCTCGCCCTCGTCCTCCCGATGATCCATATCTATCTGCTCATCGCCCTTGTAAACGATCTTTCCGGCGAGGAGATTTTGTCCCATATGACAGAGCTGCTGGAAACCTGCGTGAACGGCCTTTTAAAATCGTCGCTCGGCGTACTTGTGGGAATGCAGATGATCCGGAATCTGATCGCACCGGCGCTCGATTCCCTGCGGCAGATGGCACTCTGGCGGACTGCCGGAATGATTCCCGGCATCGGAAATGCGGTGAATGCTGTAACCGAGTTGGTGGCAGGCTCCGCGGTGCTGATCCGCAACTGCTTTGGCGTGACGGCAATGCTGGTACTGCTCG
The DNA here is from genome assembly GCF_003460565.1 of Blautia sp. AF32-4BH. Classification (NCBI taxonomy): domain Bacteria; kingdom Bacillati; phylum Bacillota; class Clostridia; order Lachnospirales; family Lachnospiraceae; genus Blautia; species Blautia sp. AF32-4BH. Next base: position 42,962 of record NZ_QTVL01000010.1, on the reverse strand, counting down.
CAGCAGGCATGGTCCCCGCCGTTCAGCTTCTCGTTTCGGGTCTTTCCTTCCGCCTTCTCGCCGCGGCGGCGCAGCCCGTCTCGGACAAGCGGATCGCGGGATGTCTTGCGGCGGCAGGAAAAGGATATGCGATGCTTCTGCGTCTCCTTCTGACCGTAGAAGTCCTGTTTCTGCTGACGATTGCAATCCTGGCGGGAACTTTTTCCTAGAGCGTGTCTGAAAAAGGCTTTTCGCAAACTGGGGCTTGCAGATTGCGGAAATGATTTTTCAGACATGCTCTAGCATGTAGTTGGGCAGGCAGCGGCGGGAGGCGGCATGGTAGAAGAGATTCTGCAGTGGCTTAAGAATATTTCAATTTTTCTGATTTTTATGACAACTGTGCTGAACCTGATCCCGGAGAAGGAGGACAAGAAGCCGGTTCAGTTTTTTCTTGGAATTGTGATGGTACTGATTTTTTTTCAGCCCGTGCTAAAAGCGGGAGGTTTGGAGCAGAAAATGGCGCAGACGCTCGACCGTCTGACGCTGGAAGAGGAGGCAGCAGCAATGGAAAATGTACAGATTCGTGCAGAAAGCTTTGAAAAACAGTATTACGTGGGCGCCTGGGAAAAAGAGACGGAGCGCCAGATCCGGATGTATCTGTCAGAGAGCGGCATTCCGGGGGCAGCCGTTTCGGTAACGCTGGAGCCGGGAAACACCGGTGAGGCAAAAGAGATCCGCATTGAAGCGCCGATGCGGCAGACGAGCATTTACCGCGAAGAACAGAAAAAACAGCGGGAAATGCTCGATGAAAAGCTGACAGAGATCAAAAGTGTTTTAAGTGAGGTCTACGGAACCGATCCGGCGCATATTATGGTAGAGATTTCGGAATAGGCCTATGAGGGAAAAGGCAGCGGCGTTTTTCCGGAAACAGAAAAAGGAGCAGTGGATGCTGTACTTCCTGCTGGCGGCAATCGGCGTTGTCCTGCTGCTGCCGACGGGAACAAAAAAGACCAGTGAGGAGACAGAACAGCCGCAGGAGACGGCTGCGCGTCCGGCGGGGGATGCGGGACTTTCGGTGCAGGAGGAGATGGAACAGCGCCTTTGTGACGCACTTTCCCAGATGGACGGTGTGGGCGCAGTGCACGTCGTGGTGACGCTGGAATCCACAGGAAAAAAGATTGTGGAAAAAGATGTCCCAACGCGGAGCACAACGGAGGAAAACAAGAAGGGAGAGGAGACCGGAAGCGTTACATCCTCGTCGCAGGATGAGGCAACTGTCTATGAAAAGACACAGAACGGAGCCGAGACACCGTATGTGGTTTCCGAGGAGTACCCGGCGGTGCGCGGCGTGCTCGTTATCGCAGAAGGCGGGGGAAATCCGGTGACGATACAGGAGATTCAGGAGGCCGTGATGGCATTATTTCAGGTGGGCGCAAATAAGATTAAAGTAGTCAAAATGAAGTAAAGGAGTCAAATGCGTGGAAAAATTAGAACAGGAAATGAATGCACCTGAGAAAATGGCAGAGACACCATCGCCGAAAAAGACGGCCGGGAAAAAGAAAAAATTCCGGAAAAATCAGGTCATCATCACCGCCCTTGCGATCATGATCGCCGTCGCCGGATACATCAACTATGCTGACAGTACCCTGTCCACGAAGGAGAAGGCAGACGGAACCACGGCGGATGCCAGCACCGTTTTAAAAGACATCTCCAGCCTGGACACCGATATCACCGACGAGGTGGATGCCGGCACAGCAGGGGACTCGTCGCGGACCGTCACCGAAACGCCGGGAGAGGCAGTCCTTGCCGGGGCATCTACATACATGGCCCAGGCCAGAATCGACCGCGAACAGATCCGTTCCCAGAACAAAGATACCTTAAATGAAATCATCAACAACACCAATCTCTCCGAAACCGAGCGCCAGAGCGCTGTCCAGAGCATGGTGGAAATGACGGAACTCGTAGAAAAAGAGTCAGCAACTGAACTCCTCCTCGAAGCCAAAGGCTTCACCGACGTCGTTGTAAACCTGACCGGCGAAACCGCCGACATCGTCGTTCCGATGAAAGAAGTAACCGAGGAACAGCGTGCCCAGATCGAAGACATCGTAACCCGCAAAACCGGAATCGGCGTAGAAAACATCGTCATCACCCCCATGAGCTCCGCCGCCGACACAGCCGCAGAGGAGAGTGCTCAGTAAATTTTGATATCCACGTAAAAAATCCGGAAACGCAAAATCATGCGTTCCCGGATTTTTTCACGTAATTCTATTTAATTTGCACCATGTGCCGTTCTTGCAACCGTCTGCAGTGCTTTCTTCACCGGCGGCAGCGAGATCAGAATCACCGTCAGCACACCTTCAGCCAGCAGATAGCTGTAGTTGTAAATAATCGGATACAGCGCCTTTAAAGACTGCGGGAAATTCTCCGGCATATAATCCATCCAGTACAGATACCCGCCTAACGTATGGAAAAATCCCCTCGCCAGCACAGCTACAATATACCCGATCAGCAGCCCGTTTTTCTTCTTTCCAAAGAATCCGGCCACACCCAGCGCCGCAAACGCAAACACATAATCACAGCACACCTGGAACAGCGACAGCACATACGGCCCCTGGATAAACTGCAGCAGTCCATAAGCAAAACCAACGAGAATACCCGTCTTCGCCCCATACCAGTTCGCAATCAGCACAATAAACAGCATCGAAAACAACGTAACCGATCCCCCGTACGGCAACTCAAACACCTTCACATACGAAGTCACAAACGCCAGCGCCATCCCCATCGCACAAAACGCCAGCTTCCTTGCATCCATTCCCGTCCCCTTACTCTTCTGAGCAGAAAGAACCGAAGCAATCACCACCAGCGCCACCATCAGCACCACGCATCCAACATAACCGGCCGTCGTCAGTCCGCCGTCAGCAGTAACAAAAAAACTCATAAAAAAACCTCCTTCGCATTCCGCTTGGAGGGGCTCACATAAAAACACAGTCCCGAATCACCTCCGAAACCACGTTCCAGCTTCCCTACGCAGGAATTATCCCGTTCAGGTAGTGAGGGTCCGTGAGCTTATCCCTGTCCCACGTTCTCAGCCAAAGGCTCCCCTAGCGTCTTATTATTTTAACGTATTAAAGTATACCAACCTCCCCCTTATTTGTCAACCTACCCGTTTTTTCATCCAAATACATGTTGACAAGAAGTACATACAAGTGCTATATTACAATTAGTTCAATCATTAAACTAATTGTACGAAAGGAGCACCAACACAATGCAGATTCTGAAAGTAACAGACGAAGCATTCCGCCAGTACGGCAAAGTCATCAAAGACCTCGACGTCAGCGACATCATCACCGCCATGTCCGAGACCCCATGTCCCGACGACGTAGTCTACGAGCCTGCCATTGAAAGCCTCGAAGCCTGCAAAAGCGCCCAGTCCGTATCCGACAGCCTCTACGGCGGCATGCCGATCCAGATCGGCTACTGCAACGGCCACAACCATTTACTGAACGCCGTAGAATACCACCGCGACAGCGAAATCAACATCGCCGTAACCGACCTGATCCTGATCCTCGGAAAAGAACAGGACATCACCGAAGACCACACCTACGACTCATCCAAAATGGAGGCCTTCTTAATCCCGGCCGGAACCACCATTGAAGTCTACGCAACCACCCTCCACTACGCACCATGCAACGTGGCAGCCAGCGGCTTCAAATGCGTCGTAGTCCTTCCAAAAGGAACCAATACCGACATCACCCTGGAAGAAAAACACACCCCGGAAGACGACCTGCTCTTCGCCAGAAACAAATGGCTCTTAAGCCACCCGGATGCAAACATCGCTGGAAGCGTAGCAGGCATCAAAGGAGAAAACCTCTCGGTAAAATAAAACCAGAGACAAAACCAGAAATCAGAAACACTGCCCCAAAAGAGCAGTTCTGAACATAAAAAGAAACCAAAAACCAAGAAAACCAAAAAAAGGAGGATCTTCAAAAATGATCAACAATACACCGGAAATCAAATTAGGTATCGTTGCAGTAAGCCGTGACTGCTTCCCGAACAGCCTTTCCGAGAACAGAAGAAAAGCAGTCGTAAAAGCATACGACGGAGAAATCTACGAATGTCCAATCATCGTCGAGAATGAAATCGACATGATGAACGCACTCGAAGAACTGAAAAAAGCAGAGTGTGATGCACTTGTTGTATACCTTGGAAACTTCGGACCGGAGACCGAGGAAACCCTGCTTGTAAAATACTTCGACGGACCTTGCATGGTAGTAGCAGCAGCAGAAGAGACCGGCGACGACCTTGTAGGCGGACGCGGCGATGCATACTGCGGCGTTCTGAACGCAAGCTACAACCTGAAACTGCGCAACCTGCACGCATACATTCCAGAGTACCCGGTTGGCGATGCAGAAGACGTAGCAGCCATGATCAAAGATTTCGTACCGGTTGCAACTGCAGTTGTAGCTGTTAAGAACCTGAAAATCATCAGCTTCGGACCGCGTCCGACCAACTTCCTGGCATGTAACGCACCGATCAAACAGCTGTACAACCTCGGCGTAGAAATCGAAGAGAACTCCGAGCTTGACCTGTTTGAAGCATTCAACAAACACGCAGGCGACGAGAGAATCCCGGCAGTCGTAGAAGATATGGCAAAAGAGCTCGGCGAAGGAAACCTGAAACCGGAAATCCTGCCGAAACTGGCTCAGTACGAGATCACCTTGTTAGACTGGATCGAAGCACACAAAGGCTCCAGAAAATACGTAACCCTGACCGGAAAATGCTGGCCGGCATTCCAGACACAGTTCGGATTCGTTCCTTGCTATGTCAACAGCCGTCTGACCAAGATGGGCATCCCGGTATCCTGTGAGGTAGATATCTACGGAACACTGTCCGAGTTCATCGGAACCGTTGTATCCAAAGACACCGTAACACTCCTCGACATCAACAACACCGTTCCGAAGGATATGTATGAGAGCGAAATCAAAGGCAAATTTGATTACACCTTAAAAGATACCTTCATGGGATTCCACTGCGGAAATACCGCTTCCACCAAACTGGCATTCTGCTCTATGAAATATCAGATGATCATGGCAAGAACCCTTCCGGAAGAAGTAACACAGGGTACCCTCGAGGGAGATATCGTTCCTGGAGACATCACCTTCTATCGTCTGCAGAGCACATCTGACGCAAAACTGCGCGGATACATCGCAGAGGGCGAGGTTCTTCCTGTAGCAACACGTTCCTTCGGAAGCATCGGTATCTTCGCTATTCCGGAGATGGGCAGATTCTACCGTCACGTACTGGTAGAGAAAAACTATCCGCATCACGGCGCAGTAGCATTCGGACACTTCGGAAAACCGTTATTCGAAGTATTCAAAATGCTCGGTGTTGAAGTAGATGAGATCGGCTACAACCAGCCGAAGGGTGTTCGTTACCCGACAGAGAATCCGTGGGGCTAATCCGTTCCGGAAGATTCACTGAAAAATAAGAAAGATATGCAGTAACGCATAAGCAAAAGGGCGGAGCAGAGATCTAGGTCTGCTGCCGCCCTTTTTGAAAAAGAGTAGAAAAAGGAGATTCGACATGTATTTTATTGGTGTTGACCTTGGTACTTCCGCTGTCAAACTGCTTCTGATGGACGAGGAAGGCAAAATTGTAAATATTGTATCGAGAGAGTATCCGCTGTATTTCCCGCATCCAGGCTGGTCTGAGCAGAAACCGGAAGACTGGTGGGAGCAGAGCAAAGAGGGAATCCGCGAGCTGGTAAAAGACATAGACAAATCCCAGGTAGCCGGCATCAGCTTCGGCGGCCAGATGCATGGTCTTGTCATCCTGGATGAGAACGATAACGTCATCCGCCCGGCGATCCTCTGGAACGACGGCCGTACCGCAAAACAGACCGATTATCTGAACACCGTAATCGGAAAAGAAAAACTCTCCGAGTACACCGCAAACATTGCATTTGCAGGCTTTACCGCACCGAAGATTCTCTGGGTGAAAGAAAATGAGCCGGATAACTTCGCAAAAATCTGCAAAATCATGCTTCCAAAAGATTACCTGGCATACCGTCTCTCCGGCGCATTCGTAAGCGACTACTCCGATGCATCGGGCATGCTTCTGATGGATGTCAAGAACAAATGCTGGTCCAAAGAGATGGCAGAAATCTGCGGTATTTCCCTGGAGATGCTGCCGGAGCTCCATGAGAGCTTTGACGCTGTCGGAACCTTAAAACCGGAAGTAGCAGCAGAACTTGGACTGCCGGAGACCTGTAAAGTTGTAGCAGGAGCCGGAGACAACGCAGCAGCCGCAGTCGGAACCGGAACCGTAGGCGACGGCATGTGCAACGTTTCCCTTGGTACAAGCGGAACCGTATTCATTTCCAGCAACAAATTCGGCGTAGACAGCCACAATGCCCTGCACGCATTCGCACACGCAGACGGCCACTATCACCTGATGGGATGCATGCTGAGTGCAGCTTCCTGCAACAAATGGTGGATGGATGAAATCATCCGCACAAAAGAATATACAAAAGAGCAGGAGAACATCACAAAACTTGGCGAGAATAATGTATTCTTCCTGCCGTATCTGATGGGCGAGCGTTCCCCGCACAACAACCCGGATGCAAGAGGAACCTTCATCGGCCTGACCATGGACACCACAAGAGAGGATATGACCCAGGCTGTTCTCGAGGGCGTTGCCTTTGCGATCCGCGATTCCTTTGAGGTAGCAAAATCCCTCGGCATCCAGATCGAGAGAACGAAAATCTGCGGAGGCGGTGCAAAGAGCCCGCTGTGGAGACGCATGATCGCAAACGTGCTGAACATCAAAGTGGACCGTATTGAGTCCGAGGAAGGCCCGGCACTTGGCGGAGCCATGCTGGCAGCCGTTGCCTGCGGTGTCTTTTCATCCGTAGAAGAGGCGGCAGAAAAAATTGTTCGTGTGACAGAGACCATCGAGCCGGAACCGGAACTGGTTGAGAAATATGAGCGCCAGTATCAGAAATTTGCAAAGATTTATCCGACCGTAAAAGATCTGTTTACAGAGCTGCTGTAATAAAAAGAGGTAAGAAATAAGATGAAGAAAGTGGAACATGGGAAAACATTTGACCGGAATGCAGCAAACCCGCCGGCGTTTGAAATCTTTCACAACACCGTGACAGAAGGCTATCCGAAGCACTGGCATACCGCAATTGAAATTATCATGCCGACCAGAGGCGAATATGAGGTTGTTGTCGGAAAAGACAGCTATAATCTCAAAGAGGGCGACATCATTATGATCAATTCCGGCGTTGTACACGGAATGAGATTCGTATCCCAGGGAGAACGGATTGTCATGCTGGTGGAACCGGGCTGTGTGGAGAATCAGGAAGAAATGGAAACGATTTTCCTGCGGCTTCCGGCCATCTACTTCAAAAAAGAGGATGAGGAAGATCCCTTCTATCTGTTTCTACGCAGCCAGATTCTGGAACTGGTGCGGGAATACGATAATGAGGGCGCAGTGATGACGCACAGAATCTGCACCGGCCTCAAAGAGCTTTTTTCAGAGTTTGGCCGCAAGGGCTTTTCGGATGCCAACGCGCAGAATACGTTCGGGGCAATGAAGCAGCAGGAATATATAGAGGCTGTTTTAAGCGTCTGCCGTTATATCAATGTCCATTACATGGAGAATCTTTCTCTCGAGGAAGTAGCTGCGGTCAGCGGATTTTCCAAGTTCCACTTTACCAGAATTTTCAAGCAGTACATGAACATGACATTCTATGAGTACCTCAATTCTAAACGCGTCAAACGCGCAGAGGAGCTTCTGTATGACAAAAAGATGAGTATCACGGATGTGGCGATGAATTCCGGATTCTCTTCTTTAAGTGCCTTCAACCGTACCTTCAAGACGGTAAAGGCCTGTTCGCCGAGCGATTACCGCAGACAGCGGGAGTCGATGGTACAGGCTTTGCTGATGCAGGGATAAAAGGACTTGTATTTCACACTTTACTGTGCTAAAATGGTAGTATTCCGAGTTATAAGAATGAGATGGGGACTTAATTTTCGTACAGGAGGGCTTGAAATGAACAAGAAACTTCATTCAGAAGCAGTAGACCAGCTTTTTGAGGCAATTTTGTGTCTGAAGAATAAGGAAGAATGCTATACTTTTTTTGAGGATGTATGCACCATCAATGAACTGCTTTCGCTGTCGCAGCGGTTTGAAGTGGCGAAAATGCTGCGGGAGAAGAGAACGTATCTGGAAATTTCCGAAAAGACGGGAGCATCCACGGCGACGATCAGCCGCGTGAACCGTTCCTTAAGCTATGGAAACGACGGATATGAGATGGTGTTTGAACGGATGGAAAAGAAAGAAAATGTGTAAAATCAAAAAAGACGGTGCGATTCCAACGCAGCCGTCTTTTTTGATTTTACACGTTTGTTCTTAATTTTTCTTTTTCGGATCAGAAGGCGCCGCGAGGGATGCCAGTTCATCCACCATGTGCTCGATCATCTGTTTTTTCAGATAGACATCGAAACTCAGCAGACAGATAAACGAAAAGAGCTGGAGAAATTCCCGGTCCTCCTCCGGTGAGCTGCCGAACATGGACTTGGATACATCCGCTTTTTTCAGAAGATCTTCTTTTACGGATGCAATTTCTTCTTTTTCCATCTGGAAAATTTCGTCGTAGATATCTTTGATGGAAAAGCCGCTCTCCGTGCCGAAATACCGATCGGTGATCGGGGCGAGCAGTGTCTGGATATCCGTGATCGAGAGGATGTTTTTAAAGTAGTAAATAAAAACCAGAAGCATCATGTGCTCCGGCGAATATTTCTTTTTGACCGGCGGCGGGAGCAGCTTGTTTTTTGCATAGTTGTTGATCATTGTTTTTGTCAGAACCTTATCGGACTCGAAGCGGCGCGAAGAAGCGAGCTGTGCGTCCATAAAGGTCGTGACCTGGTCCATATATAAAGCAATGTTCGGGATTTCCCCCGGGCGGATGCCTTCGAGAGAATCCAGTGAATTCAGTAAATCATGAAGAATTTTATCTGAGTCTATCGTCATTTGTTATCACCTCACGGTTCCCATTATATAGTTTTTAATACCAGATAGCAAGGACTTTGCGAAAAAAAGTTTCCATGATAAAAATGCAACGTATGTTCGTTCTTACTTGTAACCGGGGCGGATTTGTTATATACTGAGATGCATGTGAAAAGATTCGAAGCAGATGAAGGAGAAAGAACATGAATCAGACAGAAACAGGATTAAACCCGATGCAGATGGAAGCTGTGGAGCACACCGAAGGGCCGCTTCTGATCCTTGCAGGTGCCGGTTCGGGAAAGACGAGGGTACTGACGCACCGCATCGCCTCCCTGATCCGGGACAAAGGCGTCAATCCATGGAATATTATGGCGATCACCTTTACGAATAAGGCCGCCGGAGAAATGCGTGAGCGTGTCGATAAAATCGTGGGATACGGATCGGAGCGGATCTGGGTCAGCACCTTCCATTCCAGCTGCGTGCGGATTCTGCGCCGCCATGCTGAACGTCTGGGATACGCCAACAATTTTGCAATTTACGATACCGATGACCAGAAATCGCTGATCAAGGACATCATGAAACGGCTCCAGATGGATCCGAAACTGTACCGCGACCGTGCGATCATGGCGGCAATTTCGTCCGCAAAGGATGAGATGATCGAGCCGGACCAGTACCGGATTGACGCGGGAATCGACTGGAAGCTGCAGAAGTATGCGGCAGTTTATGCGGAGTATCAGGCAGAGTTAAAGAAAAACAATGCGATGGACTTCGATGATCTGCTGGTACAGACAGTAAAATTATTCCAGCAGTTCCCGGAAGTGCTCGACTATTATCAGGAGCAGTTCCGCTATATCATGGTCGATGAGTATCAGGATACCAACACGGTTCAGTTCCGCTTTGTGAGCCTTCTGGCGGCAAAATACCGCAATCTCTGCGTTGTCGGCGATGATGACCAGTCGATCTACAAATTCCGCGGGGCGAATATTGAAAATATTCTGAGTTTTGAGCATGTATTCCCGGATGCGAAGGTCATTAAACTGGAGCAGAATTACCGTTCCACGCAGAATATTCTGAATGCGGCAAATGAAGTGATTGCGAATAACCAGGGACGAAAAGCAAAACGCCTGTGGACAGAGAATCCGGAGGGTGACCTGATCGATCTGCGGCAGTTCCAGAGCGGTTTTGAGGAGGCGGAGTACGTGGCAGGAGAAATCACGCGCGGCGTCCGCACGGAGGGAAAGAAGTACCGTGATTATGCAATTCTCTACCGTACCAACGCACAGTCCCGTCTTTTTGAGGAGAAACTGCTGCTTGCAAATGTTCCATATAAAATCGTGGGCGGTGTTAACTTCTATGCGAGACGCGAGATCAAGGATCTGCTGGCGTATCTGCGTGTGATCGAGAACCCGGAGGATGACCTTGCGGTACTGCGTATCATCAACGTTCCGCGGCGCGGTATCGGAGCGGCGACGATCAACAAAGTGCAGGACTGGGAGGCAGAGCAGGGCATCCGTTTCTACGATGCGCTTCTCGAGGCCGAGTATGTGCCGGGGCTGATGCGGTCTTTAAATAAGATTAAATCCTTCACGTCCTTTTTACAGGTACTCCGCGCGAAAGCAGATTATCTGTCGGTCAAAGAGCTGCTGAATGAAATCATCGAGGAGACCGGCTATGTAGCAGATCTGCAGGCGGAGGGAACCGAAGAAGCGGCAGCCCGCATCGAGAACATCGACGAGCTGATTTCAAAGATTGCGGATTATGAGGAGAGCGCCGAACAGCCATCTCTCGGTGGTTTTCTGCAGGAGGTTGCGCTGGTGTCTGATATCGACTCGGTGGATGAGGAGAGCGATTACGTGCTGTTGATGACACTGCATTCCGCAAAAGGACTGGAGTTCCCGAACGTATTCCTTGCCGGCATGGAGGATGGCATTTTCCCGAGCTACATGACGATCACCGGGGATGATCCGTCGGAGCTGGAGGAGGAGCGCCGTCTCTGCTACGTGGGCATCACGCGTGCGATGCAGCATCTGACGTTGACGTGTGCGCGCCAGAGAATGATCCGCGGCGAAGTGCAGTACAACAAGATGTCCCGTTTTGTCAAAGAGATTCCGCGGGAGCTGATTTCCCTGGAGCGGGAGCGCGGGGAGATCGAAGACCAGAAACCGAAGATGGACATTCCGACGAGAGGCAGCGTCTATGCGGCGATGAAGCAGGCATTTCGCGAGAAGCCGCAGCAGGCGAAAACCTTCAGTGCGCAGAAGGCGACGAAACTCGATTACGAAATCGGGGATACGGTGCGCCATATCAAGTTCGGTGTCGGCATTGTCACGGATATCGTGGACGGCGGAAGAGATTATGAAGTTACCGTCAACTTTGACCAGGCTGGTACGAAGAAAATGTTTGCTTCGTTTGCAAAACTGAAAAAGTTATAAGGAGAACGAGAGCGTGCCGGAAAATAAAATTCCGGCACGCTCTTTTTTCGACTGATGCGTCAGACGCTCAGGTGGTAATCAGGGTGGAATAGCCGTCGCGGCGCAGGCGGCGTTCCATCAGAATGGCATTTCCGAGCTGGCGGTAAGCGCCGACCTGGACTTTGAAAAAGCCGTCCTCGGCGAGAAGAAAAGCGGGATAGCCCTGGTCGAGAAGGTCGTAAAGCATACGGTCGGCATTCTGGCGGATGCGGAAAAGGCCGGTCTGGACACGGTAGAAGGTTTCCGGTGTATCGGAAGGATTTTCCTGTTCCGGCGGCGTGGGATGGGGCGAAGCGGAAGCAGTGACGGTATCCGCTGTTGAAACGGACGGACGGGCGGCCTCCGTTTCCGCAGCGCGCCGGTCAGCCTCCGTGACCGTCTCGAGATCCAGCGTTCCAAGCACTGCATCCGCGATGGCGCGGGCGATTTCTTCCAGCTTTTCATCGTAGAGCGTATTGTCCTGCTCATTGTTCAGAAAGCCGGTTTCAATCAGAAGAGCCGGCATTTTCGTCCGCCGCAGAACAACGAGCCCTGGCCGTGCCTTGACACCGAGATTCCGGAATCCCAGCTCCGAGAGCGCGCCGTTAATGTTTTCTGCCATTGTCTGTTTGATGCCGGAGTTGTCATAGACAAGCGTTTCCACGCCGGTATACTGGTTCGGTTCCTCCGAAGAATTCCGGTGAAAAGAAATAAAAAAGTCGGCATCCGCCTGATTGGCCATCTGCGCCTTTTCAAACGGCGTCTGATAAACATCGGTTGTGCGGGTATAAATGACAGAGACACCCTGCCGGGAAAGAAGCTCGCCGACCGCGATGGCGAGGGAAAGATTGTCATCCTTTTCCCTGCGTCCCTCATAGACAGCGCCCGGATCACTTCCCCCGTGTCCGGCATCGATTACGATAGTATAGGGCATAAGATCAAAGCTCCTGAAAATACGGTTCTACTTACGATATGAAGAAAGGACGAAAAAGGTTATACTTTTTTTAGTTTTATTTCATTGTATCGTATACGGGCGGTGTGTTAGAATAGGAGATAACATTAGGAAAGTGTGTCAAAAAATCTGCGGAGGATACAAAAGACACACAGATGAGAGTGAGGATTTCATGAGAATTACAATATTCAGTCTGGGGGGACTGCTTGGGCAGTATGTGACCAACACGGCGCTTCTTCACGGCGCACAGGTGACCGCCTACGTGCCGGATGCAAAAGCGATCTGGCCGAGAAAAAATCTGACCGTGATTGAGGGAAGCCTTCAGAACCGGGAACGCGTGCTGGAGGCACTGCTGGAAGCGGATGCAGTCATCAGCGTGCTGACTCCGATGCGTGTGAAACATGTAAAAGAAGAGGAGACACCGCTGGCTGACGGAAACGCGATGATTCTCTCAGCCATGAAGCAGCTTGGAAAAACGCGGTTTGTGACGGTAGGCCATGTCTGCATTCATGCGTTTGGAGACTGCGAGGACAAATACCAGAGAATGAGTACGAAATTCATGCAGATTTTCTGGCCAGGTGTCTATAAAGATATGCAGAAGATGGGACAGGTTCTGGCACGGAGCGATCTGAACTGGACACTGGTGCGGACGTGTCCGGGAAGAGACGGGAAAGTGAAAAAGGTAGGGCAGAACTGCAGTATTTCGCTGGACGGCAGCCAGTTCCGGCCTGGATACTCGAGAGAGGCCCTGGCGGAATTTCTGTACGAGGCGGCCGCCGATCAGCAGATGTACAGCAGAAAAATGCCCATTTTTTACAGAGAGGGGTAAGAATGGATTTTTCAATTTTATATGCACTGCAGCATCTTCACAATGCAGTGCTCGATCGGGTGATGGTGGGAATTACTTCACTTGGAAATGCGGGATGGATCTGGATTGCGCTGACTGCCGTTTTCTTAATCCTTCCGAAATACCGGAAATGCGGTGTAAGAATGGCGATCGCGCTGATTTTAGATTTGATTTTATGTAATCTGGTGTTAAAGCCGCTGGCAGCGCGCCCGCGTCCGTGCTGGATTGACGAGCAGGTAAAGCTGCTGGTTGCCGCTCCGAAGGACTATTCCTTCCCATCAGGCCATTCGGCAGCCTCGTTTGCGGCGGCAGTCTCTATTTTTGTGATGCACAAAAAAGAAGGAGCTGCCGCACTGATTCTGGCCTGCCTGATTGCATTTTCCAGACTGTATCTGTTTGTGCATTTCCCGACCGATGTCCTGGCGGGAATTGCGGTTGGTTTTATCTGTGCTTTTCTGGCTGCGAAGATCCAGAACGGTTTTCTTCTTCGTTCTCGAGGTCGATAAAACGGAACGAAAGCATCAGATACAGAATTTCATCCGGGCTGGAAAGATCAGATTCTAAAATTTCCTTGATCTTTTCCAGGCGGTAGAGCAGGGTACTGCGGTGGATAAAAAGCTCACGCGCCGTCTGGACGACATTGCAGTGGTTGTCCAGATAGCAGCGGAGCGTCCGCATATAGTCACTGCCGGAGCTGTCGTCGTGCTCCTGCAGAAAGAGAAGTCTCTCATGGCACAGCATGTAGCCTGGGAGCTTTTTTGTTGCCTGATCGAGGATGTAGTCAAACGAGATATCGTTGAACGGATGCATCCGCTTGTCCGGGTATTTTCGCGTGCCGAACTGCAGGGCGATTTTTGCCTGGATATACTGGCGGCGCAGATTCATGTGGCCGTTCATGCAGCGCGAAAAGCCGGCATTTAAGGAGCTGTCCTCCACAAAGTGCACCATGCGTTCCATCAGATCGGTCATGGAAAAATCGGACAGCGTGAGGTTAAAGAACGCAACGATACCGCCGCCGTGCGGAAACGCGGAGCAGCCGGTCAGAATATTTTCCAGATAGGCGCAGACCGAGTTTGCCGTCAGGTTTTTCTGATCCATATCGGAGAGCTGCAGATAGAGGCAGCAGTAGGTGTGGCGGGAATGCCAGCCGAGCGCATCGAGAGCCTGGCTGACCGCAATATAGTCGGCCATCCGGTCGTCGAGGGCACGGAGCAGCACGGTGTGAAGCGACTGCGCCGGCGAGGTTTTCTGCATCACATTGTGCAGGAAGGCGTGATGGATCATTTCTGCAAGAAATTCAAGAAGAAAGCCTTCGGAATCAGAAAGATCCTTTTTTGTGTCGAGGAGCAGCAGGCGGTAGGCGCTCTGACCATGCTGCGTGATGTTGACGCAGAGGGAACCAAGTCCCGTTACGTGATCCGGAAAGCGGAACCATCCATCGAGATCGCGGACGGACGCGTATTCGCTGCTTTCTGTCAAGGAGAGCAGAAGCGGGCGCGTTGCATCGAGGGAGCCAAACACCTTCTCGGGAAAAAAGGAAGGTTCTTCGGACGCTGCGGCGATGATGGAAAAATCCATGCCGACCACCATCAGGGGGTGGGCAAAAACAGGCAGGGAGAGATTTAAAAGATGCTGGATCGATTTTCCGTCGAGCCGTGCCTGCATCAGCTCCTTCTGCCAGGAATCGTACGTCCAGAAAAGCTCCTGCAGGAACGAAAAAACAGCGGATACGCTGCTCTTAACGGCGATCGAAACCGGAACCGGAAGTTCCTCCGGCAGTTCTTCGGTACAGAGAAGAAAAAGGGAGCTGCTTTCTTCCGGGAGGGAGGAAAGAGAGCCGATCTGTTCTTCTGTGCAGAGAAAGACACGGTGCGCAGTGGCTGCGGAGCCTGTCTGATAAAGAACAGGCAGCTCCAGTGTGCCGGAGAGCGGCAGGTTTTCCGGTGCAAGAACCGAAAAAGCGCTGCTTAGTTTATAAGCGAGAAATGCGGGGGAGAGCTTCATCTTATCATCCTCCCTGCGCGTGTCATATCGTAAAAATTCATAAAAACCTCCTCAGAAATGAGTGACGTTCTGCGGACGAAACCGCGGTACTTTTTATTTTAGCAGAACAAAAAGGTCTGTCAAGAAAGAAAAGACAGGGGTGCGGGAATTTTTACGGCGGCAACAAGTTAAGATTTTGTGAAGATAGTTGTGGTTTGCGGGGAAAACTGCTACAATATGGCTGATTTGGTTACTGTTCACTCAGCAGTGAAACACTTGTTGTTTCGCTGCGTAAGAACATGATTCAGGTGATTTGAAGTGGTTTTTTACAGAAGAAAAAGGAAGGTATGACTTTGATGTATCATATTATAGTAAATAAAAAATCGCGGTCGGGGCGCGGCGAGAAGCTGTGGCCGGTGATTGAGGGCGAGCTTGAGCGGCGCAGGACGGAATTTCGTGTATATCCGACAAAGTATCACGGAAGCGCACGGGAGACGGCAGCACGGCTGACCGCGAAAGGGGTATGGAATCCCGATGATGTCCTTCTGGTGATCGGCGGAGACGGTACGGCGAATGAGGCGGTCGATGGAATCACCAGCCTGTCGGATGTAAAGTTCGGTTATATTCCAACGGGAAGCGGCAACGATTTTGCGCGCGGTGCCGGAATTCCCTCCGATCCGCTGCAGGCGCTGGAAGCTGTGCTGAAAGGGGAGGAAAAGGAGATCAACATTGGAACGGCGCTTCTTGGCAGCCAAAAGCGGAGATTTCTCGTCAGCACCGGCATCGGTTTTGATGCAGGCATCTGCCACGAGGCGCTGGCATCAAAAATCAAGAATACGCTGAACCGGCTGCATCTGGGAAAACTTACGTATGTGATGATTGCACTGCGGCAGCTCTTTTATCTCGAACCGTTCACGCTGGATGCAGCTCTGGAAAACGGAGAACACCGTTCGTTTGAAAATGTTCTTTTTGCAGTGGCAATGAATTTTCCGTACGAAGGCGGCGGCTTCTGCTTCTGCCCGGAGGCGGACGGGACGGATGATCTGCTCGACGTGATGGTGGTTTCCAATCTTGCCAAATGGAAAGTCAGCTATCTTCTGCCGATGGCGCTGTTTGGACGCCACACGGGATTTCCTGAGGTACATATGGAGCGGTGCAGCAGCCTTTCCTTTCAGACAGACCGCGCGGAACCGGTCCACCTGGACGGAGAATCGGGCGGACACCGCACGGAGGAAAGGATCGGACTGGAAACGGAGCGTCTCCGCCTTTTGGGCGACTGGGTGAAAGAAGGGATGGAAAGATGATGTTCTGGATCATATTTTTTGCAGTGCTTGCCGTCCTGGCAGCAGGTTATTTCTTTTCCATTCTGCCGGCTACATCGAGACGGCAGGAATGTCTGAAATTTGCGGAATGGAATTATGCGCACCGCGGTCTGTGGAACGCGGCGGAGGGAGTTCAGGAGAATTCTCTTCCGGCTTTTGCCCGCGCGGCGGAGCAGGGATATGCCATCGAGCTGGATATTCAGATCACAAAGGATGGCCGGATTGTGGTGTTCCACGACGACACGATGAAGCGGATGTGTGGAAACGAGGGAAAAATCAGCGATTATACGTATGAGGAACTCCAGCAGTTCCATCTGGGCGACAGCACGGAAAAGATTCCGCTGCTTCGTGAGGTACTGCAGACGGTAGACGGCCGCGTGCCGCTTTTAATCGAAATCAAGATGCCGGGACTTTCCACGGCGGTCTGTGCGGGATTTCAGAAGGAGATGGAGGGGTACACCGGTATGTTCTGCATGGAATCCTTCAACAGCCTGGCCCTCCGCTGGTGCCGCCGCCACATGCCGCAGACGCTGCGCGGCCAGCTTTCCGGCCGTTTTTCAAAGAATGATAAGGTGCATCTGATCCTGCGGATAATGGCGCGTCATCTGATGCTGAATTTTATCGGGAAACCGGATTTTATCGCCTACGACCACCGCTATGCCGACTGCCCGGGCTTCCTGATCGACCGTATGCTGTTTCGGACACCGGCATTTGCATGGACGGTAAAAGATGAGCATGTATATAACCGGACACGGAAAAAATTCGATGCGGCGATCTTTGAACATTTCCATCCCAAGGACGGTTTTCAGAAACCGATGAATTGTTTCTTAAAAAATAATAAAGCTTATTGACTTCGGTTTTCGGTGTGCTATAATTTCAGCAGGTTGAAGAGAAAAACCTCGTCAGAAAAGTGGAGGGAAACTATGAAGACAATAAAAAAATATAAGCATTTTCTTCCGGTAGTGGTTTATGGTATTTTCTATCTGAAATGTTTTCAATATCTGGAAACTCACATTACGAAAGGTTATCATCTGATTCATACTCCGTTTGATGATATGATTCCGTTCTGTGAGTTTTTTGTGATTCCTTATTTTATGTGGTTTGGATATATTGCATGGTCTGTCCTTTATTTCGGCTTCTGCAACAAGAACCGCAGAGAATATTATCAGCTGATTATCAACCTGGGAATCGGAATGACGGCGTTCCTCGTGATCTCCTATCTGTACCCGAACGGCCAGAACCTGCGCCCGACGGTATTCCCACGGGAGAACATTTTCACGGATCTGGTCAGAGGCCTTTACCTGACAGACACACCGACCAACGTATTCCCAAGTATTCACGTATATAATTCCGTAGCCGTAGCTGTTGCCGTAGAACACAGCGAGCAGCTCAAAAACCGCCCGGTATTCCGAAACGTCTGCCTGGGCCTGACGGTGCTGATTGTGTTTTCGACCATGTTTTTAAAACAGCACTCCGTATCGGATGTGTGCTGTGCGCTTGTTATGAATGCGGGAACCTGTATGCTGCTGTACCGGCCGGCAAAGGCGGGGAATGCACTGCGGACACGGGAGAAAAAAGCGAAATATAGAATGTAAAAACGGAAACGGACGGCCCGCGCACCAGAAAGTGCGCGGGCCTGACGGTTTAGGACAGGAGAGAATGGGTGATGAGTGGGATGGTAGTGCAGAAAAAATGAAATGCGTCCGTCTATTAAGAAACAAAACTTATAAAACATATAAGATATATTAATTTCATTTATAAAGATAAATATGCTATTCTGTAAGTAACGAAAGATTGTCCCGTTTTTGGGGGACTATGATTCAGACAAATGGAGGATAAAAATGAGTACAGTCAGACGCGTTTATGTGGAGAAAAAGCCGGAATTTGCGATTAAGGCGAAAGATCTGAAGCATGAAATCAAGCACTATCTGAACATCCAGACCGTAACCAACGTACGGGAGCTGATCCGGTACGATGTAGAAAATATCAGTGATGAGACATATGAGAAAGCATGTAAAGTAGTCTTTGCAGAGCCGCCGGTTGATATCTGCTATCAGGAAGATTTCCCGCGTGCAGAAGGTGCGAGAGTATTTTCCGTAGAATTCCTTCCGGGACAGTTTGATCAGAGAGCCGATTCTGCCGTACAGTGCGTGCAGTTCTTAAAAGAAGACGAGCAGCCGATCATCCGCTCCGCCGTTACGTATGTTATCGAAGGAGAGATGACTGATGAGCAGTTTGACGCAGTCAAAGCACACTGCATCAATCCAGTAGACTCCAGAGAGACAGGACTTGAAAAACCGGAAACCCTCGTGACAAAATTTGAAGAGCCGGCAGACGTCAAAATCTTCGACGGATTCATCGACATGCCGGAGGCAGAATTAAAAGCCCTGTACGATTCCCTCGGCCTTGCCATGACCTTCAAAGACTTCCTGCATATCCAGAACTACTTCCGCGGCGAAGAAAAACGCAATCCATCCATGACCGAGATCCGCGTACTCGATACCTACTGGTCCGATCACTGCCGCCATACCACCTTCTCCACTGAGCTTACCAACGTGACCTTCGGCGAAGGCGACTACTACGAGCCGATGAAAAAAAGCTACGACCGCTACTTAAGCGACCGTGAGGTACTCTACAAAGGCCGTGACGACAAATTCATCTGCCTTATGGACCTTGCCCTTCTGGCAATGAAAAAACTGAAATCCGAAGGAAAACTCGCAGATCAGGAAGAGTCTGATGAAATCAACGCATGCTCCATCGTCGTACCGGTAGATGTAGACGGAAAAGACGAAGAGTGGCTGATCAACTTCAAAAACGAGACCCACAACCACCCGACCGAGATCGAGCCGTTCGGTGGTGCAGCAACCTGCCTTGGCGGTGCAATCCGTGACCCGCTTTCCGGCAGAACCTATGTATATCAGGCAATGCGTGTGACCGGAGCCGCAGATCCGACCCGTCCGCAGAGCGAGACACTCGAAGGAAAACTTCCGCAGAAAAAACTCGTAAGAGAAGCAGCACACGGCTACAGCTCCTATGGAAACCAGATCGGTCTTGCAACCGGCTATGTCAAAGAAGTTTACCATCCGGACTACGTGGCAAAACGTATGGAGATCGGAGCTGTCCTTGGAGCAGCACCGCGCCGTGCCGTTGTCCGCGAAAATTCCGATCCGGGCGATATCATCATTCTGCTCGGCGGCCGTACTGGAAGAGACGGCTGCGGCGGTGCAACCGGTTCCTCCAAAGTACATACGACAGAATCCATCGAGACCTGCGGTGCAGAGGTACAGAAAGGAAACGCACCGACTGAGCGTAAACTGCAGAGACTGTTCCGCCGCGAGGAAGTCAGCCTTCTGATTAAAAAATGCAACGACTTCGGTGCAGGCGGAGTTTCCGTTGCCATCGGCGAGCTGGCACCGGGCCTTAAGATCAATCTGGACAAAGTACCGAAAAAATATGCCGGCCTCGACGGAACCGAGATCGCCATCTCCGAGTCCCAGGAGCGTATGGCCGTTGTCATCGACCCGAAAGACCGTGAGCAGTTCCTGAAATATGCCGCAGAAGAGAACCTGGAGGCAACCGAAGTTGCAGTCGTAACCGAGGACCCGCGTCTGGTACTCTCCTGGAGAGGAAAAGAGATCGTCAATATTTCCCGTGCATTCCTGGATACCAACGGAGCACATCAGGAGAATGATGTCTTCGTAGAGATTCCAAAAGCAGAGGACACCCCGTTAAAAAGAAGCGGTGACATTGCCGACGTGAAAGAAAAATGGCTGTCCACCCTGTCAGACCTCAACGCATGCTCCCAGAAAGGTCTTGTCGAGATGTTTGACTCCTCCATCGGAGCAGCCAGCGTGCTGATGCCGTACGGTGGAAAATATCAGCTGACTGAAACTCAGGCCATGGTTGCAAAAGTGCCGGTTCCGGATGGAAAGACCAACACCGTTACCATGATGAGCTACGGCTTTGATCCATACGTATCGAGCTGGAGCCCGTATCACGGAGCAGTCTATGCCGTAACCGAGTCCCTGTCCCGCATCGTGGCAGTCGGCGGCGATTACAGCAAAGTCCGCTTCACCTTCCAGGAATATTTCCGCAGAATGACTGAGGATCCGCACCGCTGGAGCCAGCCGTTCGCAGCACTTCTTGGTGCATACGACGCACAGATGGGCTACGGCCTGCCGTCTATCGGAGGAAAAGACAGTATGTCCGGTACCTTCAATCATATCGATGTACCGCCGACACTCGTATCCTTCGCGGTTGACGTTGCAAAATTAAAAGATGTAGTATCTCCGGAGCTGAAAAACACAGGAGACAAACTCGTGTGGATCCACCTTCCAGTCGACGCACATCTGCTTCCAGAGTACGAAGGCGTCATGGAAACCTACAGAAAACTGCATGAGGATATGCAGAACGGCCGTGTGAAAGCCGCTTATGTCGTAGACCGTCAGGGTATCGCAGCAGCCGTATCCAAGATGGCATTCGGTAATGCTCTCGGCGTAACCATCGAGCACAATGTAGACGAGAGAGATCTCTTTACTCCATATATTGCAGATCTGATCTGCGAAGTTCCGGCTGAAAAAGTCGGAGAGCTGGCAAGCACCTACACCGTCATCGGTGAAGTGACAGACAAACCGGTTCTTTCCTATAAAGACACCGAAATCACCATCCGCGAGGCCGTTTCCGCATGGAACAAACCGCTGGAAAAAGTATTCAAGACCGTATCCGGGGCAGAGCTTCCGGAGGTAGATGCCCTGAATGTGGCAGCAGCAGACGAAAACGGAATTGTTGCAGACAGCTGCTATCAGGCAAAGAACATCCACGTATGCTCCCACAAGCTGGCACAGCCGACCGTATTCATTCCGGTCTTCCCGGGAACGAACTGTGAGTATGACAGCACCAGAGCTTTCGAGCGTGCCGGTGCAAAAGTTATCACTCAGGTATTCAGCAACCTTTCCGCAGAAGACATCCGCGGTTCTGTCGATGCCTTTGAAAAAGCCATCAACCAGGCGCAGATCATCATGTTCCCTGGCGGATTCTCCGCAGGTGATGAGCCGGATGGATCAGCAAAATTCTTTGCAACCGCATTCCAGAATGCGAAGATCAAAGAAGCTGTTACCAAACTGCTGAATGAGAGAGACGGACTTGCCCTTGGTATCTGCAACGGATTCCAGGCACTGATCAAATTGGGACTCGTTCCGTACGGTGAGATTCTCGGACAGACGGAGGATTCCCCGACTCTGACCTTCAACACCATCGGACGCCATATTTCCAAGATGGTTTACACGAAGGTTGTGACCAACAAATCCCCATGGCTGGCAGGCGCCGAGCTTGGCGGTGTTTACACCAACCCGGCATCCCACGGCGAGGGACGTTTCGTAGCATCGAAAGAGTGGATCGACAAGCTGATGGCAAACGGCCAGATTGCAACCCGCTACTGCGATGTCAACGGAAACCTGACCAACGACGAGTACTGGAATGTCAACGGTTCCTACTGCGGAATCGAGGGTATCACCAGCCCGGACGGCCGTGTCTTTGGTAAGATGGCACACGCAGAGCGCCGCGACAACGGCGTAGCAGTCAACATCTACGGAGAGCAGGATCTGAAGATCTTTGAGTCCGGTGTTGCTTACTTTAAATAAAATAAAACCAAAATAGAAGATTCCCGCAGAGAGGAAGAAAGCTCCTTTCTGCGGGAATTTTTTTGTCAGAACAGTAATTTCTGGTTTCGAAAGAAAAAATTTGATTATGCGCCGCGGTGCAGTTATAACGCAATATTTTGCTTTATTAACAAAAGTAATAAGGTCAAGTAGTAGAAATATTCTGAAAAAACGAAAGATTTCGATAGTCTCAACACATTACATATATGACGGGCCCGGAAGAGAAGGACAGCGAAATAACAGGAGGGAGAAAGAAGTGTATGAGACAAGAGGAGGAACGATTTTTTCAGATCATATTCGAGAAAAACAGTCATGTGCTGTTCCGTTATATCTGCGGTCAGTTGAACAATGACCGGGAGACGGCGAAAGATGTGCTGAACGATGTATGGGAGGTATTGGTGGTAAAATTTGAAACCGTTGCCGATCTCGAAGGAGAAGAGATGACGAAATGGCTGTTCTGTGTGGCAAAAAACAAGATCAAGAATCAGCGCAGAAAACATTATTATCAGAATGAAGTTTCCTATACACAGTATCAGAAAGAGAACAGAAATGAAGGGGAGGCGGGCGCGACAGCCGAGATTGAGGAACGAATGGTGATGCAGAACTGCATCCAGAACCTGAATCCGATGGATCAGCGCATTTTCTGGGGGAGAGCATATGGATTCAGCTACAAAGAGCTCAGCGGATTCTGCAAGAAAAGCGAGCAGGCGCTGCAGTGCCAGTACAGCCGCGCAATCAAGAAACTGCAGGGAATGATGAGTCAGGAAATCAGTCTGACGAGAGCGTAGAAAATGAAAATGGTATGCAGCGGAAACCTCAACTCTTACAATCTAAAAACAATAGAAATATCTAAAAAATTCTCTGCAGGAGAATATCCTGTGTCTAAAAATAAAGTGTTACCGTTTACATATCAAAAATCCGTTTTCCTCGTTGTCGTGGCGCGGAAATTGTGTTAAAATATTTTTAGAAAATTCACACGATGTGCGAGAAGGCAGAAAGGATGAAAACAACATGAAGGATGAGTACGTAGCCTATGTAGGCACTTATACCCATGGAAGCAGCATTGGTATTCATTTATATGATGTAAATGTAGAAGAAGGCACTCTGACAGAGCGAAAAGTCATACCGGTCAACAACTCTTCCCACATTGCCCGTTCCTTAAACGGCAAATACCTGTATTCGATTGCAGATGAAGGCGTTGCAGTGTTTGCAGTGGAGGATGACGGAGACCTGACCCCGATCAACAAAGTAGACATCGACGGCATGCGCGGCTGCTATCTGTCGGTGGACAAAACCGGAAGATACCTGTTCGTGGCAGGCTATCATGACGGAAAAGTAACCGTTGTACATACCCATAAGGACGGCCGCCTCGGAAGTCTGATGGACGGCGTGTTCCACAAGGGCCTTGGCAGTGTGGCAGAGCGTAACTTCCGCCCGCATGTCAGCTGTGTTGTTCCTACACCGGACAACAAATATGTCTGCGCAGTCGACAACGGCATTGACCAGATCAAAATGTACAAGCTGAACACACAGCGTGACCGCCTGAAACTGGTGGATATCCTACGCTGTGAGCGTGAATCCGGTCCGAGAGAGATCGTTTTCAGTGAATCCGGAAAATACGCGTATGTCATTTACGAGCTGATGAACAAAGTCGATGTATTCAGCTACCGTGATACGGGAAACGGACCGGAATTTGAAAAACTGCAGTCGATCAGCACCACATCCGCGAACGTGGACCAGGCGCACGACGCTGCATCCGGCATGTGCCTTTCCCCGGATCACCACTACCTGTTTACTTCTACAGCCGGAGACAATACCGTAGCAATGTTCCATATCGACCCGGAGACCGGCTGCCTGGAGAAGAAGTTTGCACTTCCGATCAGCGGCGAATATCCAAAGGATATTGCAATGTTCCCGGACGGAAAACATATCGCAGTGGCAAACCATGAGTCCAACACGATCACAACATTTACCGTTGATTATGAGAAAAACGTGCTGGTTCAGAAAGGCCGCCCGATGAAAGTGGAGACGCCGAACTGTATTCTGATTACGAAAAAAGGCGTTCACTAAAAAAATAACGCAAAAATGCCTGCAGGAAGAACTGTATCCCGCAGGCATTTTTTGTGTTGAAGCCAGAAAGAAGCAGTCCGGCCTTTATTTCTCGTCCAGAGCCCAGACTTTCTTTACATTGTCCAGTTTGGCGCTCATGCCGACGAGCAGTGCGTCCGCCAGGACAAGAGCGGTCATGCATTCCACGACAACAACGGCGCGTGCAACGACGATCGGGTCGTGGCGGCCTTTGATTTCGATGGCAATGTTTTCACCATCTTTGTTGATGGTCTGCTGGGAAGCAGCAACGGACGGGGTCGGTTTGAAACCAGCCCGGACAACGATATCGCTTCCGTCGCTGATACCGCCTAAAATACCGCCGGCGTGGTTGGTCAGCTTGACAATGGAGCCGTCCGCATTTACATGGAAGGCATCGTTATTGGTAAGCCCGGTAGCTGTGCAGACCGAGAAACCGTCTCCGATTTCCACGCCTTTTACGGCGCCGATGGAGACGAGTGCTTTTGCAAGGTTGGCATCGAGCTTTTCAAACACCGGATCGCCGACACCGGCCGGCATATGGTGAACGACACATTCGACCACACCGCCGACGGAATTTTTTTCCGCCATGGCTTTTGTTAAAAGCCCGGAAGCTTTTTCGGCAGCCTCTGCATCCGGCATATTCAGGGCGTTATTCGCGATTTCAGCGGCATCAAAAGACTGGATTTCCACGTCACCGATGGAGCGGGTGTAGGCGGAAACGGTGATGCCAAGCTCAGAGAGCATTTTTAAGGCAATGGCACCTGCAGCCACGCGTGCGATCGTCTCGCGTCCTGAGGAGCGTCCGCCGCCGCGGTAGTCGCGGAAACCGTATTTTGCATCAAACGTATAGTCGGCGTGGCCCGGTCTGTAATAGGAAGCAATGTCGCTGTAATCTTTGGAATGCTGATCCTCATTCCATACCACCATGGAAATCGGGGTACCGGTCGTTTTTCCTTCGAAAGTGCCGGATAAAATCTGAACGGTATCGGATTCTTTCCGTTTTGTGGTAAAGCGGTTCTGTCCCGGCTTCCTGCGGTCGAGGTAAACCTGAATATCCTCCTCGGAAAGCGAAAGGCCGGCCGGCACTCCGTCCACAACAACGCCCACGCCTTTTCCATGAGACTCTCCCCAGGTGGTCAGTCTGAAGATGGTACCAAATGATGATCCTGCCATATATAAAGTCCTCCTGAATTTTTTCGTATATTTATAAAATAACTGGAAAAGATTTCTAATAAATTATACCGGAAAGTAAAACATTCGTAAAGCTCTTTTTCAGAGACGAAATTCACCGTTATACCGTTTGACAAACGAAAAGGCAGCACGTATAATGAGAATGTATTTTCGGGCAGTGAAAGCCGGTGAAATAAAACAAACAAAAAGGAAGAGTGTGCATGAATTTTTTAGACAAAATGGAGCGAAAATATGGGAGATATGCGTTAAGCCATCTGACGATGTACATTATCGTAACGTACATTGCGGGATATATCATTGCGCTTGCGGCTCCCATCATGAGACAGTATCTGACGCTGGAACCATACTATATTCTGCATGGCCAGATCTGGCGTCTGGTGAGCTGGATTCTGATTCCGCCGAGCAGTCTCGACATCTTTACGATTATTATGCTGTTTTTCTACTACTCAATCGGAACGAGTCTTGAAAGAGCCTGGGGAGATTTCAAATATAACGTTTATATCTTTTCGGGTATTCTGATGACGATCCTCGGTTCCTTCCTGCTGTATGGAATCGAGTACGCAGTGAAGGGGTATCCGGCGCTGATGGGAACTGCATTCAGCACCTATTATATCAGCCTTTCTATTTTTCTTGGCTTTGCGATCAGTTTTCCGGATATGCAGGTGCTTTTGTACTTTATTATCCCGATCAAGATCAAATGGCTGGCGTATCTTGACGTAGCACTTCTTGCTTATAGCATGATTACCAGCATTCTGAGCGGAAACTGGGCAGGATGTGTTGTTATTTTGTGTTCCCTGGCAAACGTCCTGGTGTTTTTCCTGATGACAAGAAAGGGAAAACATAACTCTTTCCGGCAGAACAGACGCAGGAAAGAATTTAAAAAAGCCGTATCAAGAGGAGAAGCCGAATACCGCAATCTAAATGGAATCACAAAACACAAATGTGCGATTTGCGGGCGGACTGAAAAGGATGATCCGAATCTGGAGTTCCGTTTCTGCTCCAGATGCAACGGAAATTATGAATACTGCCAGGATCACCTGTTTACGCATGAACATGTAAGATAAAGAAGGAGAGAAAGTATGAGAAGAACGAAAATTGTCTGCACCATGGGGCCAAATACCAACTCCCGTGACCTGATGAAAAAACTGATTGAAACCGGAATGGATGTTGCTCGTTTTAATTTTTCTCATGGAGACCACGATGAGCAGAAAATGCGTATGGATATGCTGAAAGAGCTTCGAAAAGAGCTGAAAACTCCTGTGGCAATCCTTCTGGATACCAAAGGACCGGAAATCCGTACCGGCGTTTTGAAAGATGGCAAAAAAGTAAATCTGGTAACCGGACAGACTTTTACCCTGACAACCGTTCAGGAGACCGGAGATGAAGATCACTGTTCGGTCAGCTACACCGGCCTTACCGACGATATCAAAGAGGGAGACACAATTCTGATCGATGATGGTCTGATCGGCCTGCGCGTAGAAAAAGTAAATGCACCGGAAATTGTCTGTACCGTAGTAAACGGCGGCGAGCTCGGAGAGAAGAAGGGTGTGAATGTACCAAACGTTTCGATCAATCTTCCGAACCTCACGGAGAAAGACAAAGGAGATCTTCTCTTTGGTATTGAACAGGATATTGATTTTGTAGCGGCTTCTTTTATCCGGAATGCAGAGGCAATTAACGAAATCCGTGAGTTCCTTGTGGCAAACGGAGGAGAGCGTATTGATATCATTGCCAAGATCGAAAATGCGGAGGGTGTGCAGAACATCGACAGCATCATCGATGCGGCAGATGGTGTGATGGTTGCAAGGGGAGACCTTGGTGTAGAGATTCCGGCGTGCCAGGTACCGCATGTACAGAAAATCATCATTGAAAAATGCAATCAT
Organism: Blautia sp. AF32-4BH; assembly: GCF_003460565.1. Taxonomy (NCBI): domain Bacteria; kingdom Bacillati; phylum Bacillota; class Clostridia; order Lachnospirales; family Lachnospiraceae; genus Blautia; species Blautia sp. AF32-4BH. Next base: position 15,595 of record NZ_QTVL01000010.1, on the reverse strand, counting down.
AAATACAAACCGGTTATCACAGCAACCCAGATGCTGGATTCCATGATCCGGAACCCGCGTCCGACCCGTGCAGAGGTAGCCGATGTTGCGAATGCAATTTATGATGGAACGGATGCGATCATGCTCTCCGGCGAAACAGCAGCCGGAAAATATCCGATCGAGGCAGTTACCATGATGGGAGAGATTGCCGAGCAGACGGAGCGTTATCTGAAATTCGAAGATTACCGCGATGGAAAAGCGCTGGAAGGAAAGCTGAATGTTTCCGCGGCAGTCGGAAGCGCAGCCGTTTCTATGGTAGAACACATCAAAGCAGCCTGCATTGTGACCCCGACGATGTCCGGTCAGACCGCAAGACTGATCTCCAACCTTCGTCCGAGCGTACCGATTTACGGCGTTACCCCATATGAATGGGCAAGAAGAAAAATGCAGCTCTACTGGGGCGTTCGTCCGGTGACCGGATACGAGGAAGATTCTACGGAGAACATCATTTCCCATGCTATGTATATGGTGCGCCGTGAGGAGCTTGTAGAACGCGGTGATATGGTTATTTTTACGGCCGGAGACCCTGCCACCAACGAGGTGACGGGTGAAGGATATATGACAAACATGCTTCACATTATTCAGGCAAAATAAGCAGAAGAAGGAGACAAAAGAGAATGACGAAGAAGCCTTTTGTAACAAAAGAAAAACTGGAAGAAATCGCAGCAGCAGTACCAACTCCGTTTCACATTTACGATGAAAAAGGAATTCGTGAGAATGCGAAAGCGGTAAAGGAAGCTTTTTCCTGGAATCCGGGATTTCGTGAGTATTTTGCTGTGAAAGCGAACCCAAACCCGACACTGATCAAAATGCTGGGTGAATATGACTGCGGATGCGACTGCTCTTCTTACACGGAGCTGATGCTTTCCGATGCGATGGGATTTGAGAAAGATAAAATCATGTTTTCATCCAACGTAACACCGGCTGCAGAGTATCAACTGGCTGCAGAGCTTGGTGCGATCATTAACCTTGATGACATTACCCATATTGATTTTCTTGAGAAAACATTAGGCTACATTCCGAAGAAAATCTGCTGCCGTTATAACCCGGGCGGACTGTTCAAAATTAGCACCGATATCATGGACAATCCGGGAGATGCCAAATACGGCATGACAACCGAGCAGATTTTTGAGGCGTTCCGCATTCTGGAGGCAAAAGGGGCAGAAGAGTTCGGCATCCATTCCTTCCTTGCGAGTAATACCGTAACCAACGATTACTACCCGGTTCTGGCAAAAACACTGTTCGAGCTGGCTGTAAAGCTGCAGAAAGAGACAGGCGTGAAGATTAAATTCATCAATCTTTCCGGCGGCGTCGGAATTCCGTACAAACCGGATCAGGAAGGCAATGACATCCGCGTGATTGGCGAGGGTGTACATAAAGTGTACGATGAAGTCCTCGTTCCGGCCGGCATGGGCGATGTTGCAATTTACACGGAGATGGGCCGTTTCATGATGGGACCGTACGGCGGACTCGTTACCCGCGCCATCCATCAGAAACACATCTACAAAGAGTACATCGGCTGTGATGCCTGCGCGGTCAACCTGATGAGGCCGGCTATGTACGGCGCTTACCACCACATCACGGTGATGGGAAAAGAAGATCAGCCGTGCGACCACAAATATGACGTAACAGGCTCCCTGTGCGAAAACAACGATAAATTCGCGATCGACCGCATGCTTCCGGAAGTGGAAGTCGGAGACCTCCTCTTCATCCACGACACCGGCGCACATGGATTTTCCATGGGATACAACTACAACGGAAAATTAAAATCTGCAGAGGTTCTGTTAAAAGAGGACGGCAGCTTTGAAGTCATCCGCCGCGCAGAAACCCCGAAGGATTACTTCGCTACACTGGATGGAACACCGGAATATGAAAAGATGTTTGGAAATAAATAAGAGATAACAACAGTAAAACCCCTTTCAAAAAGAACCATGCGGCAGATGGCCGGTTCTTCGAAAGGGGTTTTCTTTCTTTCAAAAGCTGTTTTTTGAAGGGAAGACAATAAAAAAAGATCTGCATCAACGTTCGTTCTTGCAGATCTTTTTTAGCTATGCCGCTGGCCGGACTCGAACCGGCACGGTTATTCACCGCTTGATTTTGAGTCAAGTGCGTCTACCAATTCCGCCACAGCGGCAGTGTTCGTAATCAGAACAAGATATATTTTACCATAAAAACAAGAAGGACGCAAGAGAAAAAAATGGAATAATTATCATAAAAACTTTCTAAAAAAGATTGACGAAAGGAAAAAATAGAAGTATAGTGTAGATAGTTTAGTACCATACTAAATTTTACATCATAAGTTCAAATAACGATTTATCGAAAACGCCATCGTTAGATGGTCCACAGTGTGTGGAACGAAAACTGTTGTCTTCATAGACAGCAGTTTTTTTGTTGTCTAAAATTAGAAATGAAACATGGTTATGATTCAGTACTGTGAGAACAGCAAGAACCAGGAAGTAGAATTGTTGAAAATAGGAAAGAAAAGATGTAAAAAATCAAAATATATGGTAAAATTAGATAAAATGTAGAAAATGGAGGAAAGAACAGATGAAAGGGGAATATTATCTCGGACTTGATATGGGAAGCAGTTCGGTTGGATGGGCTGTGACAAATGAGAAGTACGAAATTTTGCGCGCACATGGAAAAACACTTTGGGGTGTACGGCTATTTGACAGTGCACAGACTGCAGAAGAGAGAAGAGGGTTTCGGACAGCAAAACGAAGATTGGATCGTCGTAATTGGAGAATAGAATTGCTGCAGAAAATTTTTGCGGAAGAAGTAGAAAAGATAGATGATGGATTTTTTCGCAGAATGAAAGAGAGTCGTTACTGGCCAGAGGATAAGCGTGACAGGCAGGGAAAGTGTCCGGAACTTCCCTATGCATTGTTTGCGGATGATGATTACACAGACAAAGAATATCATAAACAGTTTCCAACCATCTATCATCTGAGAAAATGGTTAATGGAAACTGACGAAACGCCTGATATTCGCCTGATATATCTTGCTCTGCATCATATGATGAAACACAGAGGCCATTTTCTATTAAACGGAAATATCGAACAGGTAAGAGAATTTCAGACAACATTTGAACAGTTCCTTGAAGCAGTGCGGGCAGAAGAACTTGGCTTTTCTTCCGAGATTGGAGTGGAAAGAAGCAAGGAAATAGAGGCAATTTTAAAAGACCGAACATTGACCAAATCTGCGAAAAAGACAAAAGCAGTAAAAGCAATGCGGGCAGAAACATCCTGTGAAAAAGAGTGGCTGGGATTGATTACCGGTGGAACAGCAAAACTGGGAAATCTGTTTGGGGAAAAACAGATGGATACACTGGAACGGCCAAAACTTTGCTTCGCAGATGCAGGTTATGAAGAATACGCTGGAGAGATCGAAGCAGAGCTGGGAGAAAAATATGTATTAATTGAACACGCAAAAGCAGTGTACGATTGGGCTGTTCTGGCTGATATTTTGCAGAACTATTCTTCTCTTTCAGAGGCAAAAGTGGCACTTTATGAAAAGCATAAAAAAGATCTGAAAGATCTGAAAAAGCTGGTCAGAGAGAATCTTTCAAGGGAAGAATATCAGAGACTGTTTGCAAAAAAGGATGAAAAAGCTAATTATTATGCGTATATCAAGGCACCAAAACAATGTAGTCAGGAAGACTTTTACGGTTATCTGAAAAAGAATATTCTGGGCAAGATATCAGATGTGACGAAAGCATCCTGCATGCAGAAGGAAATGGAAATGGGAACGTTTCTTCCGAAACAGACTGTAAAAGACAACAGTGTCATTCCATATCAGATTCATTTATATGAATTAAATGCAATCCTGAAAAATCTGGAAGATAAAGTTCCGCTACTGAAAGAGAATGGAGAGAAGATTCAAAAGATTTTCACATTCCGCATTCCGTACTACGTAGGACCCTTAAACGGAATTCGAAAAAAAGGGGAGAAGAGTAACTGGGCGGTACGAAAAGAAGGCAAAATATATCCATGGAACTTCGATGAGATGGTAGATTTGGAAGCAAGTGCAGAGCAGTTTATTCGAAGAATGACGAATAAATGTACTTATCTGCCAAGTGAAGATGTTTTACCAAAGTATTCTCTGCTGTACAGCAAATACGAAGTTTTAAATGAATTAAATAATCTGCGTTTGGATGGAGAAAAGATATCTGTAGAGCAGAAACAGAAAATATATGAAGAAGTATTCCAGAAAAGCAGAAAGGTTACACAGAAAAAACTGAAAAACTATTTAGTGAAAGAAGGAATTACCGGAAAAGAAGTTGAAATTACCGGAATTGATGGTGATTTCAAGAGTTCTCTTACGGCATACCATGACTTTAAAGAGAAATTAACAAATCTGTCACTGAACCAGGCGGAAAAAGAATGCATCATCCTGAACGTAACGCTGTTTGGAGATGATAAAGCGATACTGAAACAGAGATTAAAGAAACTGTTTCCGGAGTTGACAGAAAAACAAAGAGACAGCATAAGTAAACTGCCGTATCGTGGTTGGGGAAGACTCTCAAAAGTGTTTTTGGAAGAGATGGAAGCACCGGCACCGGAAACGGGAGAGGCATGGTCTATTATTCGGGCTTTGTGGGAGACGAATGACAATCTGATGCAACTGCTTAGCGAAAAATATTTGTTTGCATCGGCAATCGAAGAAAAGAATGGAAACGAACAGAAAAAACGGGATATTTCGTATGAATTAGTCGAGGAACTTTACGTATCACCGGCAGTGAAGCGGCAGATTTGGCAGAGCCTTTTGATTGTAAAGGAAATCTGTAAAGTGATGGGAAACCCACCGAAACGTGTTTTTATAGAAATGGCAAGAGAAAAAAACGATCAGGGAAGAACCACTTCAAGAAAAAAGAAACTGCTGGAACTCTATAAAAAATGTAAAGCGGAAGAAAAAGACTGGATAGATGAGATTGAAAAGCGTTCCGATGCGGAAATGAGAAGAGACAAGCTGTATTTGTATTATACGCAAAAAGGAAAATGCATGTATTCCGGTGAAACAATTGAACTGGAGGAATTGTGGGATAATCAGAAGTATGACATTGATCATATTTTTCCACAGTCCAAAGTGATGGATGATAGCCTGGATAACCGGGTACTTGTAAAGAAAAAGTGTAATCAGATGAAAGAGGATAAATATCCGATCGATGAAACAGTTCGGAAAAAAATGCAGCCATTCTGGAAATCTTTAGTGGATGCCGGATTGATCAGTGAAGAAAAATATAAACGGCTGATAAGAGGAAATGGATTTGAACCGTCTGAATTGGCTGGATTTATTTCCAGGCAGCTGGTGGAAACTCGTCAGAGTACAAAAGCGGCAGCAAGTATTCTGCAGCAGGTGATCCCGGATACACAGATTGTTTATGTGAAAGCGCCAACCGTTTCAAAGTTCCGTAAGGATTTTAAATTTCTGAAGGTACGGGAGATGAATGATTATCATCATGCGAAGGATGCTTATTTGAATATTGTCGTTGGCAACGCATATTTTGTAAAATTCACATCAAATCCGATTCACTTCATTAAGGAAAATCCGGGAAGAAGTTATAATCTGAAGAAGATGTTTGAACAGGAAAGAATTGAACGAAACGGAGAAATTGCCTGGGAAGGCGGGAACGGAACCATTGTGACAGTCCGAAAGTTTATGGAAAAGAACAACATTCTTGTGACGCGAAGATCGTATGAGGCAACAGGTGCATTGTTTGACCAGCAGATTGTCAAAAAAGGAAAAGGTCAGGTTCCGATCAAGAGCAGTGATGAACGGCTTTGTGATATACAGAAGTATGGAGGATATAACAAAGAGGCGGGAGCTTACTTTGTGCTGGCAGAATCGGAGGGCAAAAAGGGAAAGAAAATACGAACAATCGAGTATGTGCCGATTCGTCTGAAAAAGGAAATTCAGAAGTCAGAAGAAAATATAATTCGGTATCTGGAAGAGGAAAGACAGTTAAAGAATCCGCGAGTGCTGGTGCCGGAAATCAAAATAGATACTCTGTTTTGTGTGGACGGATTTTATATGTGGGTTTCCGGAAGATCAGGAGATCAGCTATTGATGCAAGGTGCAAATCAGCTGGTACTTTCCCAGGAAGAAATGGAAATACTGAAAAAAATAGTACAGTACGTGGAACGTAAAAAACAGAATAAAGAACTGAAAATTTACGATTCCGACCATTTAGAAGAAAAGAAGGTGGTGATGCTGTATGAAACCTTTTTAAATAAATTAACAAATACGGTATATGCAAAAAAACTTGGAGCACAGGCAAAGACATTAACGGAAAAAAGAGAAAAATTTAAAGAATTATGCATAGAAGAAAAGTGTATCGTTTTGTATGAAATTTTACATTTTTTCCAGTGCCAGAGTGTTACCGCTGATTTGAAATTAATTGGAGGATCTGGAAGAGCAGGAATTTTGTATCTCAACAAAAATATAACCGATTGCAGTCGAATCGAAATGATTCATCAATCGCCAACCGGTATTTACGAGCAGGCAGTAGACCTGAATGCATTATGAGCTGGCGGATTGTGGTTATTTCCAAACGGGCAAAGCTGGACTATCAGCTTGGTTATCTTGTGGTACGAAATGAAGAAGTAACAAAAATACATTTAAGTGAAATCTCAACCATTCTGATTGAGTCAACAGCAGCAACAGTCACAGCAAGTCTGCTGGCAGAGCTGACCAAAAAGAAAATAAAAGTGATTTTTTGCGATGAAAAGAGAAATCCATCGTCGGAACTGGTTGGGTATTACGGAAGTCATGATACCAGCAATAAAATCAGAAAGCAGATTCAGTGGAGCCGGCACAGTAAAGAAGCGATCTGGACAGAGATTGTGACGGAAAAAATACGAAAACAGAAGGAACTGTTAAAAAATCTGGGAAAGGAAGAAGCGGGTCTGTTAGAAGCATATTTACAGGAGATTGGCTGGAACGATGAGACAAACCGGGAAGGGCATGCGGCAAAAGTATATTTTAATGCGTTGTTCGGCATGACATTTACCAGAACTGCGGATTGTCCGGAAAATGCAGCGCTGAATTACGGATATAGCATTTTGTTGTCTGCGTTTGCGAGAGAAATTGTAGCGAGCGGTTATATTACACAGCTCGGACTCTTTCATGATAATATGTTTAATCAGTTTAATCTGGCGTCCGATTTGATGGAACCGTTCCGTGTTCTGATTGACCGGGAAGTAATCCAAATGCAGAGGAAAGAATTTACGCATGAGGAAAAAATACAGTTGGTCAATGTATTAAACAACGAAGTCATGATAGACGGGAAAACACAGTATGTGAATAATGCCATAAAAATTTACTGTAAAAGTGTATTTGATGCCTTAAATGAGAATGACAGTGCATTGATCCGGTTTTATGGCCTATGAGTTATCGTTTTATGAGAGTATTGGTACTGTTTGATCTTCCGGTGCTGACGGGCGATCAGAGAAGAGAATATGCGAGATTTCGAAAGTTTTTATTGAAAAGCGGATTCCTGATGCTCCAGGAATCCGTATACTGTAAGCTTGCGTTAAATACAACTGCAGTGAATGGAATCGTGGATCAGATTCATAAAAATAAGCCGGAAGAAGGCCTGGTACAGCTTTTAACGGTGACTGAGAAGCAGTATGCGAAAATGGATCTGATTGTTGGGAACGTAAAGAGTGAAGTGTTGAATACGGATGAAAGGCTGGTGATTTTATGAAACTGGTACATGTGGACTTGGAAAAACCTATTGCGATTCATCGGAACTGTCCCACGGAATGGATTATAGAATCACCGGAGCTGTTTTTAAAATATGTGGAGCAGCTGCAAAAACAAAATCAGGGAGAGGAGGGAAATTTCGTACTTTCTAAAGCTGACACAGAGCTGAATATGAAAAGAGATGTGGAATTAATATTAACGCCATTTTCTCTTGATTTTGCGGATCACAGAATACAAAAACGGTTATTTACAGAGCTGGTCAAAAGTGCGCAAAATGAAGAAATGTTTCTTGAAACACAGAGAATTATTGCGGAACTGAAGAAATACATCTATCAATTGGAAGCTGTCAGTGGGTACGAATTGGAACAAAATGAGGAAATCGATTTGAGCGCACTCCTAAAATTGATGGGAGTTCAGACAGAAACCGAAAAAGAGATGGGGCTTCTGGAAAAATTGACGCAATATATCAAAGTTATGGCCGAACTTCTCCAAAAAGAACTGGTGATTCTGATAAATATTCGGTCCTATCTGAATGAAACGCAAATAAACAAACTCTCCCAAATGGCATGCTACTATGAAATATCCTTGCTTTTCATAGAAAATATACAAAGGGACTTTTCGAATCAGAGAGAATATTATATAATTGACAAAGATGGATGTGATGTCTATTAATATCCATCGGATATTTGAGTACCTGTTTTGTGCAGATGAAAGCAGTTCATTTTTAAATTTGAGGTTTGAGAATGATGTAAAAATGTATGGTACTCAAACAATTGACTTGGAAATTATAAGAAATCAGTAGTTTGAGAATGATGTAAAAATGTATGGTACTCAAACTCCTACCGAATCATTGAGGTGCAACTGGTCGTTTGAGAATGATGTAAAAATGTATGGTACTCAAACGCATACTGGTTTGAACAGCCGCACATGCCTGTTTGAGAATGATGTAAAAATGTATGGTACTCAAACTGGACTTGATAATATTGGTGTAATCAATGAGTTTGAGAATGATGTAAAAATGTATGGTACTCAAACTCTCCGGTCGCAGTTCCCGCAGCAGCGAGGTTTGAGAATGATGTAAAAATGTATGGTACTCAAACAATGGAACAGGCAGTGAAGATGCACTTCATGTTTGAGAATGATGTAAAAATGTATGGTACTCAAACCAAGAAAAAATTGTGCCAAACCACAGCAAAGTTTGAGAATGATGTAAAAATGTATGGTACTCAAACAACGGCAAAGTGTTCACGATCCCGACAGGGGGTTTGAGAATGATGTAAAAATGTATGGTACTCAAACCTTTCAGAAACCCTGGACGCCCTGACAATCGTTTGAGAATGATGTAAAAATGTATGGTACTCAAACCTCCGGCGTTCCTCTCGTGCTTGCTTCTCGTTTGAGAATGATGTAAAAATGTATGGTACTCAAACCTCCGGCGTTCCTCTCGTGCTTGCTTCTCGTTTGAGAATGATGTAAAAATGTATGGTACTCAAACCACGGTAATCAACACTCATGGTCTGCCGCACGTTTGAGAATGATGTAAAAATGTATGGTACTCAAACAGGCTACACGCCCTTCCGTCATGTACCATAGTTTGAGAATGATGTAAAAATGTATGGTACTCAAACGCCCATTCGTCCTGCAAAAGATCTGTTACGGTTTGAGAATGATGTAAAAATGTATGGTACTCAAACCGGCATCCAGTTGATAACAGCAGCTCGATGGTTTGAGAATGATGTAAAAATGTATGGTACTCAAACTTTCCACCTCCCCTAAATCTGTAAGTAATGGTTGGAGAATGATGTAAAAATGTATAGTACTCAAACATTTTCAGGGCAAATTCTGCTAAATCGTACGTTTGAGAATGATGTAAAATTTATTTTTGTGAACAACAAGAATAGATAATTCAAAATGAAATATTCAGAAGACAGTATGAAATCGACTTAATTGACTTTTTCTTGCTGTCTTTTTTCTTGTCTCAAAGCACCGCACCATGTATAATAAAACCACAAGAATTTCATTTCATAGTTTTTACAGGAGGAACCCGAATCATGATCCTTGCAATAGACATCGGCAACACGAACATCGTCCTTGGGTGTGTGGAAGGGAAAAAAACATACTTCATCGAAAGACTCTCCACGGACAAGGCAAAAACAGAGCTGGAATACGCAGTCAGCCTGAAAAATGTACTGGAACTGTATGAGATTCCGGTGGAGCAGATCGAAGGAGGTATCATCTCTTCCGTTGTTCCGCAGGTGACAGAGCTCTGCCGGAGTGCGGCAGAAAAAGTGATTAAAAAGCCGGTCAAAGTTGTCGGCCCCGGTGTGAAGACCGGACTTAATATCAAACTGGACGACCCCGCAACGGCAGGAAGCGATCTTGTTGTAGTAGCAGTAGCAGCGCTGAATGAATACACATGTCCGCAGATTGTTATCGATATGGGAACTGCCACGACGATGAGTGTACTTGATCAGAAAGGAAGCTTCATCGGAGGCGTGATTCTTCCGGGACTTCGTACTTCGCTGGATGCTCTCGTATCAAATGCCGCGCAGCTTAGCCAGACCAGTCTGACAGCACCGAAAAAAGTCATTGGCAAAAATACGCTGGACTGTATGAAAGGCGGTATGATTTATGGAAACGCTGCCAGCATCGACGGCATGATCGAACGGATGGAAGAAGAACTTGGCTGCAAATGCACGATTGTGGCTACCGGAGGTCTGGCGAAAGCTGTGATTCCGCACTGCAGACATGACATCATCATCGATGAGAATCTGCTCCTGAAAGGTCTTCAGATCATCTACGAGAAAAACAGGTAGGGAAACCGTTTGTTGACAAAGTCTGCGAATTGTTATAACATATGTATAACAAAACGATACGAGAAAGCAGGGTGTAACTATGTATTATGAGACAATACAGATCGATTTCAACAGCGATGAAGCGATCTATATCCAGCTGAGAAATCAGATTATTCTGGGTATTGCCACTTCCAGAATTCAGGAAGGAGATACTCTACCTTCGGTAAGACAGCTCGCAGACAATATCGGAATCAACATGCATACCGTAAATAAGGCCTACAGCGTACTCCGGCAGGAGGGGCTTCTTTCGATTGACCGAAGAAAAGGAGCCGTTATCTCTATCGATGCGGATAAACTGTATGCCATGCAGGAACTGCGCGAAGATCTGCAGGTGATTCTTGCAAAAGCCGTCTGCAAAAATATATCAAAAGAAGAAGTACATCAGCTTGTAGATGAAATTTACAGCAATTACGCAGACGAAACATGAAGGAGACAATAGTATTATGAGAGAAGGATATACCAGTCAGGCAAAAAAAGCACTGGCATATGCGGTTAGGACAGCTGAAAAATGTGGACATAATTACGTAGGAACCGAACACCTTCTGATCGGACTTCTGAACGTGGAGGATGGCACAGCAGGCATGGTGCTTTCTGAGTTTCACGTAGATGCCGGACAGCTTACCGAACTGATTGACCGTCTGATTGCACCAGGCGGAAACACCGTGACCGAATCCCGACCGGGCTATACTCCGCGGGTACGCAGAGTGCTTGAAAATGCAGAAGCGGAGGCAGCGCGTTTTAAGAGCAGAGCTGTGGGAACCGAGCATCTGCTGATTGCAATCTTAAAAGAAAGTGACTGTGTTGCTACCCGTTTGCTTTTTACCATGGGGATCAACATTCAGAAACTATATGGAGCAATCCTTACTGCCATGGGCGAGGCACCGCTGCAGGGCGGTGCAAGCGGAAATACAAACACCGGCCGCGGACCGCAGACAAGAGGTGGAGCGCAGACCAGCGAAACGCCGGCACTGGATCAGTACAGCCGGGATCTGACGGAGCTTGCGCGTGAAGGAAAACTCGATCCGGTTGTCGGCCGTGGGCAGGAAATTGAGCGTGTCATTCAGATCTTAAGTCGCCGGACAAAAAACAACCCGTGTCTGATCGGAGAGCCGGGTGTCGGAAAAACGGCGATTGCGGAAGGTCTGGCGCAGCGGATTGCCCTTGGCATCGTGCCGGAAACGATCCGCGATAAGCGAGTTGTTGTCCTTGACCTTTCCGGAATGGTAGCCGGAAGCAAATACCGCGGTGAATTTGAGGAGCGTATCAAACGCGTTGTCAAAGAAGTCACGGAAAATGAAAATATTCTGCTGTTCATCGATGAACTTCACACCATCATCGGGGCCGGCGGTGCAGAGGGAGCACTCGATGCATCCAATATCTTAAAACCGTCCCTTTCCCGCGGAGAAATTCAGCTCATCGGTGCAACAACATTGGAAGAATACCGTAAATACATCGAAAAAGATGCCGCATTGGAGCGCCGTTTCCAGCCGGTCAAAGTAGAAGAACCGACGGAAAGCGAAGCACTTGATATCTTAAAAGGCCTGCGCCCATACTACGAACGCCACCACGGCGTGGAAATCACCGATGAAGCACTGGAAGCAGCCGTAAAAATGAGCGTCCGCTACATCAACGACCGTTTCCTGCCGGATAAAGCCATCGATCTGATCGATGAGGCATCCGCAGGCGTACAGCTCGCCGGCTACCAGGTGCCGGACAACATGGCAAAAGAGGAGCAGACACTGTTCGAAGTACAGAAAGAAAAAGAATCCGCGATCAGTGCCGGCGATTTTGAGCAGGCAAAAGAACTGCAGGCGCGCCAGCAGGAGCTCGAAAAAGATCTGGAGCAGATCCGAAAACGCTTTGAACGCCGTTGCAAAAACAAAAAACTGCAGGTAACAGAAGAAGAAATCGCAAAAACCGTATCCACCTGGACGAAAATTCCGGTACAGCGTCTCGCGGAAGGAGAATCGAAACGTCTGGCAAGACTGGAGCAGACACTCCATAAACGCGTTGTCGGCCAGGAAGAAGCCGTGACAGCTGTGGCAAAAGCCGTAAAACGAGGCAGAGTCGGATTAAAAGACCCGAACCGTCCGACAGGATCCTTCCTGTTTCTTGGACCGACCGGTGTCGGAAAAACAGAACTTTCCAAAGCACTCGCCGAGGCAGTTTTCGGTACAGAGCAGGCCCTGATCCGCGTTGATATGTCGGAATACATGGAGAAACACAGCGTTTCCAAGCTGATCGGTTCCCCTCCGGGATACGTTGGCTACGAGGAAGGCGGCCAGCTCTCTGAAAAAGTGCGCCGCAACCCGTACAGTGTGATCCTGTTCGATGAGATCGAGAAAGCTCACCCGGATGTGTTCAACATTCTGCTGCAGGTACTTGATGATGGCCATATCACCGACGCGCAGGGCAGAAAAGTTGATTTCAAACAGACCTGCATTATCATGACATCCAATGCCGGAGCACAGAACATTGTAGCGCCGAAACGCCTTGGATTCCTTTCGACAGAAGATGAGCGGAAAGACTACGAATACATGAAGGGCCAGGTGATGGAAGAAGTCAAACGGATGTTTAAGCCGGAATTCCTGAACCGAATCGACGAGATTATTGTATTCCATCAGCTTACCAAGGCGGATATGAAGAAGATTCTGCAGATTCTGCTCAAAGATCTGGAGCGCCGCTGCAAGGAGCAGATGGACATTGAATTGAAAGTCCGTGACACCGTGAAAGAATATCTCGTGGAAAACAGCTTCGACAGCAAGTACGGTGCCCGCCCGTTAAAACGCGCGATCCAGAGCAAAATTGAGGATCCGCTCGCAGAAGCCATCCTGAACGGAGAAGTGAAAAAAGGCGATACCGTTGCGGCTGGAATGAATAAGAAAGAGATTACATTTAAGGTTCTTGAGAAAAAATAATATAAAATTCCATAAATTATATGGTAAAATCTTTTTGATTATGGTATGATTTTCACAAACAAACGAAACACCACAAAAGACAAGACCAGGAGGGCATTTACAAATGTCAGTAGTAAAAGAATTAATCCGCACAGAGGCAGACGGAGGCATCAGCTTCGGAGATTATGAGCTTGCGGCAAAGGCAAAAAAATCTGATTTTGAGCACAGAGGAGATCTGTATAAAGTAAAAACCTTTAAGGAAATCACAAAGCTGGAGAAAAACGGACTGTTCGTATACGAATCCGTTCCGGGAACCGCAGTTACCGATCTGAACGTATTCGACGGCGGCATGACCTTCAAAGTAGAAGGACCGGAGGATGCACAGATCACCGTTGAAATGGAAGCAGAGACCGAATACAAGGTGCTGCTCGACGGTGTAAACGTTGGCCACATGACCACAAACCTCGGCGGAAAACTTTCCTTCAGCGTAGAGCTGGAAAAAGCAGAGAATGTAGCAGTAGAAATCGTAAAAGCATGATGAAATAAGAAAAGAAGGCTGTCGCAGAACGTGTGCGGCAGCTTTTTTTGACAATTATAAGGGAGACACAACTATGGCAAAAGCAAAAAAAACAGCCTTTTTCTGCCAGAACTGCGGCTATGAGTCAGCAAAATGGATGGGCCAGTGTCCGGCGTGCAGAGAATGGAATACGTTTGTGGAGGAACCGACGGCGGCCAAAACACCGGCGGGAAACCAGGGGATCGGAAGCCACAGCGCAGCGGGCAGAAAGCCGGTGCATCTGACGGAAATTTCAACAGGAAAAGAAGAGCGTATCCCGACGGGAATCGGAGAACTCGACCGGGTGCTCGGCGGAGGAATCGTGCCGGGTTCCCTGACACTGGTCGGCGGCGATCCGGGAATTGGAAAATCCACACTCCTTCTGCAGGTGTGCCGCATGCTGTCCACAGCAGGACATCAGGTTTTATACATTTCCGGCGAGGAGTCCCTGCGCCAGATCAAACTGCGCGCCGTGCGGATCGGAGAATTTAATGAAAATCTGTCCCTGCTCTGTGAGACGAATCTTGACATCATCCGCGCCGTCATGGAAAAAGAGAAGCCGGAGATTGCCGTCATCGACTCGATCCAGACCATGTACAACGAGGAGGTCAGCTCCGCGCCGGGCAGTGTATCCCAGGTCCGGGAATCGACGAATGTGCTGATGCAGATTGCAAAGGGAATGGGAATTTCGATCTTTATCGTCGGTCATGTGACAAAAGACGGTAATGTGGCCGGCCCACGTGTGCTGGAACACATGGTAGATACCGTGCTGTACTTCGAGGGCGACCGTCATGCGTCCTACCGGATTCTACGCGGCGTCAAAAACCGTTTTGGTTCTACAAATGAGATCGGCGTCTTCGAAATGCAGACAGAGGGACTCGTGGAAGTGAAAAATCCATCGGAGTACATGCTGAACGGACGGCCGGAGGGAGCTTCCGGTTCGGTTGTCGCATGCTCCATGGAGGGAACGCGCCCGATCCTGATCGAGATTCAGGCACTGGTCTGCCACAGTAATTTCGGAATCCCG
Source organism: Blautia sp. AF32-4BH (assembly GCF_003460565.1). Classification (NCBI taxonomy): domain Bacteria; kingdom Bacillati; phylum Bacillota; class Clostridia; order Lachnospirales; family Lachnospiraceae; genus Blautia; species Blautia sp. AF32-4BH. Next base: position 517 of record NZ_QTVL01000010.1, on the reverse strand, counting down.
CGCCGCACCGCAGCAGGATGCGATTTCAACCGTGTGAACCTGCTGATGGCAGTGCTGGAAAAACGCGCAAGAGTCAATCTTTCGACAAGCGATGCCTACGTCAACATCGCAGGCGGAATCAAGATGAATGAGCCGGCGATCGATCTTGGCATCGCACTTGCCGTCGTATCGAGCTACAAAGATCAGGTGATCGATGAGAAAACGGTCGTATTTGGCGAGGTCGGCTTAAGCGGTGAGGTCCGCGCCGTCAGCATGGCGGAACAGCGTGTACTGGAAGCAAAAAAACTGGGCTTCGAGCGGGTGATTTTACCTGCTGTCTGCATGAAGCCCGTGGAGAAAATCGGTGGAATCGCACTGATTCCGGTGGAAAATATTCAGGATGCGATTCTGCGCGTGGGGAAAAATTAGAAGGAAGTTGTGGAAAAAGGACCGGCGTGTGATGCGTACGGTCTTTTTTAAAAAATTCAGATAAAATATAAAATATGCAGAATTAACTATATTTTTCTAAAAATAAGAA